>DAIUFU010000016.1:0-27253 GCA_036844405.1 Burkholderiaceae bacterium | reverse complement strand
GAAATCCGCCGGCCGCTTCTCGAGGAAGGCGCGGAAGGCCTCGCGCGCGGCCGGCTCACCGAGCATGCGCAGGAAATGACGTCCTTCCTCGTTCATCTGCTCGCGCACGATCGCAGCCGAACTGCTCTTGAGCAGTGCCTTCGTCGCGAGCAGGGACGATGACGGACGCGTCGCCAGCTTCCGCGCCTGTTCGAATGCGTGCGCTTCCGTTTCGGACGGAGCGAACACGCCGTTGACCAGCCCCATTTCCCTCGCTTCGGCGGCGTCGAAAGGTTCGCCCAGCAGCAGTTTCTCGGCGGCGCGCTGGTAGCCGACAATGGCCGGCAGCAGATAGCTGGAGGCACCTTCCGGACACAGGCCGAGATGCACGAAGGGCAGCGCGAATCTGGCGTTGTCGCCGGCGTAGACGAGATCGCAGTGCAGCAGCATCGTCGTGCCGACTCCCACGGCCGGGCCGCACACGGCGGCGATCAACGGCTTGGGGAAGGACGAAAGCGCGACGAGGAAGCGAAATACCGGTGCTTCCGGGCCGGTCGGCGGCTCTTCGAGGAAATCGGCCAGATCATTGCCGGCGGTGAATGCCTCGTCGCTGCCGGTGACGAGCACGACCTGCACCGCTTCCGCTGTCGCCGCGCGTTCGAGCGCGTCGGCCAGTTGCGCATACATCTGCGCGGTGATCGCGTTCCTGCGCTCGGGCCGCGCAAAGCGCAGCACGCGCACGGCATCCCTGTCCTCGATCGTGATCGTCATGCCCGCCCCGTTCAGAGTCGCTCGAAGATGCCGGCAGCACCCATGCCGGTGCCGACGCACATCGTCACCATACCGTACTTGAGCTGGCGTCGACGGATGCCGTGAATTGCCGTCGCCGACCGGATGGCGCCGGTGGCGCCAAGCGGGTGGCCGAGTGCGATCGCGCCGCCGATCGGATTGACCCGTGTCGGGTCGAGCCCGAGATCGCGGATCACTGCGAGCGATTGCGCGGCGAAGGCCTCGTTCAGTTCGATCCAGCCGATGTCGTCGAGCTTCAGTCCGGCGCTCTTCAGGGCGGCCGGAATCGCTTCCTTCGGGCCGATGCCCATGATCTTCGGCGGCACGCCGCGCACCGAGAACGAGACGAAACGGGCCAGCGGCTTGAGCGAGAAACGCTCGAGCATCGGCTCCGAGACGAGAATCAGCGCACCGGCGCCGTCGGACGTCTGCGAGCTGTTGCCGGCGGTGACGCTGCCCATGCCGGTCGGCTTGCCGTCGGGGCCGCGCGCAGCGGCAAACACCGGACGCAGCTTCGCCAGCACCTCGAGCGAGGTGTCGGCGCGCGGCCCTTCGTCGAGTGCGACTGTGCGCGTGGCGACGGCAACTTCGCCCCGGGCGAGATCGGCTGTACGCGTGGCGATCTCGATCGGTGCGATCTCGTCGGCGAATTCGCCCGCCTGCTGCGCGGCGATCGCCTTCTGGTGCGATGTCAGCGCAAACGCATCCTGATCCTCGCGCGAGACTTTCCACTGTTGCGCGACCATCTCGCCGGTCAGGCCCATGCCGTAGGCGATGCCGATATTGCCGTCGTCGGCAAAGACGCGCGGATTGATCGACGGATGATTGCCCATCATCGGCACCATGCTCATCGATTCGGTGCCGGCGGCAATCATGACGTCGGCTTCGCCGACGCGGATACGGTCGGCCGCCATCGCCACTGCCGTCAGGCCGGAGGCACAGAAACGGTTGACGGTGACACCGGCCACGGTGTCGGGCAGACCGGACAGCAGTGCACCGATGCGCGCCACGTTCAGTCCCTGCTGCGCCTCCGGGATCGCACAGCCGGCGATCACGTCCTCGACCAGTGCCGTGTCGAGCGACGGCACCTGCGCCAGCGCCGAGCGCAGCGCATGCACGAGCAGATCATCCGGCCGCAGATGACGGAACATGCCCCGGGGCGCCTTGCCGATCGGCGTGCGCACGGCGGCCACGACATAGGCATCGCGAATCGGTCGGCTCATTGCTCTTTCTCCACGCTTTGTACTGCTTTCCCTGCCTGGACGCAGCCTGGCGCTGCGCATCGGCGTCCGCTTTCGGGCCTGTCCGGCATGGCGGTCCCTAGTTCCGCACCGGCTTGCCGGTCTGCAGCATGCCCATCACGCGCTGCTGCGTCTTCGGATGGTTCAGCAGCGACAGGAAGGCCTGCCGCTCCAGACGCATGATCCATTCCTCGTCGACGATCGTGCCCTCGTCGACATCGCCACCGCACATCGCCTCGGCGATCAGGCGTGCCAGATGCACGTCGTGCTCGCTGGCGAAGCCACCGTCGCGCAGATTGACGAGTTGCGCCTCGATCGTCGCCAGCACGGAACGCCCGCCGACGGCGAAACGTGCCCGCGGCGGAGCACGATACGCCGCTTCGCTCAGCGCGACCGCCTCGCTCAGCGCGACGTGCAGCAGTTCGTCCCGATGAAAGACGACGACGTCGGCATCCTGCAGCCAGCCCGCCGCGCGCGCCTCCAGCGCCGACTTCGACACCTCGGCCATGGCCGCGGCCGTGAAGTATTTCTTCAGGAAATGCAGCAGATAGGTCTCGGGCGCCGCCTGCTGTGCTTCGGCCGCACGACGCGCACCATGGGTCAGGCCGCCGGCACCGGGCACGAGCCCGACGCCGACTTCGACCAGCCCGATGTAGCTTTCCAGATGCGCGACGCGACGTGCGCAGTACAGCGCCAGTTCGCAGCCGCCACCCAGCGCCATGCCGGCGACCGCGGCCACCGTCGGCACCTGCGCGTAGCGCAGACGCAGCATCGCTTCCTGCAGACGCCGCTCCAGCGGCTCGACGGCCTTCGCGCCACCGGTCATGAAGACCGGCAGCATTGCCTGCAGGTCGGCGCCGACCGAGAACGGATCGTCGGGCGACCAGACGACGAGTCCGCGATAGCGCTGCTCGGCCAGTTCGACGCCCTGCATCAGCCCGTCGATGACGTTGGGGCCGATCGCGTGCATCTTCGAGCGGATCGACGCGATCAGCACCTCGCACTGGCGCGCGTCCGGCGCCGCATCGAGCGTCCACAGCCGGATCGAATCGTTTTCGAACACGGTCGTGCCGGCAGCATGCGGATCGGGCGCCTGCTCGCCGTGCAGCGCCACCGGAAACAGCTGGCGGCGATGAAACGGCTGCACGGTGCGCGCCACGAATGCGCCACGCGCCGGCGACCAGGAGCCTTCCGACTGATGCACGCCGCCGCGCTCGGCCACCGGCCCGGTGAAAACCCAGTCGGGCAGCGGCACCGGCGCCAGCGCTTCGCCGGCATCGATATCGGCGCGCACCCATTCGGCAACCTGCGCCCAGCCGGCCTGCTGCCAGATCTCGAACGGCCCTTCGCGCATGCCGAAGCCGAAACGCATCGCCAGATCGACTTCACGCGCCGTGTCGGCGATCTCGCCGAGCGTGACCGCCGCATACTGGAAACCGTCGCGCAGCAGAGCCCAGACGAAGCGGGCCTGCGGGTTCTTCGATTCGCGCAGCAGTGCGATGCGCTCGGCCCAGCTCTTTTTCTTCAGCATGCGCACGACCGTCTCGGCCGCCTTCGCGCCGGCAGCGACATACTCGCCCGTCGCGGCATCGAAGCGCAGGATGCGGCCGCCTTCCTTGCGGTAGAAGCCGGCGCCGGTCTTCTGCCCGAGCGCACCGCGCCCGATCAGCGTCGTGAAGACGGCGGGCGTGCCGTAGAGCGCATGGAACGGATCGTCCGCCAGGTTGTCCTGCATCGTCTTCAGGACGTGTCCGACCGTATCGAGCCCGACGATATCGATCGTGCGAAAGGTGCCCGACTTCGCACGACCGAGTTTCGAACCGGTCAGATCGTCGACGACATCGGCACTCAGACCCGCCTTTTCGGCCTCGTGCACGGCCGCAATCACGCCGAAGATGCCGATCCGGTTGGCGATGAAGTTGGGCGTGTCCTTCGCGCGGATGCAGCCCTTGCCGAGCGTCGTCGTCAGGAAGGTTTCCAGGCGGTCGAGGACGTCCGCAGCCGTCGCACGGGCGGCAATCAGCTCGACCAGGTGCATGTAGCGCGGCGGATTGAAGAAGTGCACGCCGCAGAAGCGCGCACGCACGCCTTCCGGCATTCCCTCGGCCAGCCGCTCGATCGACAGCCCGGACGTGTTGGTCGCGAAGATCGCGTGTCCGGCCAGCGCCGGCGCCACCTTCGCGTACAGGTCGAGCTTCCAGTCCAGCCGCTCGGCGATCGCCTCGATGACGAGATCGCAGTCGTCCAATTGTTCGAGATCGTCGTCGTAGTTGGCCGCGACGATGCGCTCCGCCAGGCTCGCATGGCCCAGCGGCGCCGGATTCATTTTCTTCAGGCCGGCGATGGCGCGTTCGACGATGCCGTTCTTCGGCCCGTCCTTCGCCGGCAGGTCGAACAGCACGACGTCGACGCCGGCATTGACGAGATGCGCGGCAATCTGCGCGCCCATGACGCCGGCGCCGAGCACGGCCACCCTGCGAACGAGGAATCTGTCTGTATGCATCTCATCCATGCCCGTGATTTCCACTGTTACCGCCTTTCCGCCACTGTGCCACCCGTCCGGCGCCCGGAAAGCCCGGGGGCAAGGCGAACCCGGCCCCCGCACCGGGGTGGAATGACTCAGAACCAGTCGACCTCGACGTCCATCAGGGTGGACGAGCCGCTGCGAATGCTGCGGATCAGGCCCGCCGTCTCCGGCAGCAGCTTCGCGAAGTAGAAGCGGGCCGTCGCCAGCTTGCTGCGGTAGAACGGATCATCGTCGTCGGCATGATCCAGCGCAACGCGCGCCATCCGCGCCCAGCACCAGGCGAAGACGAGATGACCGATCACGCGCAGATAGTCGACGGCTGCCGCCCCGGCTTCATCCGGGTTGCCGAGCGCCTTCATGCCGATCTCCATCGTCAGCTTTTCGACCTTCTGGCGCAGATCCTCGAGCGGGTTGATGAACCCGGCCATCTCCTCGTCGGTGCCGTGCTCGTCGATGAAGGCGTCGATCAGCGCACCGAACTTGCGCAGCTTCGCGCCGTTGTCGAGCAGTACCTTGCGCCCGAGCAGATCCAGCGCCTGGATGGTGTTGGTGCCCTCGTAGATCATGTTGATGCGCGCATCGCGCACGTACTGCTCCATCCCCCACTCGCGGATGAAGCCGTGCCCACCGTAGACCTGCAATGCGTGATTGACGGCGACGAACCCGTTGTCGGTGAGGAAGGCCTTGACCACCGGCGTGAGCAGTGCCAGCACATCGTTCGCATCGGCACGCACCGTCTCGTCCGGATGCGTGCGCGCCACATCCTCCTGCAGTGCCAGCCAGAAGGCGAATGCACGCGAGCCTTCGGCCCACGCCTTCTGCGTCAGCAGCATGCGCCGCACGTCGGGATGGACGATGATCGGATCGGCCGGCTGATCGGGCGCCTTGACTCCGGTGAGCGAGCGCATCTGCAGGCGCTCCTTCGCATAGTCGAGAGAATTCTGATAGGCGACTTCCATCAGGCCGAGCGACTGCATGCCGACGCCGATGCGCGCCGCGTTCATCATCACGAACATCGCCTGCAGGCCCCGGTTCGCTTCGCCGACCAGCGTGCCGACGGCACCGTCGAAGTCGAGCGCGCAGGTCGCGTTGCCGTGGATGCCCATTTTTTCCTCGATGCGCGCGCAGTGCACGGCGTTGCGCGTACCGGGCCTGCCGTCGGCGTCGGGCACGAACTTCGGCACCGCGAACAGCGAGATGCCGCGCGTGCCGGCCGGCGCATCGGGCAGGCGGGCGAGCACCAGGTGCACGATGTTGTCGGCCCAGTCGTGCTCGCCGGCGGAAATGAAGATCTTGTTGCCGGTGATGCGGTACGTGCCGTCGTCCTGTGGCTCGGCGCGCGTGCGCAGGATGCCCAGGTCGGTGCCGCAGTGCGGCGCGGTCAGGCACATCGTCGCCATCCACTCGCCCGAGACCAGTTTCGACAGATACAGCGCCTGCTGCTCCGGCGTGCCGTTGGCGTGCAGACAGGAATAGGCGCCGCTGACCAGCGCCGGATACATCGTCCACGCCTGGTTGGCCGAATTGAGCAGTTCCTGGAAGGCGATGCCGACCGTCATCGGCAACCCCTGGCCGCCGTATTCCGGATCGCAGGTCAGCGTCGGCCAGCCAGCCTCGCGATACTGTTGCCAGGCCTCGCGGAACCCGGCCGGCGTCGTCACCTCGCCGTCTTTCCAGCGGCAGCCTTCCTCGTCGCCGCTGCGATTGAGCGGAAAGAGAACCTCCGCGCAGAACTTGCCGCCTTCTTCCAGGACCTGGTCGATCAGTTCGCGACCGGTGTCCGCATAGGGCGGCAGCGCTTTCAGGGTCGTTTCGACATCGAGCAGTTCATGCAGCACGAACTGCATGTCGCGCAAGGGTGGTGTGTAGCGTGGCATGTCGTCAATCCTGGTCGTCGGTCCTGATCGGGCGATCCCGACATCCATGCCGGTCCTGCGCAAAGGCGTGAGCGAAACGGTCGTCACCGGCAGTCCCGGTCGGACCGAACGCCTCGTGACGCCCTCTGGACGGACCAGCCACGGAGTGCGGGGAACACGGTATCCGGTGAGTATAATGGCCCGCCGGGACAGCCAGGTGCCGGACAGCGGTCCTGGTGCGCTGCAGGCACACGAACAAGAATCCCCGCAGTGCTACCCGGTCAGGAGGTGCCGATGACGGGCGATCCACGCTCCGACCTGTTTTTCCTGCCGGCCTGGCCTCCTTCGGCCGACGCCGTTCTCTGGGTATCGCTCGCGCTGGTCATCGCCGCGCTGCTGGGCGAGTTCGTCTACCGCATGCTGCGCCTGCCGCGCGTGGTCGGCTATGCGGCCGTCGGCACGATTGTCGCCGGGCTCGACCTCGGCCTGATGGGCGAGACACTCAAACCGGGCCTGCGCTCGATCGTCGATCTGGCGCTGGCGCTGCTGCTGTTCGAACTCGGCAGCCGGATCCATCTGCGCTGGTTGCGCACCAACCCGTGGCTGCTCGCCACCAGCCTCGCCGAAGCCGCACTCACTTTCGGCGCGGTCTGGCTCGCGCTTGGCGCCGTCGGCGTCGATACCCATTCGGCCATGGCCATCGCCGCCATTGCCATCGGCACTTCCCCGGCGGTCGTGATGCGGGTGGCGGCCGAATTCGAGACCTCGGGGCAGGTGACCGAACGGATGATCCTGCTGACCGGGCTCAACACGTTCTATGCCGTGCTCGCGAGCAAGTTCATCTTTGCCTGGCTGCAGGCCGACTACATCGGCAGCATGACGCGCGCCTTCGCGCACCCGCTCTACCTGCTGGCCGGTTCGGCCATCGTCGCCGCGCTGCTCGCCTTCTCCGTATCCGTGATCGCACGCCGCTTCGACCTGCGCAACGAGAACTCCACCCTGCTGCTGCTCGGCATGATCCTGCTGGCGCTGTCGATCACCAAGATGGCGAACCTGTCGACGCTGCTCGTGCCGCTGCTGGCCGGCGTCATGTTGCGCAACAGCACCGAGCGGCCGTGGATCTGGCCGCGCCACTTCGGCACCGCGGGTGGCGCGCTGGTGCTGATGCTGTTCGTCATCACCGGATCGGTCTGGTCGGTCAGGATGATGGTGGCCGGCGCACTGCTCGGCCTGGTGGTCATCGTCGCCCGGAGCGTTGCCAAGGTGCTGGCCACGGTGCTGCTGGCGGCGCCGAGCGGCATCTCGCTGCGCCAGGGCACGGCGCTGGGCGTGACGCTCGTGCCGATGGCCGGCGCCGCACTGGTCATGACGAGCGAACTGCAGAACCTGTACCCGGCATTCGCGTCGAACCTGACGGCTACCGTCTTCAGTGCGATCGCCTTTCTCGAACTGATCGGCCCGATCGCGGTCCATCTGGCGCTGCGCTGGGTGCATGAGGAAAACGTTCACTGAAGACCCATCGCCGCGACCGGCGCGCTCGACCACAGGGCAGCGCAACCGGTATCGTCCGCCGGCAGTCAGCGGAGCGCGGCACGGAGGAACCCGATGGCCCTGGAACCCTTTGCCGAATCCCGCGCCCTGACGCTCGGGATCGAGCTCGAACTGCAGATCGTCAATACGCACGACTTCGATCTGACGCATGGTGCGCAGGATCTGTTGCGACTGGTCGAGAAGCGTCGGCTGCCCGGAGAGGTCAAGCCCGAGATGACCGGCAGCATGATCGAGTTGTCGACGGGGATCTGTCACGACTATGCCGAAGCGCGGGCCCACCTGACCGAAATCCGTGACGCGCTGGTGCAGTGCGCGAACAAGCTGAACATCGGCCTGTCGGGCGGCGGCACCCACCCTTTCCAGGACTGGAGCCAGCGGCGCATTTCGGACATGCCGCGCTTTCACATGCTGTCCGAACTGTATGGCTACCTGTCGAAGCAGTTCACGATCTTCGGCCAGCACGTGCACATCGGCTGCGCCGGCCCCGATGCGGCGCTCGTGCTGCTGCACGGGCTGTCGCGCTTCATCCCGCACTTCATCGCGCTGTCGGCCTCGTCTCCGTTCGTGCAGGGAACCGATACCGGCTTTCACTCGGCGCGGCTGAATTCGGTCTTTGCCTTTCCGTTGTCCGGGCGCGCGCCGTTCACGCTGACCTGGGACGAATTTTCACAATACTTCGACAAGATGGCGCGTACCGGCGTCGTGCAGGGCATGAAGGATTTCTACTGGGACATCCGCCCCAAGCCCGAGTTCGGCACCATCGAAGTGCGCGTGCTCGACACGCCGCTGACGATCGAGAAGGCGGCGGCGCTGGCGGCCTACGTCCAGTGCGTGGCGCGCTGGCTGTCGTTCGAGCAGCCGTTTCGCCCGGCCGAGGACGATTACCTCGTCTACACCTTCAATCGCTTCCAGGCGTGCCGCTTCGGCTTCGACGGTACCTTTGTCGATCCGCAGACCGGCACCCACCGCACGATCCGCGAAGACATCGCCGAAACGCTCGACGCGATCGAACTGCACGCGATCGAACTCGGTGCCGAAGAAGCCTGCCGGCAGGTACGGGACGACATCGACACGCTCGGCAACGACGCGACCTGGATCCGCGAGACGTATGAGCGCGAGAACCTGTTGTCCGAAGTCGTACGCCAGCAGTGCCTGCGCTGGAGCCGTTGACGAACAATGCCTCCCCGGCCGCTGAAGATCGGACTGTCGGCTCGTCTGCTGCACGCACCTCCACGCGAACTCGGTTTCCACAACAAGGTGCTCCAGTACCTCGAGCAGTCGATCGCGCACTGGATCATGTCGCTCGGTGCGCTGGTGCTGATGATTCCGACGCTGAGCAAGAGCGGCGAGATGTCGCGCCGCGGCATCTCGGTCAGCAGCTACGTGCGCGAACTCGACGGGCTGGTGCTGCAGGGCGGCTCAGACGTCAGTCCCGGCCTGTACGGCGCCGAGGCGCTGCGTGAGGAATGGTCGGGCGACATCGTGCGCGACCGTTACGAGATGGAACTGCTGCACGAATTCATGGCGCAGGGCCGACCGGTGCTCGGCATCTGCCGCGGCGCGCAACTGATGAACGTGGCCTTCGGCGGCACGCTGATCCAGGACATCGCCAGCCAGCGTCCGGGCTCCATCGCCCACGTCGACTCCGAACTCTACGACCATCTGTCGCACGAAATCCGCTTCGAGCCCGGATCGCGCATGGCGGAACTGTATGCGCCGCTGGCCACGGCGCGCGTGAACAGCATTCACCATCAGGCGGTCGACCGGCTCGGCGGCGACCTGGTCGTCGACGCGCGTTCGAGCGCCGACGGCATCGTCGAGGCGATCCGCTGGCGCGGCTCGGGCTATGCACTGGGCGTGCAATGGCACCCGGAATTCCATCGCGGCGGTGATCCGGCGCTGCTCGACAGCGAGCCGATCCTGCTCGATTTCCTCGCTGCCGCGGAGCGGATGCGCGACGGCGCAGCCTCCTGAGACCGGGCGCGCGCACCGACGCGTCAATACTCTGCACCGCGCCCCGACAGGGCAACACCGAAGCGCAACAGGGCGAGCGCGGCGGCGTTCTTGAACCGGGTCGTCCAGGCGCGCCGCGCGTAGCTGTCCAGACCGATGCGTACCCCGCCTTCGTGGATGGCCCGATCGAGCCGCTCGCGCAGCAGGCGGGCGAAGCGCTCGTCCTCGATCGCCACATTGGCCTCGCGCGCCAGCAGAAGCGAAAACGGATCAATATTGGACGAGCCGACCGTCGCCCAGCGATCGATCACCGCCACCTTGGCGTGCAGGAAGCTGCGCCGGTACTCGATGATCTCGATGCCGGCACGCAGCATCGGTTCGTACAGCGCGCGCGTTGCGTAATACTGCAGCCGGTACTCGACCCGGCCCTGCAGCAGCAGGCGCACGCGCACGCCGCGCTGTGCGGCGGACAGCAGCGCACGCCGGAACCGGCGTCCGGGGAAGAAATAGGCGCAGGCGATCAGCACTTCGTGTCGCGCCCGGCCGATGGCGCGCAGATAGGCGCGTTCGATCGTGCGCCGATGGCGCAGATTGTCCCGCAGCATCAGGGCGGCACCCGTTCGCCCCGACGAAAACACGTCGCTGTGCACCGATTCGGGAAACTGCAGCGGCACACCAGTCGGCTGTGCGCGCGCACGGCTGCGCGCCACCCGGTTGACCGTCGCCGTCTCCCACCACAGGCGCACGGCAGCCAGATGCGCCGATGCGACCAGCGGGCCGCGCACGCGCACGGCGTAATCGAGCCGCGGGTGTTGGAGCGCGCCGCGGCGCGGGTCATGGAAATCGTCGAGGACGTTGATGCCGCCGATGAACGCCTGGGCGCCGTCGATGACCGCCATCTTGCGGTGCATGCGCCGCAGACGCTGTCGATCCAGTGACCAGCGGCGCCGCTCGGGCCGGAAGACCTCGAAGCGCACGCCGGCCGCACACAGAGCCTGCACGAAATGCGGTGCCATGCGCGCACTGCCGAAACCATCGACGACGACATGCACGCGAACGCCACGCCGTGCCGCGCGCTCGAGCGCAGCGCCGACGGCGCGGCCGCTGGCATCCTCCTCGAAGATGTAGGTTTCGAGAAACACGCTCTCGCGTGCCTGGTCGATGGCACGCGCCAGGGCGGGGAAATACTGCTCGCCGGACTCCAGCAACTCGATCTCGTGGCCGCGGCGCATGCGCGGCCTGAGACTGCCGTACCAGTGCAGCCGCACCTGCCCGCCCGGCACGCCGGTCACCCGTCGGCGTCGGGCAGTTCGAGATCGGCGATCAGCGGGCTGTGATCGGACAGACGCGCCCATTCGAGCCCGCGCAGCACGCGGGCGGTATTGACCCGGAAGCCGCGCTGATAGATGCGGTCCATGCGAAACCAGGGCGCCAGCGCCGGCCAGGTGCGTGCCGTGCGCACCATGCGCGGCAGCAGTGACATCGGCACCGGCGCGACCGCTCCGACACTGTTCAGGCGGTCACGCACGAAGTAGGCCGCTTTCTGCAACGACTCGGGCCGCGGATGCACGACATCGAATACTTCCGTCAGGCCGGCACTGGAACACAGCCGTTCCGACAGCGCGTTGCGCCAGTCGTTGAAGTCGCCGGCGACGATCAGCGGTTGATCCGAAGCGACTTCCGCATCGATCCAGGCAAGCAGCGCATCGAGCTGGCGCTCGCGGCTGGCGGCGAACAGGCCGAAGTGGACGACGAAACAGTGAACCTGGCGCTCGCCGAAGGCGATCCGGCAGTGCAGCACACCGCGCTTTTCAAGCGCGTGGTCGGAAACGTCGCGGTTTTCCAGACCGACAATCGGAAAGCGCGACAGCAGGGCATTGCCATGATGGCCGTGCAGATAGTTCGCATTGCGGCCATACGCGGTCTCGAAGGCCTGGCGTGTGGTTGGCGAACGCGACAGGAAGAGTTCCTGCGACTCGGACGGCCAGTGTGCAAAACGGCGCGCATTGCGCTGATGCTGGCCCTGGACTTCCTGCAGGAAGATCAGGTCGCTGTCGAGTTCGTGCAGGCGTGCGCGCAATTCGTGGATGCGCGCGACGCGGCGCAGACCGGTGAAATCACGCAGGACACCCTTGTGGATGTTGTAGGTGGCCACCCGCAGCCGCTGGCCGGGTTCGATGTCGGCGTCCGTTGCATCCTCTGGCACCGGCGCCAGTGACGGCAACCGCGGCGACGTCCTTGCGCGCACCGGCAGCACGCGGGCTGCCTCACGGGGGCGCGGACTCTCCGCCTTGCTCCTGCTCCCGGATTTCGCGGGCCGCTCCGTTCGCCGGGATGACTCCTGTCGGGACACGGCCGGACGCAGCAACGACTTCACCGCCTGCATTGCGCCACCCGTTGCGGCAGTTCGCGGATCGCCTGCGCATTGCTCCACGAAAAACAGCGCTCGGCCGCCTGCTCCCACGGCAGCCAGTCGAAATGCAGATGCTCGCGCGGCGACAGGTGTACCGCCTGCGGGTGCACCAGGCACAGGCCGAACACATGTTCCAGATTGTGCGTGACCCCCGGCGCATACCGCTGGCGCCAGTGGCGGTAGATCTCGAAACGGTTCTCGTGGTGCCAGTCGCACAGGACATGGCCATCGGCATCGAGCCCGGTTTCCTCGCGCACCTCGCGCCGGCAGGTGTCCACCAGCGCTTCGTCCGGCGTCGCCCGGCTGCCGGTCACCGACTGCCAGTAACCGGGATGATCGGCGCGCTCCAGCAGCAGCACCTGCAGATCATCCGTATGGATGACGACCAGCACCGATTCCGGAATCTTGTACTGCATGGCGTTTCTTCAGTGATCCGCTCCCGGGCGGATCAGGTCTTCACAGCTTCTCACTCGTGACCTCGATGATGGTTTCCTTACACCCCACGGTTTCCTCGCACCCGGTTTCCTCACGCCCGGTTTCCGCGTATTCACGCAGCGGAAACCGGCGCGGTACCCGCCGCCTCGCTTTCCTTCGCCGGCTTGCGCAGGCGCACGTGCAATTCCCGCAGCTGCTGCTCGTCGACGGCCGACGGCGCCTGCACGAGCAGATCCTGCGCGCGCTGCGTCTTCGGAAAGGCAATGACGTCGCGAATCGAGTCGGCGCCGGCCATCAGCGTCACCAGCCGGTCGAGCCCGATGGCGATGCCGCCATGCGGCGGCGCGCCGTACTGCAGCGCGTCGAGCAGAAAACCGAACTTCTCGCGCGCCTCCGCTTCCTCGATGCCCAGCGCCCGAAACACCTTGGCCTGGACTTCCTCACGGTGGATCCGCACCGAGCCGCCACCGATTTCCCAGCCGTTGAGCACCAGATCGTAGGCTTTCGCCCGGCATTGGCCCGGATCGGTTTCGAGCAGGTTCTCGTCTCCGTCGCGCGGCGAAGTGAACGGATGGTGCATCGCTGCCCAGCGCCCGGCTTCGTCATCGAACTCGAACATCGGAAAATCGGTGATCCAGACCGGGCACCAGCCGGTCGTGCTCGCGCCGTGTGCGCGCCCGAAGGCCGAGTGGCCGATCTTCGTGCGCAATGCGCCGAGCGCGGCATCGACGATCTTCGCCCGGTCGGCGCCGAAGAAGATCAGGTCGCCGTCGCAGGCTCCGGTGCGCTCGAGAATGGCCGCCAGGGCCGCATCGTGCAGGTTCTTGACGATGGGCGACTGCAGGCCCTCGCGTCCGCGCGCGGCATCGTTCACCTTGATCCACGCCAGTCCGCGCGCACCGTAGACGGCCACGAACTGGCCCCAGGCATCGATCTCGCCGCGCGTGAGCTCCCCGCCACCCGGAACGCGCAGGGCCGCCACGCGTCCGTCCTTCGCATTGGCCGGCGCCGAGAACACCTTGAACTCGACGTCGCGCATCACGTCGGTCAGTTCGGTGAGTTCGAGCGTAACCCGCAGGTCCGGCTTGTCCGAGCCGAAACGGCGCATCGCCTCGGCGTATCCCATCACCGGGAACGGATCGGGCAGTTCGACGTCGAGGGCGTTGCGAAAGACCATCCGGATCATGCCCTCGAAAATGGCACGGATCTCCTGCTCTCCGAGAAAGGACGTCTCGCAATCGATCTGCGTGAATTCGGGCTGGCGATCCGCGCGCAGATCCTCGTCGCGGAAGCACTTGACGATCTGGTAATAACGGTCGAAACCGGCGACCATCAACATCTGCTTGAAGAGCTGCGGCGACTGCGGCAGGGCGTAGAACTCGCCCGGGTGCACACGCGACGGAACCAGGTAATCGCGTGCCCCCTCGGGCGTCGAGCGCGTCAGCATCGGTGTCTCGATGTCGATGAAGCCCTCGTCGTCGAGATAGCGGCGCACTTCGCGCGTCACCCGGTAGCGCAGCATCATGTTCTGCTGCATCGCCGGCCGGCGCAGGTCGAGCACGCGATGCGTCAGACGCGTCGTCTCCGACAGGTTCTCGTCATCGAGCTGGAACGGCGGCGTGATCGAGGGGTTGAGGATTTCCAGTTCCCCGCATACCAGTTCGACTTCGCCGCTGCGCAGGTTCGGATTGACCGTGCCTTCCGGGCGCCGGCGCACCGTGCCCGTCACCCGCAGGCAGAACTCGTTGCGGATGCGCTCGGCAACGGCAAAGGTATCAGCCCGCTCCGGGTTGCAGACGACCTGGGCCAGCCCTTCGCGATCGCGCAGATCGATGAAGATCACCCCGCCGTGATCGCGCCGCCGATGCACCCAGCCACACAGCGTCACCACCTGGTCCAGATGGTCGGTCGAGAGCTCCCCCGTATAGCAGGTCCGCATCCATTTCTCCGGTTTCATGTCGATGCCGCGCGCGGGGCGGCGAATTCGTTGCAGCAGTGTGTTGCACCAGTTCTTTTTCTGCCCGGAGTGCGGCGGCAACGGTGCCGGACCGTCCCGCCTCGTGCACTCCCGTGCGGGCCGCACGTGTTCACGGCTCCGACCCGACAGCCGGCCGGTGCGGCGCCACCGCGGAATCGGCCGGTGCGACCACACCCATGGAAACGACGTACTTGAGCGCCTGGTCGACACTCATGTCCAGTTCGATGGTCTGCTCGCGCGGCATCATCAGGAAGAAGCCCGAGGTCGGGTTCGGCGTCGTCGGAACATACACCGACAGCATGTCCGACTCGATCCGGCGTCGTACCTCGCTGGCAGGCGCACCAGTGACGAAACCGATCGTCCATACGCCAGGGCGCGGATACTGCACCAGCAGTGCCTGCCGGAACGCCTGACCATCAGTCGACAGAATGGTGTCGCTGACCTGCTTGACGCTCGAATAGATCGAACGCACGATCGGAATGCGCCCGAGCAGTGCTTCCCAGTACGCGAGCAGGCGCTCGCCGATGAAGTTGCGGGCAGCCAGCCCGGTGATGAAGACGACGGCGATCGTCAGGACGGCACCCAGGCCCGGGATGTCGTGACCGATCCAGGTGCGCGGGTGCAGCTGCTCGGGCAGCAGGCCGAGACTCTGATCCATCGTGGCCACGATCAGGTTGAGCACCCAGATCGTGATGACGAGCGGGATCCAGATCAGCAGCCCGGTGACCAGGTATTTACGCATCGGCGATCTTCAGGCCGGTGGCGGACGCCCCGGAAGGTACGGTGCAATCCGGCGCGATCCGACGGTGCGCACGATCCGTCGATGGCTGCGAACCCTGCTGCCGCGTCCATCATCATGCCCCCTGCGGCTGTGCCAGCCGTCTCAGGCACTCCCGGTCGCGCTCGATTCACCCGATTTCGGCGTACTGCCGGCCGATGAACCGGCATCCTTCGTGCCGGCTCCCGGGCCCGGCGCCGCTGCCGGCTTCGACGACGCTTCTCCCGCCCCGGCACCGTTGCCGGCTCCGGTCGGTTTCTTCGACTGCCCGTCGCGGAAATCGGTCACGTACCAGCCGGTTCCCTTGAGCTGGAAGGCCGGCGCCGTCAGCACGCGGTGAAAGGTTTCGGCGGAACACTCCGGACACACCGTGAGGACCGGATCGGACATTTTCTGCAGAACATCCTTTTTTGCACCACAAGTGGTGCAGTGATACTCATAAATCGGCATTTCTTCGGCTCTTCATTCACGGACACAGAACGATGTGCTGTGCCGCCATGGAAACTGCATCCCCGCCCGCGCCAGTGCACCACAGACACTCCCGCCGTTCTCCGCGCGGCTCCGGCAGCGCTCGCCGTCCCCGCCTCGGGCGGTACGGATGCACCGTGCACGCCTTCGGCCCGTCGCCATCGGCGGTGATGCGCCCGGGAACACGGGCGAATTCCGGAGAACCTTCAATCATAGGTGAAAACAACGGGCGACCGAAACAAACGGACCAGGCAATTGTCCTGCTGCGCACGTCGGCCGCACCGGCACAACCACACCTGTAAAAATGGTGACGCTTGCGGCGAAAACAAGCTTCGGGCCTTGCTCCACTGCCCGAAGGCGGGACCCGGTGCTCAACCGGCCAGGTGACGGGCGGCCTCGTCGATGGCAGCGCGCAATTCCTCGTAGCTGCGCGTGACCGGAAACTGCGGAAACTGCCGGGTGATCGATTCCGGCGGATGGATGAAGAAGCCGGCATCGGCCGCCGCCAGCATGCCGGTATCGTTGTACGAGTCACCGGCGGCAATCACCCGAAACTGCAGTTTCTGCAGTGCTTCGACGGCTGCGCGCTTCTGCTCGGGCATGCGCAGATGCCAGCCGCGCACGAAACCGGTCTCGTCGACGTCGAGACGATGGCAGAACAGGGTCGGACGCCCGAGGGCGCGCATCAGCGGGTCGGCGAATTCGTAGAAGGTATCCGACAGGATGACCACCTGATAACGTGCGCGCAGATCATCGAGGAACTCGCGTGCCCCGGGCAGTGGGCCCATCTCGTCGATCACCCGGCGGATGTCGGCCAGCGCAAGTTCATGCCTGGCCAGCAAGGCGATGCGATAGTCCATCAGCTTGCCGTAATCGGGTTCATCTCGTGTCGTGCGGGCGAAATCGGCAATTCCGGTACGACGCGAAAATTCGATCCAGATCTCGGGAACGAGCACACCCTCGAGATCGAGGCACACAACCTGCATCGGAGCAACTCCTGGTCGGCCGATACCGGACGGCATCGCGCGGGCGCAATGGTAGCGCAGGCGCGAAGCGGAACCATGGACCGCGCGCGCCGGCGCCGGACGAGCGGTCGGAGCGGGAAAAAGCGATCCGGAACCACCGTCTGCGCCTGATCCGCATCAAGGCATCGAACGGGTCCGGGGTTAGATTGTCCGTGAAGAACCTGTGAAACCGTCGTCCACTGGGTGGAGGCCGACCCGATGGCGAGCCAGAATCCCCTCGAATTTCCGTACTGGAATCCCTTCGGATCATTCACCGGTGCCGATCCGCTCGAATGGTGGCGTGGCGGCTATGAATGGTTGCGCTGCAGCGCGCGGCTGCAGGAAATGTGGCTGGAGCGCTTCAGCGCGCCATCGGAGCGCGAGACGCGCCGTGCGGCCCGTCTGAGCGCACTGCTCGCCCACGCGCGCGCGCACTCGCCTTATCTGGCGCGACACTGGC
The DNA here is from genome assembly GCA_036844405.1 of Burkholderiaceae bacterium. Taxonomy (GTDB): domain Bacteria; phylum Pseudomonadota; class Gammaproteobacteria; order Burkholderiales; family Burkholderiaceae_E; genus Zeimonas. Next base: position 9,821 of record DAIUFU010000016.1, on the reverse strand, counting down.
AGGGCATCCCGGTGGACGCCCCCTTGCAGGCGTTGCCGCCCACGGGCAAGGCGGCGCTGATGGCCCATTTCGATGACTGGGTCACCGACCCCACCATTCACCTGCGCGACGTGCGCCGCTTCGTCGACGATCCGGCGCGCATCGGTGAGTCCTGGCTCGGGCGCTTCGCCGTCTGGACCAGTTCCGGCACCTCCGGAATTCCGGGCATCTTCATCCAGGACGAGGAAGCACTCGCCGTCTACGGCGCACTGCTCAGTGCGCGGCTGTCGTCGGCTCCCGGCGCCGATCCGCAGACGCTCACGCTCATGCCGCAGCGCTTCGCGCTCGTCGCCGCCACCGGCGGGCATTTCGCCGGTCTCGTGTGGTGGGAACGATTGCGCCGGCGCTACCCGATGCTGGCCGCGCAGATGCGGGTCTTCTCGATCCTCGCGCCACTCGACGAAATCCGTGCCGGCCTGGCCGAGTGGAACCCGGCGTCGATCGCCAGCTATCCGACCGTGCTGCGCCAGCTCGCCGACGAGCAGCGTGCCGGTCGGTTGCGGATTGCACCGCATACGCTGTGGAGCGGCGGCGAAATGCTGTCGGATACCGATCGCCGCTTCATCGAGGAGAGCTTCGGCTGCGCCGTCGTCGAAGACTACGGTGCTTCGGAGTGCCTGAACATCGCTCACGCCTGCCGGGAACGCCGGCTGCACCTGCATGACAACTGGGTCGTGCTCGAGCCGGTCGATGCGCAGATGCGGCCGGTCGCGCCCGGCGAGGCATCGCACACGGTACTGGTGACGAATCTGGCCAACCGCGTGCAGCCGATCGTGCGCTACGACCTAGGCGACAGCGTGACGATCGATCCCGATCCCTGTCCGTGCGGCAACCCGTGCCCGACGATGCGCGTCGGCGGACGCGCCGACGACATGCTCGAATTCAGGGACAGCGGTGGACAGTGCGTGCGCGTGCTGCCGCTGGCCATCGAGACCGTTCTGGAGGAACAGTGCAGCGTGCCGCGCTTCCAGCTGACGCAGACTGCGCATGACGAGCTGCATCTGCGCATCGATTCGGAGGATGCCCTGGCACGGCTGCTTGCCTTCGAGCGGGCCCACGATGCGCTCCTTCGTTTCCTCGTCAACCAGGGAGCAACCGCACCGATCCGTCTGCATCTGGACGAAGGGACACCCGAAACCGAACGCGCCAGCGGCAAGCTGCGCCGGATCCGGGCGGCACGCTGAGCGCGGACAAAGCGACGCCCGGTGCTGATCGCACCTCGACACCGGATCGCGCGGGACGATGGCGATCGGGCAGGTGGCCAGGCGGCACTCTGCCCGTCATGCACTGGCCAGGTGTTGCCCGCTCAGAAGGGAATGTCGTCGTCCATGTCGGAAAAATCGCCGGGCGGCGGCGGCGCCGTCGGACCTGACGCCGGCGCCCGGGGGGCAGCACTCTGGCGCTCGCTGAACTGCCGTCCGCCCTGGCCACCACCTGCGCCGCCATCGTAGCCGCCTGCGGAGCCGGCGTCGTAGTCACCACCGCCGCCGTCACGCGAACCAAGCAACTGCATCTGCTCAACGACGATCTCGGTCGTATAGCGGTCCTGCCCTTCCCGGTCCTGCCACTTGCGTGTCTTCAGGCGCCCCTCGACGTAGACAGGGCGCCCCTTGCGCAGGTATTCGCCGGCGATTTCGGCCAGCCGGTCGAAGAAGACCACGCGGTGCCACTCGGTCTCCTCGCGTCGTTCTCCGGTGTCCCTTTCCTTCCAGTTGCGCGAGGTTGCGATCGTTACATTGCAGATTGCATTGCCGCTGGCCGTGCGTCGCAGTTCGGGGTCGCGCCCGAGATTGCCGATCAGGATTACCTTGTTCACCGAAGCCATGTCTTCCTCCCGAAATACGATGTATGCGCTGGCGTTCGTGCGGCCCGTTCAGCCACGTGTGGATGTCCGCTTCGAATCCGGCCAGCGCCGGTGGCCGAAGGCCACGACGAGCCAGGCCGCCATCAGCACCGCACAGGCGGCAAACACGGCCGGACGGCCCCAGTGCTGCTGTATCCAGCCGCCGAACGCGCCGCCGAAAAAGAGGCCCAGCGACTGCGTCGTGTTGTAGACGCCCAGCGCCGTGCCCTTGGCGTCGGCCGGTGCGAGCCGCGAGATCAGCGACGGCAGCGTCGCCTCGAGCACATTGAACCCCGCGAAGAACAGCAGCAGCAAGCCCGCAAAAGGTAGCAGGCCGTTTGGCCGAGTCACGAAGAGCAGTTCGACCGCCAGCACCAGCGCGATCGAGAACAGGAACACGGCGCGCAGACGGCCGCGCCGTTCGCTCCAGATCAGCGGCGGCAGCATCAGCGCGAAGGACAGCACGACGACCGGCAGATAGATCTTCCAGTGGGCGCTCACCGGAATGCCGGCCCGATCGGCCAGCCAGGTGGGCAGCACGACGAACATCGCCATCTGCACCGCGTGCAGCGAGAAAATGCCGAAGTTCAGCCGCAGCAGATCCGGTTCGCGCACGACGTCGCGCAGCGGCGTGCGCGAGGCATCGGCGGCGAGCGTGCGCGGCGCCGGCGGGACGATGAAGACCACCACCGCGATCGCCGCCAGCGCCAGGACGCCGGTGAGCGCAAAAATTCCGGACATGCCGATCAGGCGATACAGCATCGGCGCACCGACGAGCGCCAGTGCAAACGTGACGCCGATCGAGCCGCCCACCATCGCCATCGCCTTGGTGCGCTGACTGTCGCGCGTGCTGTCGGCGACGAAGGCGGTAATGGCTGCCGACACTGCACCGGCACCCTGCAGCGCGCGCCCGACGATGGTGCCGACGATGCCGGTGGCTGCGGCGGCGACGAAGCTGCCGACGGCGAAGATTCCCAGACCCGCGGCAATCACCGGTTTGCGGCCCCAGCGGTCGGAGGCCATGCCGAACGGCAACTGCAGCACGGCCTGCGTCAGGCCATAGATGCCGAGTGCCAGGCCGACCAGCATCGCATTGTCGCCGCCCGGAATGCCGCGCGCGTGAACGGCGAACACCGGCAGGATGAGGAACAGCCCGAGCATGCGCAGCGCGAAGATCGACGCCAGCGTGACGCTCGAACGCAGTTCGCTGCGGGTCATGCGCGGATCGTCATGCGCGTCCGGTGCGGCGTCGCTGGACGAAGCCGCTGAAGCGGATCCGCGTCGATCGGAAACCGGAAGGGAATCGGTATCGGGAGGGGGCATCGGGCAGCCGGAAATGACCGGGTATATTAGTCGATTGTCTTTTGATGCCCCGGGAGTCTCCCAGGAGCCCACCGACACAGCGCATGGACTTGATCCGGATCCGCGGCGCCCGGACCCACAACCTGAAAAACATTGATCTCGACCTGCCGCGTCATCGGCTCGTCGTCATCACCGGCCTGTCCGGATCAGGAAAATCCTCGCTCGCTTTCGATACGCTCTATGCCGAGGGGCAGCGGCGCTATGTCGAGTCGCTGTCGACCTATGCGCGCCAGTTCCTGCAGCGCATGGAAAAGCCCGACGTCGATCTGATCGAGGGACTGTCGCCGGCCATCGCGATCGAACAGAAGGCCGGCAGCCACAATCCGCGTTCGACCGTCGGCACGGTCACGGAAATCAACGATTACCTGCGCCTGCTGTACGCGCGCACCGGCACGCCGTACTGCCCGCATCACCCCGACCGGGCGCTCACCGCGCAGACGGTCTCCGAGATGGTCGATGCCGTGCTCGCGCTGCCGGAAGGAACGCGCGTGATGATCCTGGCGCCGCTCGTGCGCGCACAGACCGGCGATCAGCGCGAACGGCTCGAAGCGCTGCAGGCACAGGGCTTCGTGCGCGTACGCATCCGCACGCATGCGGATGAGGACCACCCGCAGGGGCAGCGCGCCAGCGGCAATGCAGGAAGTGCGACGAAGAGCATCGAAAACCCGCGGGAGGACCAGGATCGGATCGTCGAACTCTTCGACAGCGTTTCGTTCCCGGATCTGGATCCGCGGCATCGGCACTCGATCGACGTCGTCGTCGACCGGATCAAGGTTCATCCGGCACTGCGCCAGCGACTGGCAGAATCGTTCGAGACCGCGCTGCGCCTGGGCGACGACCGCGCGCTGGCCATCGAACTCGATCGCCAGGAAAGCGGGCACGCCGGCATGCCCCCGGCCAACGGCGTGCATCTTTTTTCGGCCCGCTTCGCCTGCCCGGTCTGTGATTACACGCTGGCCGAACTCGAACCGCGCCTGTTTTCGTTCAACAGCCGCCAGGGCGCCTGCCCCGAATGCGACGGCCTCGGCACGGTCTCCGTTTTCGATCCCGAACGGGTCGTCGCCTTTCCGGGCCTGAGTCTCGCGTCCGGCGCGATCCGTGGCTGGGACCGGCGCAATGCCTTCTATTTCCGGCTGATCCAGGATCTGGCGGCGCATTACGGCTTCGATGTCGAGACGCCTTTCGAACGCCTGCCGGAGACCATCCGCAACGTCGTGCTGCAGGGATCGGGCGCGGAGCGAATCGCCTTCACCTATCCCGGAGACGCCGGCACCTCGATCGTGCGCCGGCATCCGTTCGAAGGCGTGATTCCGAACCTGGAGCGCCGTTATCGCGAAACCGATTCGGCGCATGTGCGCGAGGAACTGGCGAAATACGTCAGCGCCCGCCGCTGCCCGACCTGCGACGGTACGCGCCTGTGTGTCGATGCCCGCTGCGTGCGCGTCGGGCCGCCGGGCGCCGACCGGACGATTCACGAGGTCTCGGGCTGGACGCTGCGCGAATCACTGGCCTGGTTCGATGCGCTCGAACTCCCCGGGGCGCGCCGCGTGGTCGGCGAGCGCATCGTGCGCGAAATCGCCGCGCGGCTGCGCTTTCTGAACAACGTCGGGCTCGACTATCTGTCCCTCGATCGACCGGCCGACACGCTGTCCGGCGGCGAGTCGCAGCGCATCCGCCTCGCCTCGCAGATCGGATCGGGCCTGACCGGCGTGTTGTACGTGCTGGACGAACCGTCGATCGGACTGCACCAGCGCGACAACGACCGTCTGCTCGACACCCTGCGCCACCTGCGCGACCTGGGCAACACGGTCATCGTCGTCGAGCACGACGAGGATGCCATCCGCGCTGCCGATCACGTCGTCGATCTCGGCCCGGGCGCCGGTGAGCAGGGCGGCTCGATCGTCGCGCAGGGCGATGCGCGGGCGATCGAGGCCAGCCCCCGATCACTGACCGGGCAATATCTGTCCGGTGCGCTGCGCATCGAGGTACCGGCGCAACGCAAGCCGCGCGGGCCGCGCGAACTGCTGATCCGCGGCGCGCGCGGCAACAATCTGAAGAACATCGACGTCGCCATCCCGCTGGGCCTGCTGATCGGCGTGACCGGTGTCTCCGGTTCCGGCAAGTCGACCCTCATCAACGACACGCTGCACGCCGCCGCCGCGCGCGCGATCCACCGGGCGACGACCTCGCCCGCACCACACGACGGCATCGACGGACTCGACCAGATCGACAAGGTCATCGCCGTCGACCAGAGCCCGATCGGGCGCACGCCGAGATCGAATCCGGCCACCTATACCGGCCTGTTCACGCCGATCCGCGAACTGTTCGCGGAAACGCCGATCGCGCGCGAGCGCGGCTACGGACCGGGCCGCTTCTCATTCAATCTCAAGGGCGGGCGCTGCGAAGCCTGTCAGGGCGACGGCGTGCTGCGCGTCGAAATGCATTTCCTGCCCGACGTGCACGTGACCTGCGAAGTCTGCAGCGGGCAGCGCTACAACCGCGAAACCCTCGAAGTGCAGTACAAGGGGCACAACATCGCGCAGGTGCTGGAGATGACCATCGACCGGGCCGCGACCTTTTTCGAGGCGGTGCCGACGATCCGGCGCAAACTGGAGACGCTGCAGGAAACGGGGCTCGGCTATGTCCGTCTCGGCCAGAGCGCGACGACGCTCTCGGGCGGCGAAGCACAGCGGGTGAAGCTGGCCGAGGAACTGTCGCGACGCGACACCGGCCGCACGCTCTACATTCTCGACGAGCCGACGACCGGCCTGCATTTCCACGACATCGCGCTGCTGCTCAAGGTCATCCACGCGCTGCGCGATCGAGGCAACACCGTCATCGTCATCGAGCACAACCTGGACGTCATCAAGACGGCCGACTGGCTGATCGACCTCGGTCCGGCCGGCGGCGCCGGCGGCGGACAGGTGGTCGCCAGCGGCACGCCGGAAGACGTCGCGGCCCGGGCGGAAAGCGTCACCGGACAGTATCTGGCCCGGGTGCTGAAGAGTCAGAACGTGTGAAGTAATCGGCCGCGCCCGATTACTTCACACGTTCTCAGTGGCATCGGGCCGGTAGCGCGCGAAGCGGGCCAGCACCTCGTCCATTTCGGGCGCGCCGAGGACGACCGGTTCGCCCACCTGCAGCGCCAGCCAGTACATGCGCGCGAGCGCTTCGACTTCGACGACGAGTTCAAGCGCGGACGCCAGACTGGCACCCAGCGCAACCGTGCCGTGCTGCGCCAGCAGGCAGGCGCGTCGATCGCGCAGCGCGGCCTGCGCATGCCGGGACAGTTCTGCCGTACCGTATGTGGCATACGGCGCGCAGCGGATGTCGTGCCCGCCGGCCGCGGCGATCATGTAATGAAAGGCCGGGATACCGGACGCATGAATGCGCGGCAGGCAGGCGAGTGCCGTCGCGTGCGGCGGATGCGCGTGCACGATCGCCTGCGCATCGGCGCGCGTGCGGTACAGGTCGCGGTGCAGGCGCCATTCCGATGACGGTGCGCGCGTGCCGTGCATGCGTACCGGCAGCGCGGCCCGCGGATCTTCGTTGGCCGCCACCGCCAACGGCAGCCAGACGATGTCGTCGAGCGTCGTATCCTCATAGGCAAGTGCGCCCGGCGTCACCAGCAGGCCGTCCTCGCCACCACGGTGCCAGCGCAGCGACAGATTGCCGGCACGGCCGGTATTGATGCCCAGCGGTGCCATCCGGCGGGCGGCATCGATCAGCGCGGCGCGCGCGTCGTTCTCGGTCATGAACGCTCCTGGCGGGCGGCAGAATCGTTTTCGGGCGTGACCGGCGGCCGGATCTGCACCGATGCCAAGGCCGATGCCGCTGTCGAGGCTGTGCGCAGCAGGGCGGCAATGGCCTGCGGCGACGCTTCGCACACTCCATGTTCGGTAATGAGCGCCGTGACCAGGCGCGCCGGCGTGACGTCGAAGCCCGGATTGGCCGCCGGGCTGCCGGGCGCGAGCACCCGTGCCTGCACCCAGGTCGGCGGTCGTGTCGACGGAGTGTCGACGATACCGGTGACGTGCGTGACTTCCCGGGCATCGCGCTCCTCGACCGGAATCGAGGCGCCGTCGGCAATCGTCGGGTCGATGCTCGAGACCGGACAGGCGACGTAGAACGGAATGCCGTTGTCGTGCGCCGCGAGCGCCTTCAGATAGGTGCCGATCTTGTTGGCGACGTCGCCGTTGGCCGCGACCCGATCGCATCCGACGATGACGGCATCGACGAACCCCTGGCGCATCAGCCAGCCGCCGGCATTGTCGACGATGAAGGTATGCGCGATGCCCTGGTCCGCCAGTTCCATGGCGGTCAGTGCCCCCTGGTTGCGCGGTCGCGTCTCGTCGACCCAGACGTGCACCGGCACGCCTTCGGCATGCAGGCGATGGACCGGCGCCAGCGCCGTCCCGTGCTCGATGGTGGCGATGCCGCCGGCGTTGCAGTGAGTCAGCAGCCGCAGCGATGCGGTCTCCGGCGATGTCGCCAGCGCCGCTGTCGACGATCGGTCCTGTGTCGGAGACGGAGCGGTGTGGTCCGTGCCCGCTTGCGACGGCTCGCCTGTCCGTCGTTCCAGCGCGCGCAGCAACTCCGCACCGTGCGTACCGATGCGCAGATTGACCGCGACATCCTCGTCACAGATAGCCTGTGCCTCCGCACGCGCGAGCGCGGCCCGCTGTGCGGCCGGCGCGGCCTCGATACGCCGACGTACGCGATCCAGCGCCCAGCGCAGGTTCACTGCCGTCGGCCGCGCGGCCGCAAGCCGCTGGCTGGCCGCGGCAAGGGCCTCGTCCGACGGATCGGCAGCGGCAGCGAGTGCCAGTCCCCAGGCCGCGACGGCGCCAATGAGCGGTGCACCGCGCACCTGCATCTCGCGAATGGCCTGTTCGCAGTCAACAGCGCTGCGCAGCGCAATCTCGCGCCGCTCGAACGGCAGATGGCGCTGGTCGAGGGTGTGCGGCACGCCATCTGCATCCGTCCATAAGGTTCTTGACATGCCTCAGGAATCTCTCATTGAAACCGACTATCATCAATCGATCCGGATCGACAGATGACATCCGGATCCGCGTTTGACCGCACGGGGAGTTGCGCGACAAAACCTGTTTCCTGCGGCAACCCCGATGCGAATCGCGTTGGCCTCAGCAGTTCCCGGGATGATATCCGGCGCATGGACACTTCACTGATTCCGTTCTTCCTGCTCGGCCTGTTCGGCGGTGTGCACTGTGCGTCGATGTGCGGCGGCATCGTCGCCCTGCTGGGCACACGCCACCGGATGCTGCCGGTGCAGGCGCACGCCGACGGGTCGGCCGCCATTGCCGCGCGTTCGGGCGTTACGCTGCAACTGGCCTACAACGCCGGGCGGATCGGCAGCTATGCAAGTGCCGGCGCACTGGCCGGCACCGCCGGTTCGGCAATCTGGCTGGCCGAACACATCCTGCCGGTGCAGCAGGTGGTCTTCGTGGCCGCCAGCGTGCTGATGATCGTGCTCGGCCTGGCGCTGACCGGCGGTTTTCGCCGCCTGCGCTTTCTCGAACGCATCGGCACGACGGCCTGGAAACGGATCGCTCCGCTGGCCTCGCGCCTGCTCGGCGCGACCAGCATCCGCGGGGCGCTGGCCGCCGGCGCGGCCTGGGGCTGGGTGCCGTGCGGAATGGTGTACGGCGCGCTGGCGGCTGCGCTGGTGAGCGGCAGTGCCCGGGGCGGCGCGGCTGTCATGCTCGCCTTCGGCCTCGGCACCCTGCCGAACCTGCTCACCCTCGGGCTGGCCGCCGACCGCGGCGCCCACCTGCTGGGCCGGCCCGGAGCACGCGCCGCGGCCGGCATCCTGATCGCCGTCTGGGGCGTCGCCGGATTGGCGCGTCTCGATCCGATCGCCGGCCTGCATCAGGCGGTCGACCTGTGCCTGCAATGGTTCCGGTGAACTGCTTTCACTGCGACGAACCGGTCGATCGACCGGGCACCTGGCGTGCATGCATCGAGGGCAGCGAGCGCGAAATGTGCTGCGCCGGCTGCAAGGCCGTCGCCGAAGCGATCGAAGCGGCCGGACTGAGCGACTATTACCGCACGCGCACGCAACCGGCCCGGGCGGCCACCGCAGCGGACGGGGCGACGGCACTGGATGCCTGGGACGACCGGGACATCCTCGCCCGCATCAGCCGACCGGCGCCGGCCGCCAGCGGTGCAACACGGGACGACCGCAACCACGCCGATGCCATCCCGCGGCACCGGGTCGCGGATGCGGGAGCGCGCGCGCCGGACTCTGGTCATGCAGCACTGCGCGAAGCCACCCTGCTGGTCGACGGGCTGCGCTGCGGCGCCTGCGTCTGGCTGCTCGAACAGACGCTGCTGCGCGAGCCCGGGGTCGTCGACGTCCGCGTGCAACTGGCCGGAGAACGCGTGCATGTGCGCTGGGACCCGGAGCGCACACCCCTGTCCGGCCTGCTCGCGGCGATTGCGCGTGTCGGCTATATCGCCCGGCCTTTTGCCGCGCAGGAACGCGAACAGCAGATCCGGCGCACCTCGAAAGCGCTCTTTCGCCGTCTGTTCATCGCGACCCTGGCGATGATGCAGG
>DAIUFU010000015.1:0-27281 GCA_036844405.1 Burkholderiaceae bacterium | reverse complement strand
GAGTGCTTGCTTTGGGAGCAAGATGTCGGAGGTTCGAATCCTCTCGCCCCGACCATCGCAGTTCTCGAAGCCCTCGTCGAATGGCTTCGAACGCGCGACTGCCTGATACGCGACGCGATTCTGCCCGTAGCTCAGTTGGATAGAGCATCAGCCTTCTAAGCTGAGGGTCACAGGTTCGAATCCTGTCGGGCAGGCCAGTTTCAATGGTGGGCGTAGCTCAGGGGTAGAGTCCCGGATTGTGATTCCGGTTGTCGTGGGTTCGAATCCCATCGCCCACCCCATGTTTTTCGGACGTGCGTCATTCACGCGTGCCGTTCTCAGGCTGCCGGATCTTCGTCCGGCGAGCCGCCCCGCCCCGCAATTCCTGCCCGGGCCCTGTCCTCTCGGTCATGCCGTGATCCGGGCATAGGTCTGCATCCATTGCAGAACCTCCGCCAGGGGCGCCGGGCGCTGCACGGCGTAGCCCTGGGCATAGCCGGCTCCCATGCGTTGCAGGGCGACGCGGATTTCTTCCCGCTCGACGCATTCCGCGCACACGTTGATGTCGAGCACCTTGCCGATGTCGATGACCGAACGCACGATCGAGTGGCTGAGCGGATCGGTGAGCAGGTTGCGCACGTAGCTGTCGCCGATCTTGATCTGCTGCACGGGCAGGGCCTTCAGATAGGAGAAGGATGACAGGCCGGTGCCGAAATCATCGAGCGAAAAGGAAAATCCGAGCGCGCGGATGCGGCGCATCGCGTCGATGGTGACGTCCATGCTGGCAATGGCGGCGGTCTCGGTGATCTCGAAACAGATCTGGCGAGGATCGATGCCGGCGCTGATGCTTGCGTCCTCGATGAAGTCCAGGGTCGACCGGCTGCCGAAGGTGGTGCCGGACAGATTGATGTTGATGATGAGGTCGGGATTGCGGCGCAGAAAGTCGTGCAGCCGTGCGTAGACGGTCCGGATCACCCACTGGTCGATGCGCGGCATCAGGCCGTATCGTTCGGCGGCGCTGATGAATGTGCTGGGCCCGATCGGGAGTCCGCCGACGTCCTGCAGACGCACGAGAATTTCCAGCCGTTCGGGCAGGCCATCCTGCAGTGGCTGCAGGCGCTGTGCGTACAGAACGAAGCCGTCGCTGTCGAGCGCCTGATTGATGCGCGGGAGCCAGCGCATTTCGCCACGCCGGCGAAAGACCGCCAGATCGTTCGGCTCGTAGACCTGCAGGCGGTTGCGGCCCTTCTCCTTGGCGACGTAGCAGGCGGCATCGGCCTCGCTGAGCAGCTCGACACTGTCCGGACTGTCCGGGGTGACCGGAACCGCGCCGATGCTTGCACCGATCGTGAAAGCCTTGCCCTCGAAGGTGAAACGGAAGCCGGCCATCATCGTGCACAGGCGCTCGAGAAGGGACACGCCCTTTTCCAAGGTGCAGCCGATCAGGAGGATTCCGAACTCGTCGCCGCCGATGCGCGCCAGCACGTCGCCGCTGCGGATCCTGCTTTGCAGCAGGTAGGCGATCTGGCGCAGCAGCCGGTCGCCCGCCTGGTGTCCGCAGGTATCGTTGATCACCTTGAACTGATCGAGATCGAGGAAGGCCAGCACGTGCTGCGTTCCGTTCGTGCGCGCCTCGTTCAGCAGATTTCCGAGCCGGCGGTCGAATTCGCGCCGGTTGAGCAGACCGGTGAGCGCGTCGCGCGAGACGTGATACGCCAGCAGGTGCTGGTGCGGGCGACTCGCATGCGTGTCATAGAAAATGACGACACATCCGGTCATCGTGCCCGTGCGCGACCAGATGGGCACGGCCGAGTTCTCGATCGTGATCCGGGTGCCGCTGCGCTGTATGAGCGTATCGCCATCGAGGCTGACCACCTCGCCCTTGGCGAGACAATGGTTGACGGGACTGGCCGGAGTGTCGGTGCTGCTGTCGATCGTGCGGAACACGGACGCAACCGGCTGGTTGCGTGCTTCGATGTCGGTCCAGCCGGTCAACCGCTCGGCGGCCGGATTGAGATACTTGATCCGGCCGTTCGCGTCGGTCGTGAGTACAGCGTCGCCGATGGAGTTGAGCGTGATCTCGGCCAGTTCCTTCTGCAGGAAGAGGGTGTCGGCGTCGCGTCTGACCTGGCGCAGGCCGCGCCAGGCGAGAAAGCCGCTGATCAGGGTCACGAGAATGAAGCCGGCCAGCGCCAGATTGTATTGCCAGGCGTCGACGTCGAGGCGGCGCTGCTCGCGCATCGATTCCGTGCTGGAGAACGTGGTCAGCCGCGCCAGGCTGCTGCTGATCAGGGCATTCCATTCATCGATGGTGATCGAGTAGCGTCCGGTCACTGCTTCGGCCCGCAGACGCTGGACCGTGTCCCGGAACCGGCTGCCCAGTGTGCCCTCGACAGTGGTGATCGCGGCGTGCAGAGGCAGGCCGGCATCGATGCCCTGCTGCAGCTCGCCCAGAAGATCGAGCGTTCTCGTCATCGTCAGCAGGGCGGCAGCAATCCGCTCGTTCGAGCTCTCGTCGATGGCCTCGTCGTGGATCAGGTGATAGCTGATGAGCCCGTCGATGACGCCGAGCTGCTCACCCAGCTTCCAGGTGATTTCGCCGATCACCGCGTGCAGACCGTTTTCCAGCGGCAGTGGATTGATCAGGACGATCTGGTTGCGCAGCACGTCCATCGTGTGGATGTCTTCGCGGCTCGTGTCCACCCACTGTGCGAGGGCCACATCCGTTTTCCCGTCCATGAGGGCGGAGTCCACACGTTCGCGCAGCAGTCGCAGGCGTTCGTGTGCCTGTGTCGCCTGATCGAGCACGCGGGCAAGCATCAGGGGCGTCCGGTCGTAGATGCGGATCTGCCCGGTGTGCCCCATGGCGCCTTTCCACGCGGTCTCTGCCCTCAGACGCAGACGCGCAACCTGGTCGAGTTTCTCGTGCAGCTCGCCGCTGCGGAGCAGTCTGGCCACCAGGATCTGCTCGCTGGTTTGCAGCATGGCCGCGAGCAGAAGGGCGTTTTCCGCATCATCGGCCTGACGCAGATTGGTCTTCAGTGCATGGAGCTGGAGCGTCTGGGTGGCCAGCCAGACGCCGAAGGCCAGCGCAATGAGTGTGGACACGACACCGGCCACCGAAACGAGATTTCGGCGGAAGAGGGTAGCGTTCGGTACGAGGGTCTGGCGGATTCGGGACACTGTTTCCGGATGATGTTGCGGTGCAATATTACGATGGAATCAGGCTGCGAAGGATCGTTGCGGGCGCGAAATGTGTACACTTTCGCCAATGCATCCGGACACGCTGAAACGGGCCGCAGCACGAGCCGCCCTCGACGAACTTGTCGAGGGCGCTGTCGTTGGTGTGGGCAGTGGTTCCACGGTCGACTGCTTTGTCGACGAGCTGGCCGCGCGTCTGCCGCGCGCGCGCGGCGTCGTCTGCGCCTCGGAGCGTACCGCAGCCCGTGCCCGGGCGGGCGGCCTGGCCGTGCTCGATCTGAATGAAGTCCTGGCTGCCGGTGAAGCGATCCCGGTGTATGTCGACGGTGCCGACGAGATCGACGGATGCCGGCGCATGATCAAGGGCGGCGGCGCCGCACTCACGCGCGAGAAGATTCTCGCTGCCGCCTGTGCGCGTTTCGTGTGCATTGTCGATCGCTCGAAATGCGTTGAACGTCTGGGTGCATTTCCGCTGCCGGTCGAGGTGGTTCCGATGGCGCGCGAACTCGTCATCGGGCGACTGCGCGCACTGGGCGGCGCGCCACAGTTGCGCGCCGGCGTCATCACCGACAACGGCAATGAGATCCTGGATGTGCGCGGACTCGATCTGCAGGATCCCGCGCATCTGGAGACGGTCATCGAATCCTGGCCGGGCGTGGTCACCGCGGGGCTGTTTGCGGTGCGCCCGGCCGATGTCGTTCTGACGGCGGCTCCCGACGGGGTTGAACGTCAGCCTGTCACCGGGGCGCGGGGATAAGGTCCATGGCCCCCTCCGGTCCAGAAGAATCAGGTCTATCGACCGGAGAGATCCCGACCATGTTACGTCTCGAAGCGCTGCTGCCGCAGCATGATGATCGTCTTGCCTTCTTCAAGGGTTTCCTGCGCGGCCCGCGCGATGTCGGCTCCGTCATCCCGAGTTCGCGTTTTCTCGAACGACGCATGATCCGGATGGCCGGCGTAAGCACGGCCGATTCGGTCATCGAACTGGGTCCGGGCACGGGCGGTACCACGCACGCCATCCTGAACGCCATGCCGGCCGATTCGACCCTGCTGGCCGTCGAACTCGACGCGCTGTTCGCCGATCTCGTGCGCGGTTTCGACGACAAGCGTCTGATGGTGCATCACGGCAGCGCCGAGAACCTGCGCGAACTGATCCACACGCATCGCCTGAAGCCGCCGCGCGCCATCCTGTCCGGCATTCCGTTCTCGACGATGCCGACCGATGTCGGCACGCGCATCATCGAGGCGATCCGGGACGTTCTGGCGCCTGGCGGCTGCTTCGTCGCCTACCAGTTCCGCGGCGCCGTCGCCGAGCGCGCCCGCCCGATCCTGGGCGAACCCGAGGTCGAGGCGGAGTGGATCAACGTGCCGCCGATGCGCTGCTATCGCTGGGTGAAGCCGCTGGAGTGAGTGCGCCACCGGCCCGGGTACGCGTCAAGCTCTCGGGTGCGGCCGGTAGCCCGGCATGTTCCGGGCTGTCGTCACTTCTTCGGCGGCACGTAATGGACGATGCGGTCGGCGCCGTCGCCGAAGAAATAGCGCTCCATCTGTTCGGCGAGATATTTGCGCGCACTGCTCTCGGCCAGATTCAGCTTGTTTTCGTTGACGAGCATCGTCTGGTGGCCGATCCAGCCCTGCCAGGCTTCCTTCGAGACGTTGTCGAAGATGCGCTTGCCCAGTTCGCCCGGGTAGGGCGGGAAATCCAGTCCTTCGGCTTCGCGTTTCAGACGGATGCAATGTACGGTCCGTGTCATTCCGGTATTTCTGCCTGTTCGTGAGTGTGCGGTCAGCCGCCGCGCCGGTGCTGTCGATACTGCGGACGGAGCGCCGTCGCACGCGTGTTCGATGAGTCGGTGGTTACAGATCCTTGATCAGTACCAGCGAACGGCGCTGCAGGTTGTAGAGATCCTTCCGTGTGGCGGGTAATTGGTCCACCGGCGCGATGATGAAGCCGCGCTTGAGGAACCAGTGCATCGTGCGCGTGGTCAGCACGAAGAGCTTCTTCAGCCCGGCGGCGCGTGCGCGCTGTTCGATGCGGCACAGCAGCCGTTCGCCATCGCCGCGATTGCGCGCCAGCGGGTTGACGGCCAGACCGGCCATTTCGCCCATGCCCGATTCCGGGAAGGCATAGAGCGCCGCCGCACCGAAAATCACGCCATCGTGCTCGATGACCGTGAAATTGCCGATCTCGCGCTCGATGAGCGCACGATCGCGCTTGACGAGCGTACCGTCCTCCTCGAGCGGGCGCAGCAGCGCCAGCAGGCCGCCGACATCATCCGGACCGGCTTCGCGCAGCGCTTCCAGTGTCTCCTCGACCAGCATGGTGCCGACGCCATCGTGGCGGAACAGTTCGAGCAGCACGGCGCCATCGATGCCGAACGGCACCAGATGCGCGCGTGCGACGCCGCCCTCGCAGGCGAGCAGCGCGTGGCGCAGGGTGAAGGCATCGTGCTCGCCCAGCGTACCGGAGCGCAGCAGCGCGCGTGCTTCGCTTTCCGGGATTTCGCTGCGACGCTCGCCGTCGTCGGTTTCGAGTGCCGTCTCGGTGAGGATGACGAGCTTGTCGGCGTCCAGTGCGATCGCGGTGCTGGCGGCGACGTCTTCCATGCTCAGGTTGAAGGCTTCGCCGGTGGGTGAATAGCCCAGCGGCGACAGCAGCACGATCGAGCCGCTGTCGAGCGTGGAACGGATCGTTGCCGTGTCGATCTTGCGCACGATCCCGGTGTGACGGTAGTCGACGCCGTCGACGATGCCGACCGGGCGCGCGGTGACGAGATTGCCCGAGATCACGCGCACGGCGGCGTGTGCCATCGGCGTGTTCGGCAGACCCTGCGAGAACGCCGCTTCCAGGTCGAGACGCAGTTCGCCTGAGGCTTCCTTCGCGCATTCGAGCGCCACCGGGTCGGTGATGCGCAGCCCTTCGGCGTAGGCTGCCTCGATGCCGCGCAGGCGCAACTGTTCGTTGACCTGCGGGCGCGAGCCGTGCACGACGACGATGCGCATGCCCATCGCCTGCAGCAGGCTCAGATCCTGGACCAGGGCGTTCAGGCAACCGGCCTGGATCAGTTCGCCGGGCACGGCGACGACGAAGGTCTTGCCGCGAAAGGCGTGGATGTAGGGAGCAACCTGGCGCAGCCAGGCGACGAAACGGGTCTCGTCGCTCGGGCCGGTATCACTGTCCGGGTCCCGGGTGGCATCAGGGGCCGGGTGTGCGCCGGCACCGGGACCGGAAGCGGGCGCCGGATCCGGTTCGGAGTCGGTGGTCGTGGTCATCGGATCATTATAATTTCGCGCGAATGTCCCATGGTGCCGTACTTCCCGCCGTGCAGCGCCCGGCCTCACAGGATCTGCCGCCGCTGCGCGAACTGCCGCCACTGCGTTTTCCGGAAGAACTGCCGGTGTCGGCGCGGCGCCTGGAGATCGCCGAGGCCATCCGCCAGCATCGCGTCGTCATTGTCTGCGGCGAGACCGGTTCCGGCAAAACGACCCAGTTGCCGAAGATCTGCGCACTGGCCGGTCGTGGCCGTGCCGGCCTGATCGGCCACACGCAGCCGCGGCGCATCGCCGCCCTGTCGGTGGCGCGCCGGATCGCCGAGGAACTCGGCTCGGCGCCGGGCGTGCATGTCGGACACAAGATCCGCTTCGACGAGCGGATCGATCCGGGCGCACCGATCAAGCTGATGACCGACGGCATCCTGCTGGCCGAGACGGCTGCAGACCCGCTGTTGCGCGCCTATGACACCGTGATCGTCGACGAGGCGCACGAGCGCAGCCTGAACATCGATTTTCTGCTCGGCTATCTGAAGCGATTGCTCGACGGACCGAGGCGCGACGATCTGAAACTCGTCATCACGTCGGCGACGATCGACGCCGGGCGCTTTGCGCGGCACTTCGGGACCAAAGCCGTACATGCGGGCCGCAGCGGGGATGAGGCTCCCGACGGCGAGGCACTGGATGACGAGGCCGGCGATGACGCTGACGAGCGCGGGGTACGCATCGAACCGGCGCCGGTCATCGAAGTGTCGGGGCGCACGTATCCGGTCGAAATCCGCTATCAGGAGACTGCGGGCGGAACGGTCGCCGACGATGGGTCGGCGGGTGGATCAGCAGGCAGGTCAACGAGCGGGTCGGCGAACCGGTCGGCGAACGAGTTGGCGAACGGGCGCGATCCGGATCTGCCGGGGCGCATCGAGGAGGCGATCGAGTCGCTGTGGCGCGAGCACCCCGGCGACGTGCTCGTCTTCCTGCCCGGTGAGCGCGAGATCCGCGAGGCCGCCGAACACCTGCGTCACGTTCATGCGCGGGCCGCTGCGGCGCGCAGCGGATCACCCTGGGCGCGCGGGCCGATCGAACTGCTGCCGCTCTATGCGCGCCTGCCGGCGGGCGTCCAGCAGCGGGTGTTCGAACGCTCGAACGGGCGGCGCATCGTGCTGGCGACCAATGTGGCCGAAACCTCGCTGACGGTGCCCGGCATCCGCTATGTCGTCGATTCGGGGCTGGCGCGGGTCAAGCGCTATCGCTACCGCAGCAAGGTCGAACAGCTGCAGATCGAGCCGATCTCGCGTGCCGCCGCCGACCAGCGTGCCGGCCGCTGCGGTCGCGTTGCCGACGGCGTGTGCGTGCGTCTGTACGACGAGAGCGATTACCTGACGCGGCCGCGTTTCACCGATCCGGAAATCCTGCGTTCGTCGCTGGCCGCGGTCATCCTGCGGATGAAGTCCCTGCGTCTGGACGACATCGGCAGTTTCCCGTTTCTCGATCCGCCACCGAAGAAGGCGGTGGCTGATGGTCAGGCGCTGCTGCATGAGCTGGGTGCGCTCGACGAGCGCAACGCACTGACCGCCGTCGGGCGGGCGCTGGCGCGCCTGCCGGTCGATCCCCGCCTCGGGCGGATGCTGCTGGCCGCGCATGAAACCGCCTGTCTGCACGAAGTGGCGGTGATCGCCGCCGCCCTGTCGACGCAGGATCCGCGCGTACGTCCACCGGAGGCGCAACAGGCGGCGGACCAGTGTCATCGTCGTTTCGTCGAACCCGGTTCGGACTTTCTCGCCTGGCTCAAGCTGTGGCGGTACTGGAGGGATGCGCACGACAATCGCCAGAGCGCGGGAGAGTCGCAGCGCCGGCTGGCACAGCGGCTCGAACGCGAGTTTCTGTCGGTGCGCCGGCTGCGCGAGTGGAGTGATGTGCGCAGGCAGTTGCTCGAAGCCTGCCGGACGCTGAAGTGGACTGAAAACGAGACGCCGGCCAGTGCCGAAGCGGTGCACCGCGCGCTGCTGACCGGGCTGCTCGGCAATCTCGGCACGAAGTCGCCCGCCGACGGGCAGTACGCCGGCACCCACCAGACGAAATTCACCCTGCATCCCGGCAGTGCGCTGGCCAAAAAGCCGCCTGCGTGGGTGATGGCCGCCGAGATGGTCGACACGGCCAAACTGTATGCGCGTACCGTGGCGCGCATCGATGCCGCCTGGATCGAACCGGCGGCTGCGCATCTGTTGCGACGCAGTACGGGCGATGCGTTCTGGTCACGCTCGGCCGGACAGGCGATGGTGCACGAGCGGGCCACACTGTACGGGCTCGTCGTCTACGCCCGGCGGGCCGTGCGCGTGGCGCCGTTCGATGGCGCACTGGCGCGCGAACTGCTGATCCGCGAAGGACTGGTGGCCGGTCAGTGTGACTGCCGGCTGCCGTTTTTTGCACACAACCGCAAGCTGATCGCCGGCATCGAGGCGCTCGAGCAGCGCATCCGCCGTCCGGAACTGCTGGTCGATGAACGGGAGCTGTTTGCCTGGTACGACGCGCGCCTGCCGGCCGACGTCACGTCGATGCGCGAACTCGAGCGCTGGTGGCGAAAGGCGGCGCGGACCGAGCCGCAGATCCTGCATCTGTCGCGCGAGGCCCTGTTGCGCAAGGATGCGGACAGTGGCGCCGGCGACGGCTTTCCGCGCCGCCTGGAGATGCACGGCGTGCCCTTTGCGCTCGAATACCGCTTCGAGCCGGGCGCGAGCGATGACGGCGTGACACTGGCCATCCCGCTGGCGGCGCTGCATCTGGTCGATGCCGTACGTTGCGAATGGCTGGTGCCCGGCATGCTGGCGGGCAAGGTGCAGGCGCTGCTCAAGTCGCTGCCGCAACGTCTGCGCCGTCATGCGGTGCCGCTGCCGGCCTGGTCGGCGGCCTTTGCCGAACGCTGGCGGGGACGCGCCGGGGAGCGTGCGCTCATCGATGCCATCATCGCCGATCTCGCGGCCGCGTCCGTTTCGGCATCGGCCGTGCGGGTGCAGCCCGGCGACTTTCGCGTGGAGACGTTGCCGCCGCATCTGTCGATGAATTTTCGTCTGCTCGATGCGCATGGCGCCGTGCTGGCGCAGTCACGCCAGCTGGCGGCCCTGCGCGCCGGGTATCGCGTACGCGCCAAAGGTGCCCTCGAGCAGGCCTTCGAGCAGGCGGCGATCCGGCTCGATACCGGGTCGGCCGGCGTGACCACGGATCGAGGTGAGGGCGCTGGAAATGCGCGAGCGGTCAAGGTCGAGCCGCGCCACGCCGGGTCAGGCGGCAGGCAGGCCGGAAGCCTGCCAGCCGATGGAGACACGGCCCGGTCGCACGCGGAGAGTGGCGCGGGTGTTGCCCGGACTGCGCGTGTGCCGGGTGCGGCCGACGCGGTGCCGGATGGTGTCGGCCTGCCTGTCGGCCAGCGTTTCACCGACTGGTCGTTCGGGGAGCTGCCCGGGCAGATCGACGCCGTGGTCGGCACCCGCATGGGCGGCAGTGTCGGCGGCGGGCGGGCCCGTTCGCGCACACCGCAGCAGGGAGCCGGTCGAAGTGGTGGCACGGGCGGAACCGCTCGTGGTGGCGCGCTTTTGCTCACCGGCTACCCGGCGCTGGTCGACCTCGGTGACGCGGTCGAGATGCGCATCTTCGACGATCCGGCGCAGGCGGCGCAGGCGACGCGGGCCGGCATCGCCCGGCTGTTTGCGATCGCACTGCGCCAGCCGATGCGGGCGTATGCCCGCAGCATTCCGGATTTTTCGCGCCTGTCGCTGCTGTATGCCGGTTTCGGCAGTTCGGATGAACTGCGCGCCGAACTGGCTGCAGCGATCATCGATCGGCTGTGTCTCGTCGATCCGCTGCCGCACGATGCATCATCGTTTGCCGCACGTGTCGACGCAGTGCGTCCCCGGTTGACGCTCGTCGGTCAGGAACTGGCCCGCCTGTTGCTGGCCATCCTCGAGGCCTGGTCACTCGTGCAGAAGAAGCTGCCGCTGGCGAAGGCGCATCCGGCCGTGGACACCGATGTGCGCGAGCAACTGGCACAACTGATGCCAAAGCACTTTCTTTCCCGTACGCCGGCCGCACGCCTGCGCGAACTGCCGCGCTATCTGAAGGCGGTGACGGTGCGTCTGGAGCGGCTGCACAACGCGCCCCGGGGCGACGTGCGCGCGCGGGCCGGGCTGGAGCCTTTGCAGCGCCGCTGGCAGCAGATCGCGCGGCAGCGCAGAGGCGAGATCGACACACGACTGGAGGAGATCCGCTGGCTGTTCGAAGAACTGCGCGTGTCGCTGTTCGCGCAGGAACTGCGCACGGCGGTGCCGGTGTCGGTCAAGCGCCTGGACAAGGCAATCGAGGCGTTGCGCGCTGAAATTCGCTGATCATGCCGGCGCGGCGGATGCGGCCAGTGTCCGCGTGCTCGGTATGATTCTGTTGCTACCGTGGGCACGGGTGTCGGCCGCTGTGCGCAGTGGCGCGCCCTTGTCCATCGATGTGCGTTCGACCCGGCAGTCCATCGATCCTTTCCATCCACCGATTTCCATCCGGATCATGCAAGAGGTTCTTTCCGCTTTCGGGCGCGCCGTGCTCAGCCAGCTTCACCCGAAGATGCTGGTTCTGCTGCTGGCGCCGCTGCTGCTGGCCATCATCATGTGGGTCGTGACGGCGCTGTGGCTCTGGACGCCGATCACGGCCAGCCTGCATGGCTGGCTGTTCGATGGTGGCTGGCTGGCCGGACTGGCCGGCTGGTTCGCGTCGCTCGGGCTGCCCGGGTTTTCGCAGTGGACGGTCGCGCTGCTCGCTTTCCTGATCGTCGTTCCGCTGCAGTTTGCACTGGCCTTCGTGCTGGTCGCGGTCGCGGTGATGCCGATCGTCATTCGTCATCTTGGGCACGGAACCTATCGCGACGTGAGGCGCGCGGGCTCGCTGGCGGTCCTGCCGGGTCTGTGGAATGCGGTTTCGAACACGGCCGTATTCGTGCTCGGCTATCTCGTGACCTTGCCGCTGTGGCTGATCCCGCCGCTGGCGCTGATCATTCCGTGGCTCTGGTGGAGCTGGCTGACGGCGCGTCTGATGCGCTTCGACAGTCTGGCCGAACATGCCGATGCCGAAGAGAGCCGGCGCCTGATCGCGGCCAATCGACGCGGCTATTTCGGGCTGGCCATGCTCGTCATGGTGCTCAATTACGTGCCGCCGCTCTTTCTCGTCACGCCGGTGCTGTCCGCGCTGGCGTTCGCGCATTATTCACTCGCCCTGCTGCGGCGCGAGCGGGATGCCGTGCTCGCCGCCGACGCCGGCGCCATGAGCGGATGATGCTTCCGGCCTTTTTTCCTGCTGTTTTGGTGGTCTGCTGTCGGGCCGCAGACCGGTGGCGCGTGCCGGACGGAATCGGAGGCAACGGATGGGCTTCGGACTGATCGTCATTGGTGACGAAATTCTTTCGGGCAAGCGTCAGGATCGTCATTTTGCGCGGGTCGTCGAGCTTCTGCGCATGCGCGGACTGGCGCTGTCCTGGGCCCATTTCATCGGCGACGATCGCGCCGCCATTGCCGCCCTGCTGCGCCGCACGTTCGCGGGCGACGACATCGTGTTCTGCTGTGGCGGCATTGGCGCCACACCGGATGACCACACGCGACAGGCGGTGGCCGCCGCACTCGACGTCGAACTGGAGCTGCATCCGCAGGCGCGCGAACTGATTGCGCAGCGCATCGCCGAGATGGCGGCCGAGCGGGCCGGGGCCGAAAACATGGATGCCGGCGCGGTGGCGACACTGGCCGACCTGTCGTCCGCCGAGAATCGCCAGCGCATGAAAATGGGCGAGTTTCCGGCCGGTGCCGCGATCATTCCCAATCCGTACAACCGGATTCCGGGGTTTGCGATCCGACGGCACTTCTTCGTGCCGGGCTTTCCGGTCATGGCCTGGCCGATGATCGAGTCGGTGCTCGATACGCAGTTCCGCTCCCTGCACCACAGCAGCGCGCGCGGCGAACGCTCGTTCCTGGTGTTCGGGCTGGCCGAATCGACGTTGACGCCGCTGATGGAAGGCATCGAACGGGACCGGGCGCCGGTGCGGGTGTTCAGCCTGCCGTCGGTCGGCGAGGCCGGTGGCCGTGGGCACATTGAACTGGGCGTGCGCGGACCTGCGCCGGAGATCGACCGCGCCTTTGCCGAATTGCGGGAAGGCGTACTGGCCCTGGGTGGAGAAATCCGCTGAAGACCGAAAACGAAAAGGGCAGGCCGGCCACCTCGCGGTAGCCGACCTGCCCTCGTTCAGCGTGATGGCGACCGGGTGCCTGCCCCGGCGCCGCGCTGAAATGTGGAACTGCCTCAGCCGTTCTTGCGGGTCTGTGCCGGGGTGGCACGCGCCGCGGCGGCGACGTTCGACGTAGTCTTGGCGGCAGCGGTCATGTTCGCCTCGGCAACTTCGACGGCCTGACGGGTCGCCTTGTTCACCTGATCGAACGTGTTGTTGGCGGCGGTGACGGCCTGCTTCATCAGCGTGACCAGCCCTTCGCTGCCGGCCGGCAGGTTGCGCGCGAACGAGTCGATTGCGCCGTGGATCTGGCGATTGCCTTCGGCGTACTGCTGCTCGAACAGGCGGGCCAGGTCGTTGCCGGTCTCGTTGGCGATTTCATACACGTGCTTGTAGTAGGCCGCGAACTTGTCGGTGGCCGGCTGCAGCGAGCCCGAAGCCATCTCGGTCCACTGTTTCGGCTCCTTGACTTCCATCAGCGAGCGCAGGACGTCGCTCGACTCTTCGAGCGAAGCCTTGGTGGCCTGCACGTTCAGTGCGGCGATTTTCTCGAACCCGGCGAAGGATGCGGCAGCGGCTGCCTGCAGGGTTTCGAGGGCGGATTTCTGGATTTGCGCCAGTTGGTCGGCGTTGGTCAGCATGGTGTCAGGTCCTCTTGGTCGGTGGCGCGGATCCGGTCTCGTGCGAAATGTCGAGGAGAGCAGAGGCGAGCCCCGCGCCCGGGATCGCTCCGGAACCGTTTGTGCAGGTTCCCTAGCTTTCTTTGCTGCATTGTTTGTTGCACTGCAACATCGCCTAGTTTAGGGCTTCTGCAGGCGATGTCAAGTGCTGAAAGAAATTTTTGTTGCGTCGCAGCGCCGCACGGGTCGCATGCGGCAGGCGTCGGCTTTCGTTCTGTGCGCAGGAAAGGACTGCGTCATCCGCGACGGTCCGGAAATCCGCCCGGACGTGCACCGGTGTACCGGTCGGGGACGTGGCAGGTCGGCGACATGATCAGTCCACGACATGCCCCACCATCGATTGGCGGTTTCTCCCGATTTCTGACACATCCTTCATGAACAGCTTGATCAATCGATCGCAGAGTGTTGAATTAACGGAATTTTCTGTACACTCCCGTCACTGGTAAAAAAATGGCAACGAGGGGGCGGACCATGGCGACCGGATGGCGGTGGCACGATCGGGCGGGGACCCATGTGGTTTCACCGGGACTTGTGCTCGGGGTGGTCTTTCTGATCGCCGTGGCGCTGTCGCATGCCGATCCGGCGCTCGCGGCCGGCAAGCGGCCTGTCGGCGCTGCAGCCGCGTCGTCCGCGGCAAGTGGCGCCCCGGTTGCCGCGTCGACGGGAAACGCTGCCCGCAGCCGAACGGCTGTCAGTGGTCCGGCGCAGCGGCGTACCGCCCAGGCGGCCAAGGTGCCCAGGGCGACGGTCGCGGCAACGCGCAAGCCGACGCGCAAGACAACAGCGAGCCGTCCGGCCGTGGCATCCGGCCAGAACGCCGCGCAGCGCGCGGCCGGTGTGCGCCGCTCGGTCGGTCACGCGTTCGGCCTGCATGACGTCAAGGATCCGCTGTCGCTGCAGTCCGCGGTAGCGTTCGTCGTCGATGGCCGCAACGGTGACGTGCTGTTCGAGAAGAATGCCCATGCTGTGCTGCCGATTGCATCGATCAGCAAGCTGATGACGGCGATCGTCGTGCTCGACGCCGGTCTGGCGCTCGACGAAATGCTCCAGATCACCCAGGCCGATGTCGACACCGAGCGTTTCACCCGCTCGCGTCTTCGCACCGGCACCCGTCTGACGCGTGACGAGTTGCTGCAACTGGCGCTGATGTCGTCGGAGAACCGGGCGGCACATGCGCTCGGGCGCAATTATCCGGGCGGCATGAAGGCCTTCGTCGCACAGATGAATCGCAAGGCGGCCGAACTCGGAATGACGAGCAGCGGCTTCGTCGAACCGACCGGGCTGTCCAGCAGGAATGTATCGAGCGCGCGTGATCTGGCGCGACTCGTGCGCGCGGCTTCCGGCTACGAACGAATCCGCGAGTATTCGACGGCCAGCGACCTGACGGTCGACACCGGCTATCGGCTCGAGCAGTATCGCAACACGAACCGTCTGGTGGCACGTGACGACTGGGATATCGGCGTGCAGAAAACCGGTTTCATCTCCGAAGCCGGAAATTGCGTCGTGATGCAGGCGCGGATCGGCGCCCGGCCGGTCGTCATGGTCCTGCTCGATGCCGAGCAGCGCACAGCGCGGGTGCGCGATTCCATGAAGATCCGGCAATGGCTCGAAAAAGGCGGCGGCGGATTGCAGCGGGCCGCACATCCGGAAGGCGTGCCGACACGCGGCGCCGGGGCGACAGGTGCGAATCAGCGCGTCTGACGTTGGATGCCGCCGCTCGCACCCGGCACCGGTGACCGGCGGCTTTCCCGGCGGGTGGTTGGCGACCTGGTGGTTGGCGCCCGAGGCTTGCCGGTGCGTTCGCCACGCTTCAGCGGTCGGCTTGCTGCGGATCGTGGCCGAGTGACGACGAGATGCCGTCGGCGGTGCGGCACAGCGCCTCGATCCATTCGTCCTGGATGAAGTCGGCCGGCGCCGAGATCGACAGGCCGGCGACGAGCTGATTGCTGTCGTCGCGCACGCCGGCGGCGATGCAGCGCACCCCGAGTTCCAGCTCCTCGTTGTCGCGGGCATATCCGCGCGCACGCACCAGCACCAGTTCGTGCTCCAGCCGGGCCGCATCGGTGATGCTGTTGCGTGTGTGCCCGGCCAGACCGGTGCGTGCCGCATAGGCGCGGACCATGCGCGGATCGTCGCCGGCGAGAAAGAGCTTGCCGGTCGACGTCAGATGCAGCGGCGCACGCCCACCCACGGCGCGCACGACCTGCATGCCGGAGCGCTCCGAAACGGCGCGCTCGATGTAGACGATCTCGTCGCCCTGGCGAATCGACAGGTTGACCGTCTGGCCGGTGATCCGGTGCAATTCGCGCATCGGCCCGAGTGCCGCGTCGCGCACGTTCATTCGTGCCTTGACGAGGTTGCCGAGCTCGAGCAGCCGGATGCCGAGCTGATAGGTGCCCGGCCCGGAGCGATCGACCAGGCGCGCGGTGGCGAGGTCGTTGAGAATACGGTGCGCCGTCGACGGATGCAGTCCGGTGCCGCGCGCCAGATCCTTCAGGCTGGACGGCTCGCGTTGCTGCGCCAGCGCGTCGAGCAGCGAGACCATGCGCTCGATGACCTGGATCGTGGTGCGACCCGGCTCGGCGGGCGACAATCGCGGGCGTGGCATCGACGAATTCCCGTGGCCGGATTCCGGCGGATGACCTGAAAATGCTAGGGTAGCATGATGTGGAAAACCGTTCTGCAATATGAAACCATGATCGAATCGGGGTTACCGCCCGCCGACATGGCGGCCGGTACCTTCTCGACCCGCCTCGCGGGTTCGGCACGTGCGCAGTGCGCGTTTCGGCTTCCACTGACCCTTCTTCGGTGCCGGCGATCCTTCGCGGCCATTGCCCGACGGTGATTGCCACCCGGTTCTTCTGGCGCGCGCTGGCCATCGTCTGCGTGATCCTGGCAGTCATTGGCATGATCCTGCCGGTGATGCCGACCGTCCCCTTCCTGATCGTCGCCGCCTGGGCGGCCGGCCGCGGCTGGCCGCGACTGGAAGTCTGGCTGCTCGAACACCCGCGCTATGGCCCCGACATCCGGCGCTGGCGCGAGCACGGCTCGATTCCGCGCCGTGCCAAATGGCTGGCGACATCGATGATGGTGCTGAGTACGGCCGTGCTGATGGCCATGTCGGTGGCGGTCTGGGTCAAGTTCGCCGCCCCGGCCATGATGATGTTCGTCGCTCTGTGGCTGTGGACCCGCCCGGAAACCTGAGAACGGGTGAACCCGTCATCCCGCTCCGGTCCGCCCGCCGGAAAGTACCCGCCGTCGCGGCGGGCCCGGTGTTGAACCGGCATGTCGCCGGGATGGCGGTTCCTGCCGCCCGATGGTTCCTCCGGTGTCGTCAGCCGATCCAGACGCGCAGGAAACCGAGCGGGTCGTGGGCACGGGCGATCGAGACCATCATGCCAAAACAGGCCAGTGCGGCCAGCGACCAGGCGATGCGCGCGGGTGCCGAGCGGGCGCGACGCAGCGCCATCGTGCCCAGCCCGATATAGGCGACCAGCAGCGTCAGCTTGGCCGCCAGCCAGGGGACGATAAAGGGATTGAGCTGCAGGATGTGCAGCAGCAGCAGCGCTGCGACGAGCAGGCCGGTGTCGATCAGCCAGCTCGCGTGGCGCGCCGGCCGGGAAGCGCTCCAGCGGGCACCCATGACCGTCGCCGCGGCGCGTACGGCAAACAGGCTGCCGCTGGCCGTGACGAAGCCGATGTGTGCCAGCCGGATCTCGGGATAGTGCCCGACGAGTTGTGCCAGGGGCATCCGCGCTCGTTCAGCGAACCATGAAGTCGATCACGATCTCGCCGGGGTTGCGGCTGATGTACTTGATGTCGATGTGCTCGCCGTAGCGGTCGAGGATCTGGTCGAGCAGCGGCAGCGGATCGTGATCATTCATGAAGCGCATCGTCTCGCCCGGCTGCAGGGCGCCGAGCGCGCCGAAAATCGCCGAGTGGCGAAAACGCCGGGCGACACCGCGCGCATCGAAGGGATAGGTGGTGTCGTTGAGGATGTTCAGCGGATTGTCCGACATGGCGATGCTCCGGAAGGGAGGATGGATGGGCTGTGCAACAGGGCTGTACAGCAAAAGCAGAATCTAGAATGTAGCTTATGCGTCGTCAAGCCCCCGGGGACCGTTTTCCGTTCGTCCGTGATCCGGCGGGTTCGTGTGCCGGCACGCGCCGCGCGGCATCGCGTGCAGCGCGCGCGCATTGACCGATCAGCGACGGGCCGCGATAGATGAGACCGGTATAGAGTTGCAGCAGCGTTGCGCCGGCCTCGATGCGTGCACGCGCGTCGTCGGCCGTGAGGATGCCGCCGACGCCGATGACCGGATATTCCGGCGGCAGCAGTGCGCGCAGTTCACGCAGCCGCTGCAGCGCGGTTGCGCGCAGCGGTGCGCCCGACAGGCCGCCGGTCTGGTCCGCGTCGGGCAGGCCGGTGACGCCGTCGCGCGCCAGGGTGGTGTTGGTGGCGATCACCGCGTCGATGCCATGGCGCAGCAGCAGGGCGGTGATGGCCTGGACCTGCGCGCCATCCAGATCGGGGGCGATCTTCAGCGCCAGCGGTACCGTGCGCCCGTGTTCGCGGGCGAGGCGCGCACGCTGCGCGGCCAGTGCCGCCAGCAGTTCATCGAGTGCATCGTGTGTCTGCAGTTCGCGCAGGCGGGCGGTGTTCGGCGACGAGATGTTGATCGCAATGTAGGTGGCATGGGCATAGACACGCTCCATCCCGGTCAGATAGTCGTCGGCGGCACGCTCGAGCGGTGTGTCGGCATTCTTGCCGAGATTGATGCCGAGCACGCCTCGGTAACGCCTGCGGGCGATGTTGGCCAGAAAGGTGTCGAGCCCGTCGTTGTTGAAGCCCATCCGGTTGATCAGCGCTTCGCGCGCCGGCAGGCGGAACAGGCGTGGCCGCGGATTGCCGGCCTGCGGGCGCGGCGTGACCGTGCCGACCTCGAGAAAACCGAATCCCAGACCGGCCAGCCCGTCGATATGCGCCGCGTTCTTGTCCAGACCGGCGGCCAGACCGACGCGATTGCGAAAACGCAGGCCCATGACTTCGACCGGGTCTTCCACCGGGCAGCCGGCAAGCAGGCGCGCGCTGCCGGTGGATCCGGCGAGATCGAGCGCGCGCAGCGCGAGTTCGTGCGCCTTTTCCGGGTCGAGGCGAAACAGCAGCGGACGCGCCAGCGAGTAGGGCGTCATCGACAGACGTTCATCCGGTCACCGGTATCCGGGCGTTCCTGATCGGCGCTGTCCTTCCTGCCCGTTGTCGGTCGCCCCGCCTCCTGCCCGGCCACGCCCGCCGTCGTTCCTTTCGCTGTTCGTGCCGCAGCCCCCGCCGCTGCCGGACCATCGGCCTGCCGCTGTTCGATGTCCCGCTTCCACTCGCCGTCTTCCAGATATTCCATTGGACGGAAGCGGGACTTGTACGACATTTTCGGGCTCTGTTCGATCCAGTAGCCCAGGTACAGATAGGACAGGCCGAGCTGGCGGCACTGCTGCACCTGCCACAGGATGTTCCAGGTGCCATAGCTGGCGCCGGCCACATCGGGGTCGAAGAAGGTGTAGACCGAGGACAGGCCGTCGTCGAGTACGTCGATGATCGACACCATCCGCAGGACCGACGCTTCGCGGAATTCGACGAGCCGCGTGTTGACCCGGCTGTGCAGCAGGAACTGTGCGTACTGCTCGCGACTGTCCTGGTCCATGCCGCCGCCGGTGTGGCGGCTCGTCTGGTAGCGCAGGTAGAGCGCGTAATGTTCGGGCGAGAAGGCCAGGCGCGCAATCAGCGCTCGAAGACCGGAATGGGCGCGGGCGGCGCGCCGCTGGCTGCGGTCGGGCCGGAATTCGTCGACCGGGATGCGCACCGGCACGCAGGCCCGGCAATGGTCGCAGTACGGCCGGTACGTGAACACGCCGCTGCGCCGGAATCCGGCCCGCACGAGTTCGCTGTAGGTGTCGGCGTTGATCAGGTGATTCGGCGTCGCTACCTGCGAGCGTGCCTGGCGCCCCGGCAGATAACTGCAGGGATAGGGTGCGGTCGCGTAGAACTGTAGCGCCGAGAACGGCAGTTCCTTCAGGTGCGTCATGCGTGCGGCAAACCGATCTGCATCGCCCGCCAGTCGGGAGCGGATCGGGCGGCGAGTTCGTCGACCTGTTTCAGAAATGCCTTTCGCGACATCTCGTGCGCGCCCAGGGAAGCCAGATGGCGGGTCTTCTGCTGGCAGTCTATCATGCAGAATCCGTGCCGACGCAGTACCTGCACGAGCGCCACGAGAGCCGTTTTCGAGGCGTCGGTTTCGCGCGCGAACATCGATTCACCGAAGAACATCCGGCCGATCGAAACGCCATACAGGCCGCCGACCAGGCGCGGTCCGTTCCAGACTTCCACCGAATGCGCGGCGCCGAGCCGATGCAGCGCCGAATAGGTGCGCCGGATGTCGGCCGTGATCCAGGTGTCGTCCGAAGCCGCCGGAGGGTTCGCCGGCGCGGCGCCCTCCGTCTGCACGGCTTCGGTCTCGATGATGGCCGTGGCGGCAGCTCGCAGCGGTCTGGTGCGTGCCGCCGCACATTCCTGCATCACGCGTTCGAAGCAGGCGTTCAGGGTGATGCGCCAGCGCTGGTCGCGCTGGCGCGCCCGCAGGGTCTTGCGCAGCGAGTGTGACAGGTGCAGGCGATCGAGCGCGAGGACCATGCGCGGATCAGGAGACCACCACAACACCGGCTGCCCGACGGTGTACCAGGGAAAGATCCCGCGCCGGTACGCTTCGAGCAGGCGTTCGGCCGACAGATCCAGGCCGGCGGCCAGCAGGCCGTTGGGCTCGCGCAGCGCCTGTTCGGGGTCGGGCAGCGGCGTGTCGGGTCCGAGCAGGGCGAGCATGACTGCTTCACACGTCCTCAGGGCATCGGCGAGCCGGACGTGTCGCCCGACGGTGCTTCCTGCCCTTCCCCGGGCCAGCGGCTGCGCGGATCGATCGCACCGGTGTGCATCATCCACGCACCGTTGCGCCGGTCGGCGAAGAACCAGCGCAGCGCCTGGGCGACGGTTCGAAAGGCGAGCGCATCCCACGGAATGTCTTCTTCCCGGAACAGGCCGGCATCGAGGCTCTCCGGCCCCGGATCCAGTCGTGCATCGAGCATCGTGGCGCGAAAGAAGAGGTGCACCTGGTTGACGTGCGGCACGTCGATCATTGCGAACAGCGGGCCGAGTGCGACGTTCGCCCCGGCTTCCTCGATCGTCTCTCGTTGTGCGCCGGCCGAGGTCGTCTCGTCGTTTTCCATGAAACCGGCCGGCAGCGTCCAGAAATCGTAGCGCGGCTCGATGGCACGCCGGCACAGCAGCACGCGGTCGTCGAGCACGCAGATCGTGCCGACCACCAGCTTCGGGTTTTCGTAGTGGACCGTCCCGCAATGTGCGCAGCAGAAACGCAGCCGGTTGTCACCGTCCGGTACGCGCAATTCGACGTGGCGTCCGCAGATCGAGCAGAACTTCATGGCGTGCCGGCAGTGTATCAGCGAGTATCGTCGTGGGGGCTGTATGTGCCCCGCCTCACGGGGCCGTCGATCCGGACCCGGCTCCGCGTTTCTGCCGATGCCTCCGGTCGGCCGCCGGGTGCGAATCCCGCCCCGATATTGCCCTGCGGCAGGAATTTTGCTAATATGTTCGATTCCAGACGCGGGGTGGAGCAGTCTGGCAGCTCGTCGGGCTCATAACCCGAAGGTCGCAGGTTCAAATCCTGCCCCCGCAACCAGATTTCCTGCAATGATCCCGTTTTCGACGGGGTCCCGGATGGCCCTGTTTCGGGTCTTCATCCGCATTTTCCGGCCGGCTGCCTTTCCGGTCACGCGCTCCGGCCGATGGATTTCGTAGCCCGAGACGCACGGTTTTCCGTTTCCGATGCATACGGAAGAAGCAGAAATCATTCTTGAAGCAGCTCTCCTGTGTTCGCCGCAGCCGATGCGCACGCGTGAACTGCGCCGTCTGTTCGATGACGAATACGGTGCGGACGCCATTGACGCGATGCTCGGACGACTACAGGAACGATGGCACGGGCGTGGCGTCGAACTGGCCCGATCGGCTTCGGGATGGCGCTTCCAGAGTACGGTGCACATGGCGCCGTGGCTGGGCAAGCTCAATCCGGACAAGCCGCAGCGGTATTCGCGTGCGCTGCTCGAGACGCTGGCGATCATTGCCTGGCGGCAACCGGTCACGCGTGGCGATATCGAGGAAATCCGCGGCGTGACGGTCGCCGGTCACCTGGTGCGCACGCTCGAGGAGCGTGGCTGGGTCGAAGTCGTCGGTCACAAGGACGTGCTGGGACGCCCGGAACTGCTGGGCACGACACGGCAGTTCCTCGATGATCTCGGCCTGCAGTCACTGACCGAACTGCCGCCGCTGCACGGACCCGGCGAGGAGTCGTCTGTTGTCGACGAACCGGCGCAGCGGATGATCGATCTGACGATCGACGAGGCCGCCGATCCGTCCGGCGCCGCGCAACAACCGGCGCTGCCGGCGGGAGCCGCCGACGTCCGGCCAGCCGAAAGCGCGTGAAGTGATCACCACGACGTGTCCGCAGCGGACACGGAAACATGAAGCCGGGAGTCGTTCCCGGCGCATTTCAGTCATTCAGTCATCGAACCCAGCGAGGGATCCGCTTGAATCACGAACATCCTGACGACAGTCGACCGGCGGGCGACGAGCCGGGCAGTGCCCGCACGCCAGCCCGGCCGAACGAATCCTTGCCGGCCGGCCCGCAGACATCGGCCACCGGGCTCGCCACGCCGGTGGTGGCAGGTGTGTCGGGGACGGAAAATCCGGCGCCGGAGCGGTTGCATCCGGATACGGCCGGTGACGCCGGGACGGACGGCGAGGCGCGGCCAGAGCGCAGATCCGGCGGGCGATCGGGAGAAGAGCGGTCGACGGAAGGACGAACGACCAGGACCCCGTACAACCGGCGCCGCGGCGCCCGTTCCGGCCGTGGCCGCGGAACGGCACAGCGCACTCCCGCCGGTACGGACGGCCGGCCTGTCGACGCGACGGCGGCGGCGGGGCAGGACGGCGGTGAGAGAGCACCCGCGCAGGAAGGTTCGGTCGCGGATCGGGCACCGGTGCCGGTCACGGCCAGCGGCGGCACGATCGGTCTGAGTGCCGATCGCAGGCGCCATGCAGGTGGTCAGCGGCCGGTGCCGGCGGATCAGCCGAAGTTGCACAAGGTGCTGGCGGATGCGGGCTTCGGTTCGCGGCGCGACATGGAGGAGATGATTCTTGCCGGGCGCGTGTCGGTGAATGGAAAGCCGGCGCACATCGGCCAGCGGATCGGCGCCACCGATCAGGTGCGCATCAACGGGCGCCTGCTGCCTCGCCGCCCGAGTGCGCCGGTGCAGCGTGTGCTCCTCTATCACAAGCCGTCCGGCGAAATCTGCACGCGCGATGATCCCGAGCGGCGCGCCACGGTGTTCGATCGCCTGCCGCGCCTGAAGGGCGCACGCTGGGTGGCCGTGGGCCGGCTCGACTTCAACACCGAAGGTCTGCTCATCTTCACGACGTCGGGCGATCTGGCCAACCGCCTGATGCATCCGCGCTATGGCTGGGAGCGTGAATACGCGGTGCGCGTGCTCGGGCAGATCACCGACGAGGCCCGCGGGCAGTTGCTCGCCGGCGTCGATCTGGATGATGGCAAGGCCCGCTTCTCGTCGCTGGAGGACGCCGGCGGCGAGGGTGCCAATGTCTGGTACCGGGTGGTCCTGAGTGAAGGGCGCAACCGCGAAGTGCGGCGCATGATGGAAGCGGTCGGGGTCAGCGTGAGCCGGCTGATCCGGCTGCGTTTCGGCCCGGTCGTGCTGCCGCGCGGTCTGGCACGTGGGCGCTGGTTCGAACTCGACGAGTCGGACGTGCAGACCCTGATGCATACGGTGCGACAGGTGCGCGACGATGCTGGCGGACACGCCGGACACGCCGGACACGCCGGACACGCCGGGCACGCCGGGCACAGCAGGCGTGGGCCGGATGCCGCGGCCGGAGAAAACGGCGACGAATCCGGCCTGCCGGCCGGCGTGATGCCCGACGGCGGCGAACCGGAAGGGACGGTGGGGATCGGTCAGCGCTCGCTGGCCGATCCGGAAAGCACCGTCGGGATGGGCTACGTCGATGACGGCTGGTACGATGACGACGAAGAGATGGAAGATCCCGACGATTCGATCGGCAATCGTCTGTTACCGAACGAGATGCACGAGGAACGTCATCGTCCGGAATACGACGACGACGAGTGGCAGCCACGGTCGGCCAACGCGCATCAGGAAGCGATCACCCGGGCGGTGCGCAAGGGCGAACCCGGGCTGGGGGGATCGACCGGCGCCGCAGGCGCACGCCGCCCGGGAGCCGGCAAGTCGCGCGGGCGCGGTCCGCGCGGCCGATCGGCAACGCCGTTTACCGGTCCGATGGATCATGCCGGTACCACCGAGCGTGCGGACGGTACGGGCTATCCCGGGTCGCGCCGACCGGGCCAGAGAGGAAACACCCGTTCGGGTTCAGGCGAGTCGTGGCCGGGGTCCGGTCCGAACGGCAAGCCGAAATCCCGATCGCAGTCGAAGTCGCGCCGGCAGCCCCGGCACGGCGATGGTGGCAACCGCCCGCAGGGAACCGGCGGCACGGATCGCAAGCCGGCGGCGCGTACCGGCCGGCGCGGTCCGCGCTCGCGCGGCCGGACTCCGGGCGGTTCGTCCGAAGGCTGAAGTCGACCGGTAACGGCCGCAGTCGTCGTGGCCGGATGGCTTCGGGGCTGACGGCGGCCGCTGTTTGACGGTATAATGCCCGGCTGCTGAATCGTCAGCCGCCTCTTTTGCGATGGCGCTCCGGTGCCGGGCGCGATGTGGCGATGGGCTGGCCAGCAGGGGCGGACTGGCGTGTTTTGCGGGACGCCAGCATCGTACTTGAACAACGCCGGCACGGTACTTGGACGACGCCAGCGTCGTGCTTGAACAAATGGGCTCTCGCAAGCCCATTTTTTTTCTTTGTTCCGACCGCGGGTCGGCAGGGGGTGGCAATGACGGGGATGACGTCGACGCGGACGATCATCGAGCACACCCTGGCTGCGATGGGCTATGAAACAGTCGATGTCGAGCGTGGCCAGCGCGGCATCCTGCGTGTATTCATCGACTCGCCATCGGGAATCACTCTGGATGACTGCGAGAAGGCCAGTCATCAGCTGTCGTACGTGCTCGGTGTCGAGGATGTCGACTATGCGCGGCTGGAAGTATCCTCGCCCGGGCTTGACCGGCCGCTGAGGAAGCCGGCCGATTTCGATCGTTTTGCCGGTTCGGAGGTTTCGGTCCGGTTGCGCGAGCCGTTCGAGGGGCGACGCAATTTCGACGGCCTGCTGACCGTCGAGGAAGATGGCCGCTACGGACTCGAACTGATCGAGAAGGCGCCCGAAGCAACGCCCGGCCGGCGTGGCGTGAAGGGGGCGAAAGGGACGAAAGGGACAAAGGGGGCGAAGGAGACGCGGGCCGGCAAAACGCGTCCCGCGCCGACGGTGCGCCCGCAGGAGCCGGCGCCGATTGCGCGCAAGCTCGTTTTTTCGCTCGACGAGATCGAACGGGCTCGACTGGTGCCGAATTTGAAGTTTCAGGAGAGGCGGACATGAGCCGGGAAGTCTTGTTGCTGGTCGATGCGCTGGCGCGTGAAAAGAACGTCGCGCGCGAGGTTGTCTTCGATGCGCTCGAGAGCGCACTCGCTTCGGCGATGAAGAAGCGCTTCAAGGAAGAAGTCGACGTCCGCGTGGCCGTCGACCGGATGACCGGCGAGTCGGAGTCGTTCCGGCGCTGGCAGGTCGTGCCGGACGGGGAACTCGAGGATCACGATATCCAGATCATCCTGTCGGAAGCGCGCAAGCAGATCGGCGATATCCAGGAAGGCGACTACATCGAGGAAGAACTCGAGCCGGTCGATCTCGGGCGCATCGGCGCGCAGGCCGCCAAGCAGGTCATTCTGCAGAAGATCCGCGATGCCGAGCGCGAACAGATCATCAACGACTTCCTGGCGCGCGGCGAGTCGGTGCTCTCGGGCACGATCAAGCGCATGGATCGCGAGGGAGCGATCGTCGAGTCGGGCAAGGTCGAGGCGCGTCTGCCGCGCGATCAGATGATCCCGAAGGAAAACCTGCGCGTCGGCGACCGGGTGCGTGCCTACGTCGCGAAGATCAACCGCGAAGGGCGTGGCCCGCAGCTCTATCTGTCGCGCACGGCGCCGGACTTCATCCGCTATCTGTTCGCCAACGAGGTGCCGGAGATCGAGCAGGGGCTGCTCGAGATCAAGGCAGCGGCGCGTGATCCGGGTGTGCGCGCCAAGATCGCCGTGCTCTCGCACGACCGTCGCGTCGATCCGATCGGCACCTGCGTCGGTGTGCGCGGCTCGCGCGTGCAGGCGGTCACGGGTGAACTGGCCGGCGAGCGCGTCGACATCGTCCTGTGGTCGGAAGATCCGGCCCAGTTCGTGATCGGTGCGCTGGCGCCGGCCAACGTCTCGTCGATTCTCGTCGACGAGGACAAGCACAGCATGGACGTCGTCGTCGACGAGGACAATCTGGCACTGGCGATTGGTACCGGCGGGCGCAATGTGCGTCTGGCATCCGAGCTCACCGGCTGGCAGATCAACATCATGACGGCGGAAGAGTCGCAGGCCCGAAGCGAGGGCGAGCGCGAAGCGCTGCGCCAGGTCTTCATGAGCAAGCTCGACGTCGACGAAGGTCTGGCCGACGTGCTGATCGATGAAGGCTTCCAGACCGTCGAGGAAGTGGCCTACGTGCCGATCAACGAGATGCTCGAGATCGAGGGGTTCGATGAGAACATGGTCAATGAGTTGCGCAACCGTGCGCGCAACGCATTGCTTGCCGAGGCGATTGCCGCCGAGGAAAAGCTCGGCACCACGGCCGAGGATCTGCTGACGCTCGAAGGCATGGACCGCGATCTGGCGGTGCAGCTGGCCGAGGCGCAGGTGTTCACGCGGGATGACCTGGCCGAACTGGCCGTCGACGAATTGACGGAAGCGACCGGCATCGACGAGGAGCGCGCACGCGATCTGATCATGAAGGCGCGTGCGCACTGGTTCGAAGAGGAAGGCGCGGAGGCGGATGGCGCCGAGCCGGCCGAAGTCGTGCCGGCGGCGGCGCACGGTCAGGAAGATGCACGGGCATGAGCCGGCATCTGCACGATTGAAGAGGTCTGGGGAAGGGATTACATGGCGAGTATGAACGTAGCGAAGTTTGCGGCGGAGCTGAAGATGCCGGCCGAGGCGTTGCTCGAGCAACTGCGTGCGGCCGGTGTGGCCAAGCAGTCGCCCGACGACGAACTGACCGAGCTGGACAAGGAGCAGCTTCTGTCGTCGCTGCGGCGCGCGCACGGATCGGAAGAGGGGTCGCGGCGCAAGATCACGCTGACGCGCAAGCAGACCTCGGAGATCAAGCAGGCCGATGCCACCGGCAAGGCGCGCACGATCCAGGTGGAAGTGCGCAAGAAGCGCGTATTCGTCAAGCGCGGTCCGGGTGACGGAGCGCCGGTCGAGGTGCCGGAAGCGGTACCGGCGCCGGAAACGGCACCGATGTCGGTCGTCGACGAGGAGCAGCAGCGTCTGCGCGAAGCCGAAGAGCTGCGCCAGCGCGAGCTGCTCGAGCGCCAGGCGGCCGAGCTGCGTGAAAAGCAGTTGCAGGTCGAGCAGGAACGCGAGCGTGCCGAGCAGGCGGCCGCCGAGGCCCGCGTGCGCGCCGAGGAAGCGCAACGCGAAGCCGAGCGGGAAGCGCAGCTGGCGGCGCAGCGCGCCGAGGAAGAACGCGCGGCGCAGGCGGCAGCCGACGCGGGCGCGCCGGCGACACCGGCCGACGAGAGCGCGGCCGGCGAACGCGAGGCGGTGGCGGCACAGG
>DAIUFU010000014.1:4093-27329 GCA_036844405.1 Burkholderiaceae bacterium | reverse complement strand
GATCGAATCATCGCCGCGCTGCAGCACGCTCGGACATTTCCAGGTGATGGCCGAGCCGGTCTCGACCTGCGTCCACTCGATGCGCGAACGGTCACCGCGGCAGTCACCGCGCTTGGTGACGAAGTTGTAGATCCCGCCGACGCCGTTCTCGTCGCCCGGATACCAGTTCTGCACCGTCGAATACTTGATGTAGGCGTCATCGAGCGCAATCAGTTCAACAACGGCCGCATGCAGCTGGTTCTCGTCGCGCATCGGCGCCGTGCAGCCTTCGAGATAGCTGACGGTCGCGCCCTCCTCGGCGATGATCAGCGTGCGCTCGAACTGGCCGGTATCGCGCGCATTGATGCGGAAGTAGGTCGACAGCTCCATCGGGCAGCGGACACCCTTCGGGATGTATACGAAGGAGCCGTCGGAGAACACTGCCGAATTCAGCGCCGAATAGAAGTTGTCGCCCACCGGCACGACCGAGCCGAGATACTTCTGCACCAGCTCGGGGTGTTCCTGCACTGCGTGCGAGAACGAACAGAAGATCACGCCGACGTCGGCCAGCTGCTTCTGGAAAGTGGTCGCCACCGAGACCGAATCGAACACCGCATCGACGGCGACACCAGCCAGGCGCGCGCGCTCGTGCAGTGGCACGCCAAGCTTCTCGAAGGTCTTGAGCAGCTCCGGATCGACCTCGTCCAGGCTCTTCGGGCCGTCCTTCTTCTTCTTGGGCGCGGCGTAGTAGATGATGTCCTGGAAGTCGACCGGCGGATAGTGCACGCGCGGCCATGCCGGAGAAGCCATCGTCAGCCAGCGCTCATAGGCGCGCAGGCGCCACTCGAGCATGAACTCCGGCTCCTTCTTGCGCGCCGAGATCTGGCGGATCGTATCCTCGGACAGGCCTTTCGGAAGCGAATCGGTCTCGATGTCGGTGACGAAACCGGCCGTGTATTCCTGGTCGAGAAAGGTGTCGACCTGGGTAGTCGTGGAACTCATGCGATGGATTCCTCTCAGGGTTGCGCGACTCGCGCGCGCTCGGCGCGCTTGCCTGGACGTGTTTTCGTTTTCGGCGAGGTCGCCGACGCAGCACGCGGACGTCCGGAACGCTGTTCCGTCTGCCCTCCTGCCGCCGCCTGCGATTCGTCCGCCGGGCCTGTGACTGCAACGGACGGGACCGGCTCTGACACCGATGAACGCACGCCGGATGCTGCTCCGGCGGGTACCGTCGCCGGCTGCCCGGCAACACCCGTCTTCGTCTTCCTCCTCGTGCCACCGCCGGACTTCTCTGCGGCGCCGCGTTCCGGCACGACCTGCATCATGTCGACCAGACTGACGTCTTCCAGCGTGCGGCGCACGATGTCGTTGATGCGCTGCCAGCTCGTGCGGATCCGGCAGTTGCTCTCGAAACTGCAGACACCTTCGCTCGCACTGCACTCGGTCAGACCGAAGGGTTGTTCCTCGAGTGCATCGATAATGTCGGCGACACTGATGGTTTCCGGCGCCCGGCTGAGCGAGTAGCCACCCCGCAAACCGCGATTGCTGTGTACGAGTTCATGCCGCCCGAGCGTCTTCAGGATCTTGCTGACCGTCGGCGCACCCAGACCGAGCGCAATGGCCACGTCATAGGCGCTGCGCATCTGCCCCGGGTGGGAAGCCAGATAGGTCAGCACAAGTGTCCCGTAGTCGGTGAGGCGATTGATTCTGAGCATCGAAAAATCGGGCTTTGCATCCTGTCCTGCAGCGTGTATATGACTGGGTCAGACACCTGGATCAGGACCGGAACGATGCGAAACAGTACCACTTCGGTCCTCTATGTGTCAAAGCCTGAAATGCCTGATTTGCTGCGGTACCCGGCCCGTTTCTTGATACGGATCAAGGCTTCGGAAAGCCGATGAAGGCAATTTACGCATTCTGGTACCGAAATACTGATTTAGCCCAAGGAGGCGCTCATGACCGACAAGGCCACCACGGCCCCGACCGACCCCGAACAGCGTCTCAGCGAGATGTTCGAGTACTGCAACAATCTGCGTCTGGCACCCATCCCGGAAGGCGATTCGCTGCCTGAAGGCTATACCGGGACCTTCGGCCACTTCCCGGTGTATTTCCCCGAAGAGATCGTGCACGCAGCCGGCCTGCTGCCGGTCAACATCCTCGGCGGCGGCAACAAGGTGGAGATCAAGAAGGCCGACGCCCACATGGGCTCCTTCATCTGCTCGATCTGCCGCTCGACGACCGAGATGGGTCTCGACGGCTCGCTGGACAGCCTGACCGGCTTCGTCACGCACCCGATCTGCGACGCTGCCAAGCACCTGGGCGGCATCTGGTCGCGCAACTTCCCGAACCAGCTGGCCCAGATCCTGTATCTGCCGCAGAACCCGAACACCCCGGGTTCGGTTCAATACACGGCCGCCGAATACCAGCGGCTGCGCACCGACGTCGAGAAGCAGATCGGCCGCGAGATCACCGACGACGCCCTGTGGCGCAGCATCGAGATCTACAACCGCAACCGCGCCCTGCTGCGTGAGCTCTATGCACTGCGCTGCGCCGAACCGTGGCGCGTGAGCACGACCGAGCTCTACCTGCTGATGCGTGCCCATGCGCGCATGCCGGCCGAGCGGCACAACACCCTGCTGGAAGAGGCTCTCGGGCTGATGCGGGCACGCAAGGGCGCCCTGCAGGACAAGCCGCGCGTCGTCTTCGTCGGCGGTTTCTGCGAACAGCCGCCGCTCGAAATGATCGAGGCACTCGACGACAGTCTGTATGTGGTCGATGACGATCTGCTGATCGGCCTGCGCTGGATCAAGGAAGACCTGCCGATGACCGGCGATCCGATCGCCGCCCTGGCGGAAGGCTTCATCAACATGTCGGCGGCCAGCCCCGTCCAGCACGACGAGCGCAAGCCCAAGCCGATGTGGCTGATGGAAATGATCGAGAAGAACAATGCCGAAGCGGCAATCGTGACGGCGGCGAAGTTCTGCGAGCCGGGCCTGGACGAACAGGTCATCTGGTCGAAACACCTGAGCAAGGTAGGGGTCACGCACCTCATTCTCGAGTTCGAAGAGAAAATGCAGTCGTTCGAGCAAATGGCGATGCAGCTCGAGACGTTCTCGGAATCCCTGCTTTTCGCTACTGCCTGACGGGAGAGCCATTCAATGACTACCGCAACAACCCCCGTCGCTGCCGAGGGCAGCGAATTCAACGCACACAAGGAAGGGCAGAGACTCTTCAAGGAGTGGTACGCCGGCCTGAACGGAGCCAACGAACGCGGCGACCATGTCTGCAACGTGTTCGTGATGGGCAATGCCATCGAGATCCTGCGGGTCTTCGACTTCAAGCTGATCTTCCCCGAGATCACGTCGCTGCAGATGGGCGTGCGCCAGGTCTCCGAGGACTATCTGCGCGAGTCCGAGGACTACGGCTACTCGCCGGACGTCTGCTCGTACGTCAAGGCCGACGTCGGCCTGATCCTGCGCGAGCGCAAGCACCCGGCCGGCACGCTGCCGAAAGCCGACATGGCCGTCACCTCGAACATGTGCAGCACGTTCATCAAGTGGGGCGAGATCTGGGAGGAAATGCTCAACACGCCGACCTTCACGCTCGACCTGCCGGGTCAGCGTGCGGCCAACTGGACGGTTCGCCCCGGCGACGCCCAGCACATGGCCGACGCGAAGTGGGTCGAAGCCCAGTTCCGTGACCTGATCGAGCGCTGCGAGAAGCTGACCGGCAAGAAGTTCAGCATGGACAAGCTGGCCGAAGTCCAGGACCACGTCAACAAGACGACGACCGCCTGGAACAGCGTGATGGCGCTCAACCAGAGCGTTCCGTCCCCGTACAACGCGATGCTCGACGGTCTGACCTACATCGGCATCATGAACATCTACCGCGGCACGCCCGAAGGCACCGAATACATGCAGCGCCTGGAAAAGGAGCTCAAGGCGAAGGTGGCCCGAGGTGAAGGTCGCGTCGCTGAAGAGCGCTTCCGCCTGCTGTTCTCGGGCACGCCCTGCTACGTGTCGATGCGCCGGCTGATCGAGCTCTTCGAGACCTGGGGCGGCGTGTTCTCGTATTCGGACTATCTGACGTTCGCCGCCGGCGGCATGGACGCTGCCGACACGCTCTACGACACCTCGCGTCCGCTCGAGAGCCTGGCCGAAGTGACGGCGATCGCCGCCCACCGCGGCCTGTCGAACCAGTTCTTCTCGCACGAGCGCCTGGCGCAGCAGATCAAGGACTACAACGTCGACGGCATCGTCTTCCACGGCATCAAGAGCTGCCGCTTCGTGTCGTCCGGCATGGCCGACACCCGCAACTATCTGAGCGAGCGTCTGCGGCTGCCGAGCCTGTACATCGAATCGGATCTGATCGACCCGCGCTACTGGTCGGATGCGCAGATCAAGAACCGCGTCGACGCATTCTTCGAATCGCTGGCCAGTCGTGGCGGTGCGGCGCCGGGCACGCCTGAAGCCAGCCCTCAAACACTCGGGAGTCAGGCATGAGCAAGAAATACGTTGGTGGCGTCGACGTCGGGTCGACGCAGACGAAGGCAATCCTCCTCGACGAGGAAGGAAATATCGTAGGTCGCGCCCTGCTCGACCTGGAAACGAGCATGGTCTCGGTGGCCGAGGACGCATTCAAGAAACTGCTCGACGAGGCTGGTGCCGACATGTCGCAGGTCGTGCGGATCGCCGGCACCGGATATGGTCGCTACAACGTGAAGTTCGGTCACGAGCAGGTCACCGAGATCACCTGCCACTCGCGTGGCGCGGTCTACCTGTTCCCGGACACGCGTACGGTGATCGACATCGGCGGGCAGGACACGAAAGCGATTTCGGTCAAGCCGGACGGCCAGGTCGACGACTTCACGATGAATGACAAGTGCGCTGCCGGCACCGGACGATTCCTCGGTGCCGCCTCGGCCGCACTGGAACTGCCGCTGGGTGAACTGGGCAAGCTGGCGCTGACGTCGAAGAACCCGGTGCGCATCACGACGACCTGCACGGTGTTCGCCGAGTCGGAAATCATCAGCCACCTGGCCAAGGGCATGCTGCCGGAAGACGTCCTGATGGGCGTGCACCACGCCATCGCCACGCGTTCCATTTCGCTGGCCCGGCGTGTCGGCATCAACCCGGGCGTGACCTTCACCGGCGGTGTGAGCCGCAACGAGGCGATGGTCAAGCTGATGGAAGAGATGATCGGCATGAAGATGAACGTGAGCCCGGAAGCGCACTTCTGTGGCGCACTGGGCGCAGCACTGTTCGCCCGCGACCATGCGTTCGGACTGACGCCGAGCGAAGAGTCGGCGGTCGCCTGAAGAGGGAGAACGAAAGATGATCCATACCGTCGGAATCGACATCGGTTCCACTTACACGAAGGCGATCTGCCTGAACGAGAATCGTGAAGTCGTGGG
Source organism: Burkholderiaceae bacterium (assembly GCA_036844405.1). GTDB lineage: Bacteria > Pseudomonadota > Gammaproteobacteria > Burkholderiales > Burkholderiaceae_E > Zeimonas. Next base: position 21,937 of record DAIUFU010000014.1, on the reverse strand, counting down.
CACGGCCGTGCGCAAGACCGGCTTCAAGATCCAGGAAGCCGCGGCCGACGTCTTCGAGAAGCTGCTGCAGAACTGCAAGCTCAAGCGCTCGGATATCACCTACGTCAGCACGACCGGCTACGGTCGCTACGTCGTCGGCTTCCGTCACGCGCAGGTCACCGAGCTGACGGCGCACGCACAGGCGGCGACCCAGCTGTTCCCGGACACCCGCACGATCCTCGACATCGGCGGCCAGGACATCAAGGCCGTCAAGGTCGACGCCAACGGTCGCGTCAAGGCCTTCCGCCTGAACGACAAGTGTGCTGCCGGCACCGGCGCCTTCCTCGAGAAGACGGCGCGCTATCTCGGCATCACCACGGCGGACATCGGACCGTACGCACAGCGTTCGACCGACCCCAAGGCAATCAGCAGCGTGTGCGCGGTGTTCGCCGAATCCGAGGTCATCAACCATCTGGCCAACGGCGTTCCAGCCGAAGACATCATGATGGGTGCGATGATTTCGCTGGGCGGTCGCGCGGTTCAGCTGATGCGTCGCGTCGGTCTCGAGCCGGGCTACATGCTCACTGGCGGCATGACGCGCAACGTCGCAATGGTCGAGGCGCTCGAAAAGGCGCTGAACGCACGCTTCAACGTGGCCGAAGGTGATCTCGGACAACTGAACGGCGCCTACGGTGCCGCTTATCTCGGCCTGCGCCGCGTGCAGCAGCTGCTCAAGGAAGGCAAGGAAATTCCGCCGACCGCCGACGAGATGGGTGGTGAAGAAGGTGGCGAGAAGAAAATCAAGCGCCGCTGGTCAGCCATGTCCCTGACGGATCAGCGATTCAGCCTTGCGGGAGAGGACGGAGAATGTCCGGTGGTCGCAGCGGATGCAGTCCGCGGCAACAAGCCGGCCCACCGCATCTCTGCGGACGAAGTCAAGGCCGAAGCCGGCAAGACCGTATCCGCAGCCAGCTGAATCCCAGGAGGGAAACACGATGACACACGTAGTTACCGAAGCCTGCATCAACTGCCGGCACACTGATTGCGTCGAAACCTGTCCGGTCGATGCTTTCCGTGGCGGTCCGAACTTCCTCGTCATCGACCCCGACGTCTGCATCGACTGTGGCGCGTGCATTCCGGCGTGCCCGGTCGAAGCGATCTACGTCGACGCCGATGTCCCGGCCGGCCAGGAGGAGTACCACGAGCTCAACGCGCAGCTGTCGCAGGTCTGGCCGGAGATCGTCAGCAAGGAAGACCCGATGCGCGAAGCCGAGTATTGGGGAACCGTGAAGGAAAAACGCGGCGAATTGAAGGAAACGGCCTGATCGCCGTTCATCCGGAAAAAGGAACGACATGGAATCAATCAACGACTACATGATGGGTGACCATCGCACCTGCGACAGTTCGCTGGCCAATTCGATCACGGCAGCACAATCCGGTGATGTCGATGGCATGACGCGCGACGGGAGCGACTTCCTGAAGCGCATCCGGGGCCATAGCGACATGGAAGAGAACGTGCTCTTCCTGGACTTCGAGGAACGCACCGGCATGACCGAGGCGGGTCCGAGCATCACGATGAAGGAAGAGCACCAGGTCATGCTGCCGATGCTCGATCAGATGCAGCAGGCGATCGAGGCGAAGAATGCGGCCTCCTATGCCGACGTCGCCAGCCAGTTGAACGACATCCTCACGCAGCACAACATGAAAGAAGAGCAGATGATGTATTCGATGATCGATTCTGCCCTGGGGCCGGATGCCGACGGCCTGCTGCTGGAAGTAAAGAAGATGGCTGTCTGACGCAGGATGCCATCGCCATCCGGGGTGCACGTCGCCCCGAGTGGCTTTGACACCGGTCGGTCAGTATCGGCAACGGATCGCCGTAGCGTGCAGATGCGCTACGCCGGTCCGTTTTTTTTGAACCGTCCGTTCGGGTATATCCTGTCCGTGTCATGCCCTACCGATCGACCGTTGGTCTGCGCATCCGCGAACAGCGCCGCGCGCTCGGCATCACGCAGTCTGCGCTGGCAGCGCGTGTCGGCATCTCCGCTTCGTATCTCAACCTGATCGAAAGCGGGCGGCGCAGGGTTGGCGGCACCACGCTCAGGCGTCTGGCCGGCGAACTCGACGTCGACGTCGACACACTCGACGGCGCAGCCCAAAGAAGGCTGATCGACGATCTGGCCTCCCTGTCGATCGAGCCCCTGCTCGACGGGCTGCAGCTCGATCCGGACAGCGCCGAGCGCCTGATCGGCCAGCACGAGGACTGGGCCCGGGCGCTCGTGAAACTGCACCGGGCAGCGCTCGACCGCCTGGAGGCGATCCGTGCACTGTCGGACCGGCTCAATCACGATCCGTTTCTCGGCGCCGCCGTGCATTCCATGCGCAGCCGCGTCGCCGCCATCCGTTCCTCGTCCGAAATTCTGGAGACGATCACCGATCTCGAGCCGCAGGAACGGTCGCGTTTCCTGTCGATCATCTCGTCCGAGAGCACCCGGCTGTCCGGCGTGACCCAGTCCCTGGCAGCCTTTTTCGACCAATCGAACATCGGTACCCGTTCGGTCATGCCGGCTGAGGAAGTCGACGACTTCCTGATCGAACAGAACAATCACTTTCCGCAACTCGAGCAGGTGGCCACCGATTTCCGTGCGGCAGCCGGCATCCGCGGAGATTGCGACGGCGGGCAACTCGTCGACTGGCTGACCGGAGTGCACGGTGTGCAGATACGCAACGGTCGCGGCGAGACGCCCGAGGCCGCTGCCACCCATCCGCACGCACACTGGGATGCACAGACACGGACCCTGACCCTGCCCGGAGAAGCTTCGCGCAGCGTGCGCCGCTTCGAACTGGCACGGCTGGCGGCAATCGTCTTTCACCAGGGCACTGCCATTCACGAGCAGGTGCGCGCGTCGCCCCTGCTGACGACGGAGGCCGCCCGACAGCGCGCCACACACGTGCTCGTCTCCTATCTTGCAGCGGCCATCCTGATGCCGTACGAGGTCATCCTCGAAGCGGCCACCGACGCGCGCTACGATCTGGACCGGCTCATGCGCCGCTTCGATGCCAGCTTCGAGCAGATCTGCCACCGTCTCGTGACGTTGCGCCGGCCCGACGCCGCTGCCATTCCGTTCGCCTTCCTGCGCGTGGACACGGCCGGATTCATTACCAAGCGCTATCCCCTGCCCCGGCTGCTGATCCCGCGCCACGGCAGCGCCTGTCCGCTGTGGCCCGTCTATCAGGCCTTCCAGTCGCCGGGTGCAATCATGCGCCGGCTGGTGGAGTTCCCGGATCAGGGGCGCTTTCTCATGCTGGCACGTACCGACGAAAAACAATGCCCCGTCCACGGCATGCCGCGACGACTCGTCTCGGTGATGATCGCCTGTGACGCCTTGCATGCCGATCGCACGGTGTATGGCGACGGAATCGATCTTTCGTCTCATGCACCGGCCCTGCCGGTCGGATCGAACTGCCGTCTGTGCACACGCCAGGGATGCTGGTACCGGCAGGAGGATCCGATCATCGGCAGTTGATGCGACGTCGGGGCCCCACGCGGGCGGCCCGAAGCAGGGCGTGCGTCCGCGATGTTGCCTGCCGTCTCGTGCCACATGCAGCGCGCCGATATTTCCGGCAGCGCCCCGACCCGCTACACTCCCGGCAACCAATCGGTTCCGCACCCGCCGGCCGGGCGGAAGTCCCGCCCGGATCGGCGGCAACCCGCGTACGGGACGATCCGCTGACGGATTCCCGGCACAGGAAGATTCTCGATGAGCAAACGGGTACTGATCGCAGAAGACGAGCCGCATATCGTTGAATCGCTCAGCTTCGTGCTGCAGCGCAAGGGCTATGAAGTCGAGGCCGTCTTCGATGGGGAAACCGCGTTGGCGCAGTTGCGCAACCGTCGCCCGGACGTGATGATTCTCGACGTGATGCTGCCCCGGGTGAACGGCTTCGAAGTGCTCAAGCAGGTGAAGTCCGATGCAGCGTTGCATTCGGTGCCGGTCATCATCCTGACGGCCAAGGGGCAGGCACAGGATCGGCGGATGGCCGAAGAGATCGGTGCCGACGGCTTCATGACGAAGCCCTTCTCGAACCAGGAAGTCATCGACGAGGTCCGGCGACTGACCGGAGACGAAGCATGACGACAGTCAGGGACTGACGAGGCCCGCACCCGGGTCCAGCGATGACGAAACGGCCTTCACCGACCCGCCCGGCCCGCCCGGCCCGTCTGGGCGAGGCCGCCGGACTTCTGCCGCTGCTCGGTTTCTTCCTCTGGATGCCGCCGATGATCGGGCTGTTTCGCGGTCCCGGACGGATTCTGGACATTCCGCTGATCATCGTCTGGCTGTTCGGTGTCTGGCTGGGTCTGATCGTCGCTGCGCTCTGGCTGGCACGCCGGCTCGTGAGCGACGAAGGACCGGAAGAGCAGGAAGACACCGGTGCAGCGCCGGATTTTGGCCCGACCACACCGGATCGCCCGGATGCGCGAAATGCGCGCGGGTGAGAGGGTGAACGGCCGCCCCATCCACGCCGCATGCGGCGTTTCGGGCTTCTGAAAAGAGCCGGATTCACACGCCAGCCCGCCATGCTGTCGCCGAACTTCGTCCTGGTGGTCGCGCTGCTCTATGTGGCGCTGCTTTTCGCCGTCGCCTTTCACGGTGACCGCCAGGCGCGTGCGGGCCGTCTGGGCTGGCTGCAGTCGCCGGTCGTCTACACCCTGTCGATCTCGGTCTACTGCACGTCGTGGACCTTCTACGGCGCCGTCGGCTCGGCAGCCCGCGACGGGCTGGAGTTCGCAACCATCTACATGGGTCCGACGCTCGTCTTCGTCGGCTGGTGGGTACTGTTGCGCAAACTCGTGCACATCGGGCGCTCGCAGCGGATCACGTCGATCGCCGACATGATCTCGTCACGCTACGGCAAGAGTGCCGGGCTCGCGGCGCTGGTCACGCTGATCGCCGTGATCGGTGCAACGCCGTACATCGCCCTGCAGCTGAAGGCCGTGACGACCAGCTATCGCGTCATCAGCGCCCCCGGACCCGAGGCGCTGACCGGCATTCCGGCGACCGGGCCCGATCACGTGATCGGTTTCTGGATCGCCGCCGGGATGGCCATCTTCACCATCCTGTTCGGCACGCGCAATCTGGATGCCAACGAACGTCACCACGGCGTGGTGGCGGCGATCGCCCTCGAGGCGGTGGTCAAGCTGTTCGCCCTGCTCGCGGTTGGCATCCTGCTCGTCTTCTTTCTCGCCGGCAGCCCGGGAGAACTGTTCGAGCTGGCATCACCGGAAATCCTGCACGCCGACGAGGTGTTCGGCGCCCGCTGGGTGACGGTCACGCTGCTGTCGGCCACCGCCATCATCTGCCTGCCCCGGCAGTTCCAGGTCACTGTCGTCGAGATTTCCGAAGAACGGCATCTGCGTACCGCGTCCTGGATGTTTCCGCTGTACCTGTTCCTGCTGATGCTGTTCGTGCTGCCGATCGCCATCGGCGGACTGAGCATGCTGCCGGAAGGTTCCAACCCGGACATGTTCGTCCTCACCCTGCCGATGTGGGCCAACCAGGAAACGATTGCGCTGCTGGCCTTTCTCGGTGGCTTTTCGTCGGCCACATCGATGGTCATCGTCGCCTGCATCGCGCTGTCTATGTGCTCGCGTTCAACCTGGCGCTCGCCGCCCTGCGCTTCGGCTGGGTCCCGCCTGATACCGAGATCCGCAACTTCCTGCTCAACAGCCGTCGCCTGTGCATCTGCGCGATCCTGCTGCTGGGTTTCGAATACTTCCGCTTCAGCGGCGACTCGGACGCGCTCGCCTCGATCGGCCTGATCTCGTTTGCCGGCGTCGCCCAGTTCCTGCCGGCACTGCTTGGCGGACTCTACTGGCGACATGCCAATGCACTGGGTGCATTCGCCGGCCTGCTCGCCGGCGCGCTGCTCTGGGCCTGGACCCTGTATCTGCCCAGCTTCGGCGGCTTCCCGTTCACGCCGGACGATCTGGCCAATGGACCCTTCGGCCTGTCCTGGCTGCGTCCGCAGGCGCTGTTCGGCCTGGACGGCATGGATCCGCTCGTGCACTCGCTGTTCTGGAGCCTGTCAGCCAACACGCTGCTGTTCATCGCCGGCTCGCTGTGGCGCGAACCGAAGCCACTGGAACGCTTGCAGGCGACACTCTTCGTCGATATCTTCCGTACACCGGCCACTGCGGCCGCGGCACTGATCCGCCGTTCGGCGACCACTTACGATCTGAACCTGCTGGCGCACCGCATTCTCGGCGCCGACGAAGCCAGCCGGCTCTTCGAGCAGACCAGCGCGCGCAGTTCCTCGCCGGTGGCGGCGACGAAGGCGGATGAGGCATTCATTTCACAGCTTGAACGCAAACTGGCCGGCAGCATCGGCGCCGCCTCGGCACGGGCGATGATCTCGCAGGTGGTCACCGGTGAAACGATCAGCCTGGACGAACTGATGCGCATTGCCGACGAAACGCAGCGCATCCGCGAATACAGCGAACGTCTGGAGCGCAAGTCGCACGAACTGGAGATCGCCGCTCGCCAGTTGAGCCAGGCCAACGAGCGCCTGCAGCAGCTCGATGCCCAGAAGGACGATTTCCTGAGCCAGGTCAGCCACGAAGTGCGCACGCCGATGACGTCGATCCGTTCCTTTTCCGAGATCCTGCTCGACACGCCGGATCTGGACGCGGCGCAGACACGGCATTTCCTTGCCATCATCCATGAGGAGAGTGTGCGCCTGACCCGTCTGCTCGACAGCACGCTCGATCTGAGCCTGCTTGAAAGCGGTGAAGCGCCGTGGGTGCCCGAGCGCATCGACCCGGAAGCGACCCTGGCGCGTTCGCTGCGCATCTGCCACGGACTGGCCGCCAAGACCCGGGTGCGGCTGCTCGACGGCGAACGCATCGCGGGCGCCTGTGTATACGCCAACGCCGATCGACTCAGCCAGGTGTTCATCAACCTGATCTCCAACGCGATCAAGTACAACACGAGCGAAGAACCCTGGGTGCAGGTGAACAGCCGGATTCTGGATGGATGCTACGAGGTCTTCGTCGAAGACAACGGTCCGGGCATCCGGGCCGAAGAACGCGAACTGATCTTCTCCAAGTTCGCCCGCGGCTGGGCGCACACGCAGACCTCCGTGGTCGGCGCCGGTCTCGGCCTGGCCATCAGCTGGCAGATCATGCGCCGCCTCGGCGGCAGCCTGACCCTGATGCCCGATGCCGGACACGGCGCGCGCTTCCGCGTCTCGCTGCCCGTATTGCAGGACGGGGCAGCAAGCTCACCGTAACCTGTCGTGACCCGTCGCAACCATTTTGCCGTGACCGAATCCGAGGCCCGCGACATTCTGCTGCTGCGCGCATTCGAACAGAGCCCGGACGCCGCGTCGCGCTGGACGGACGACGACCGGTCGTGGGCCAGCAGTGCGGCCGCCCGTGCCGTCGGCACCGGAGCCGACGGTGAACGGTTCGTCGCCGAGCGTGCGCGCCTGGCCGCTGATCGGCTCGCGGTGCGCGAGCCGGCCATACGCATCGCGCGCACGATCGGACCGTGGCCGCGCCGCGCCGGCTGGATCGTGCCGGGGATCGCATTCGCCGCCGGCATCGCGGCCGATGCGATCGGACCATCGCACCAGATCAACGTGCTCGCACCACCGCTGCTGGCCATCATCGCGTGGAACCTGCTCGTCTATCTCTGGATCGTCGGACGCCGCCTGCCCCTGCCCTTTTTGCGGCAGGCACGGACGCCGATCCCGGTGCTCTCCTCCTGGCTGCGGCGGTTCGCGAAACAACGCTTCCGGTACCGCCAGCGACATTCCGGCCGGCGCACGGAAACCGCAGCCCGCTGGCCCGCCCAGGCGCTGACCGGGTTCCTGACCGACTGGCTGCAGGCCAGCGCGCCGTTGACCGGCCGGCGCGTGGCACGGACGCTGCACCTGTCGGCGCTGGCCATGGCGGCAGGCATGCTGGCGGGTCTCTATATCCGGGGGCTGGCGCTCGAATATCGTGCCGTCTGGGAGAGCACTTTCCTCGACGCCGGCATGGTGCGCCGCCTGCTGTCCGTGTGGCTGACTCCGGCCTCGCTGCTCACCGGCATCGGCCTGCCGGACCCGATCAGGCTCCAGGCGATGCGTCTGCCGACAGGCAGCGGCGAGCCCGCGGCGGCGTGGATCCATCTCCATGCGGTCACGCTTGTTCTGCTGGTGATCGTGCCGCGCCTGCTGCTGGCCGGGTACGAGCACGTACGCGCGCGGCGACTCGCCCGGGGATTCGATCTGCCTCTGACGGCCTCCGACCCCTGGTACGCGGCCCAACTGCGCGAATATTCGGGTGAACGCACCCGCATGGCGATCGTGCCCTGTCACTTCACACCAACACCGGCGCAGACCGACAGGCTGCAGGCCGCACTCGATCTCATGTCCGCAGGAGGATGGGAACTGGTCATCACGCCGACCGTCGCATACGGCGCGGAAGAAAACGCGGCACAGGCACTGGCACCGGTGCCGGATCCAGCAGCGGTGTTCGTCTGGTTTTCCGCCAGCGCAACACCGGAGACGGAAACCCATGGCGTCCTGCTCGAGCACCTCGGTGCCGGATGTCCACCAGGACTCGACCCGATCGCGCTGGTGGACGAATCTTCGTTTGTCGCCCGTTTCGGCGGCGCCGACGGCAGTTCGCAGCGACGACGGACGGAGCGTCGGCAGGCATGGCGGCAACTGTTCGCCGCCACGATCCACTCCTTCGCCTTCATCGATGCCGATCGTGACGAGGCGGCGGCCATCGCGACGGAAATCCGTCCGCTGATCCAGCGTGTGAATGCCTCGAGCGCCGCCAGCGTGACGGCGCCTCCGGGTGAGCGCGCGCGCAGTGACACCGCCCCTCCGGTTTCCGCATGAGCGCCGGCCAGATCATTTCGCTCAGCCTCATCTCGCACACGAACGTGGGCAAGACGAGCCTGGCCCGTACCCTGCTCGGGCGTGACATCGGCGTCGTGCGCGACGAGGCCCACGTCACCGAGGTCGCCGAAGCGCACACCCTCGTCGAAACGCCCGTCGGAGATCGGCTGATCCTCTGGGACACTCCCGGCTTCGGCGACAGTGCCCGCCTGGCGCGCCGGCTCGCGGCGGCCGGCGAACCGATCGGGTGGTTCGTCACGCAGGTCTGGGACCGTCTGCGCGATCGCGCCCTGTGGGCCAGCCAGCAGGCCGTGCGCAACGTGCGCGAACAGGCCGACGTCGTCCTCTATCTCGTCAATGCCGCCGAGCCGACCGGACAGGCGCCGTACATCGACGACGAAATGCGCATACTCGACTGGATCGGCAAGCCGGTCATCGTTCTGCTCAACCAGTTGGGAGCCCCGCGCAGCGGCGACGCGGATTCCGCCGAGCTGGCGCAGTGGCGCAACCGCCTGGCGCACGCGCACACGGTACGCGCAGTGCTCACGCTCGATGCATTTGCCCGCTGCTGGGTCCAGGAGGCGACGCTGCTGCGCACCATCGCCACGGCGCTGCCGGCGCAGTCCGCTGCCGCCTGGCAGCGGCTTTTTGCCTGCTGGCTGCAGCGGCGGCGCATCGTGTTCGACGAATCCGTCGACATTCTTGCGCGTGCCCTGGCACGAACGGCCACTGATCGCGAAGCGGTACCGGAGGCCGGTCTCGTCGACCGCCTGCGCGATGCGACGCAATTGCTGGTCCGCGACCGGAAAGGCGATGAACCAGGAACTTCGGCGATACGACGGCGCGCAATGGACGCGCTCGCGCGACGTCTGGACGAAGACCTGCGCGCGGCGACGGACCGCGTCATCCGCCTGCATGATCTCGACGGGCGCGCCCAGGCCGTGATCTTCGAGCGGCTGGCCACGCATTACCATGTCGACGCCGGCATGCCGGAAGGCCGTGCAGCCGTGCTCGGCAGCATCGTCACCGGCGCCGTGGCCGGTCTGAAAGCGGATCTCGCCACCGGCGGCCTGAGTCTCGGCGCCGGAATGCTGGGCGGCGGGCTACTCGGTGCGCTGGGTGCCTTCGGACTGGCCCGCGGCTACAACCTGGTACGCGGCACGACCTCGCCGGCGGTGCGCTGGAGCGAAGAGGCGCTGCAGGCGTCGACGGTCGCCGTCATCCTGTCGTATCTGGCGGTCGCGCACTACGGCCGCGGTCGTGGTGACTGGGTCGAGGCCGAATCGCCGCCGCACTGGCGCACACTGGTTCAGGCGACGCTGGAACGCCGACACGAGGATTTCCGGCACGTCTGGTCATTGCGCGACGGGAAGGACGTGCACATCGACAGGCACGAAGACGATGGCCCGGCAGGCTTCGTGGACCTCCTGGAAGCCGCCGGCAGCCGCACGCAGGGAAACGGCGTCCGGACGGAGACATCAGGGGCGTTCGTCGACGCGCTGCGGGCGGCCCTGGGCGCTGCCCTGCTCGACGTCCTGGAGCAACTGTATCCGGACGGCGTGCGCGACTCGGGTCTGCTCGACGAAACGGCCGATGTCCGGCGCAGGCACCGGGAACTGCAACCCGGAGAGTCCGGTCGCACTCATGCCGGCGGGATCTGACCGGGTTCCGGTGCACGGATCCGTCACGCAGCCGCCGGCAAAGTGGCATCACGATTCGATCACGTCGTGGAAACCGGCGCGGCCGACGGCTCGCCGATCATGTCCACCTCGATTCGACCACCGGTGTACCCGCCGGAAATTTGCCAATGAAACAACACGTGTGAACAAACGTCGATCGGCAGGCTTCACGGCATTCCGGGCGGCGCCCGGGCGACGTATACTGTGCCGGCCCGATTGTCCGGGACGGACCGGGCAACCTGCTTCACGCGGTTTCATCCGAACCCCAGAAATACTCTGGACGCGCGCCAGAGTACCCCGAGCAAGGGAGTCCGATCATGCGTCTGTCCACTTTCCGGGTCGCGGTCCTGCCGATCCTCTCCGGCATCATCGGGTTCGCGGCAGGCAGCCTTCCTGCACTGGCGAACGAATCGCTCACGGCAACGGACTTCAACCCCTACAACTTCGCCTTTCCGGCCGGGGTGTATCACTGCGAGCTGAATCGCAACGTGGATGTGCGTGAAGTCTCGCCGGATCTGACCAGCGCCACGCTGCACTTCAACAACAAGGAATACCGGCTCAAGGCCGTCCGCGCCCGCACCGGTGCGCTGCGCTACGAAGACCCGCAGGCGGGCGTCGTCTGGCTGGTCATCACCGGCAAATCGATGCTGCTCGATACCCGGCACGGGAAACAGCTGGCCAACGAGTGTCGCGCCTGACCCTGGCGCTTCCCGGCCCGTGCCTGCGTGCGGGTCCGCCGACTGGCGTTCCGGTCAACCCCTGGTCAACTCTTTGTCAACCCCTTGTACGGTTGAACACGACTTCCCTTTTCCGCACCGGTTCGGAGCCGGACGTTCCCCGACGGACCCGTCTTCAGTGAAAATGTACTGATTCCGGTTCGACGTCACCCGGCATTTCGGCGTGCACGATCTCGCCCTTGCCGTTCGGGTAGAGCGGCGAGCCGCAATCATCGCAGTACTCGGGCTCGCCCAGATCGCGCCACAGGCGTACTTCGGACACTCCGACCTCGCGCAGCACCTCGCGGATCGTGTCGGTCGGCAGCGGATCATCCTGTTCCGATTCCGCACCGAACAGTGGCCAGACGACGCCATGGGCCACTTCGTCGGCGTCCCGGACGCTCAGGCCGATCCGGTATTCGTCGAGCCGGTCGTGGCCGAAGCCGGCCACTGTCGCCTTGAGATCCCCCGGCTCCAGATCGAGTGCGTGCGTCAGATAGTGCACGGCAGCGCGGATCGAATACGGACGCGTACGGCGGTCGGACTCGCGCAGATTGATGTGATAGGCGTCCGGCAGCAGGCACTCAAAGCCGCACCCCGGCAGCAGCGGCTCGATCGTCGGTCGCGCCTGCGCGATCCAGGCTTCGAGACAGGGAATGCGACCGGCATGATCGGCGGCGCCGCTTTCCTGCCAGCGAAACAGCGGTTCGCCGTGCGGTGCGGCTACCACGCCGAGCAGAAAGCGGGCATCGGCCAGCATGTCCGCCGATTCGGGCAGCGACTTGAGGTCCACGCGTGCCCCCTGATCATGCACCGCCGCCTGGCCGGTGCGCCGCGCCAGGCGGCGCAATCCGGCGTAATCATCGGGCAACTGATCGATGCTGAACAGATACGGCAACATGCGGAAACGTGCCGCGCGTGCCAGCGTGTGTGCCCGCCAGTGCATGGCCAGGGTATCGGCCGACGCATCGGGAATCGGCCCCGACGGAATGCGAAACCGCGTCCAGACGACAAATGGGGCAACGACCAGCAGCGCATCCCAGCGCTGGCCATCAACGTCGATCGCCACGGATTCGGCTGCTTCCTCGACCGCTTCCAGGAGCGCGCCGTAGGCTTCGCCATCCGTCTGGTTGAGCCGCTCCAGAGCCTCGTGCGCACCCTGCACGTGCCCGCCGTCGAACATGCGCTCCAGGTACCCGGCCAGTTGCGCCTCCCAGAAGCGATCTTCGATGCGGCTGCCCGAATTCGCCAGGCCGAGCGCCGCCGAGACGAGCCGTTCGGCGTCCGGCGACAGATGGCTCTTGCGCTCACGCGAGCGTGCGGGACGATGTTCTTTCATGCTGGCTTTGGTCATACAGGCGGGAGTGTAGTCGAATTCGCCCGACGCGCCCGCGTACGCCCGGGTACATCCGCCTGCGCTGTCAGGTGGACCAGAGTGCCGGCCGGCCGCTCTCCGCCTCGATGCCGTCAAGGAGCGCGCGATGCGCACGCACTTCTTCATCACCGGCCGCCAGCACGACCAGTCCTTCCGGTGGCCATTCACCCGCACCGTCGGCCATCCCGTCCAGACCGCCCACGGCTGCCGGAGCGATCATCAGGCTGTCCTGGCCGCGCGTCATCGCAAGATAGACATCAGCCAGCAGACCGGCATCGAGCAGCGCACCATGCAGCGTCCGATGCGCATTCGACACCCCGCAGCGCTCACACAGGGCGTCGAGCGAATTGCGCCGCCCGGGAAACAGCTCGCGCGCCAGCGCCAGCGTGTCGGTGACATCGGCGACCACGTTTCGCAGCGAAGCGTGATTCATGCGCGCCAGTTCGGCGTCGAGAAAGGCCAGATCGAACGGCGCATTGTGGATCAGGAGTTCGGCATCGCGGACGAAATCCAGGAAGCGTTCGGCCACCTCGGCAAAACGCGGCTCGCCGGCGAGCCGCTCACGGCTCAGGCCATGCACGGCAAACGCGCCCTCATCGATATCACGCTCGGGGTCGAGATACAGATGCAGGGTGTTTCTCGTCAGCCGCCGGTCGATGATCTCGACGCAGCCGATCTCGATGATGCGGTGGCCGTCTTCCACCGACAGGCCCGTGGTCTCGGTATCGAGCACGATCTGGCGCATGACTGCAGGTTCCTCGGATATTCAGGAGAGCACAGGGACATGACACAGGGGAATGAGGCCGCCACGCCGGCGGATCCGCCCGGATCGCGGATCACGCAGCCCGGTTCGGGACGCCACGGTTGGCCAGTGCATCGGCACGCTCGTTGTCAGGGTGCCCGGCGTGCCCGCGCACCCAGTGCCAGCGTATGTCCATGCCCGCCACCAGTGCGTCGAGTTCCCGCCACAGGTCTTCGTTGCGCACCGGCTTGCGGCCGGCCGTCTTCCAGCCGCGCCGCTTCCAGCCCGGCAACCATTCGGTGATCCCTTTCTGGACGTATTGCGAATCGGTGAAGACGTCTACCGGAACTGCGCGACGGATGGCCGAAAGCGCCCGGATGACGGCGGTCAGCTCCATCCGGTTGTTGGTCGTGTGCGGCTCGCCGCCCGACAGTTCCTGTTCGTGTTGTCCCCAGCGCAACAATGCCCCCCAGCCACCCGGCCCGGGGTTGCCCTTGCACGCTCCATCGGTGTAAATCTGAACTGTTTCGGTCATTTTCCTTCCGGATGGCATCCCGGAACGGGTGAAGTCATCGACTGCGCCTGGAAAGCTCGCCAGGGAGCATGCGGACCCGGGACGTCACGTCCGGTCATCCGTGATCGCCGGGCCCGCCATCCGCAAGCCCCGTCGGGTCGTGCGGGCATGGATCGATGGCTGCGCGCCGGACGGTGCCGGGCTGGCCGGACGGTGGTGGAAGAATTGTAATGTCCCCTGCGGACGAGGCTCAGATGCTGGAAAAACAGATCACGAAATATCTCGAATCCCTCCGTGAAACCCACCCGCTGCCGCTGCAGGTGCGCCTCTGGGACGGCTCGGGCGTGGCACTGGGCGAAACGCCCACCGTCACCCTGCACATCCGCAATGCCGCCGCCGCCCGCTACCTGCGCGACCCTTCACTGTCCTCGCTGGGCGAAGCCTACGTCGAAGGTCATATCGATGTCGACGGCGATGTCAACGAGATCATTTCGGTCGCCGAGCGCCTGACGCTGGCCAGCGACCAGCAGAAAAGTCTCGGTCGGCTCCCCTCCTGGCTGGCGCGCCATTCGCGCAGGACCGACCGCAAGGCGATCGAATACCACTACGATGTCTCCAACGAGTTCTACGCCAGCTGGCTCGATCCGCGCATGGTCTATTCCTGCGCCTATTTTCCGGAAGGCGACGAGGACCTGGCCACCGCGCAGCGGCTCAAGCTCGACCACATCTGCCGCAAGCTGCTGCTCTCCCCGGGTCAGCGGATGCTCGACATCGGCTGCGGCTGGGGGGCGATGGTCATTCACGCGGCACGCGAATACGGCGTACGGGCAGTCGGCGTCACCCTGTCGACGAATCAGTACGAACTGGCGCGCGAGCGCGTGCGGGAGGCCGGCCTGGTCGACCAGGTGGAAATCCGCCTGCAGGACTATCGCGACATCCCCGACAGCGAGCGCTTCGACCGCATTTCCTCGATCGGCATGTTCGAGCACGTCGGGCTGAAGAACCTGCGCATCTATTTCGACCGCATCCACGACCTGCTCCTGCCGGGCGGCATCGCGCTGAACCACGGCATCACGTCGTCCGACATCGATAATCGTTCGGTCGGTCTCGGTGCGGGCGACTTCATCGACCACTACGTCTTTCCCGACGGAGAACTGCCGCACGTATCGCTCGCCATCCGCGAACTGTCCGCCGCCGGGCTCGAACTGGTCGACGCCGAATCCCTGCGCCGGCATTACGCGCGGACGCTGTCGCTGTGGTCGGCGAATTTCGAGCGTCAGCTCGATCGGCTGAAGTCGATGGCCGGCGAGCGGCGCAGCCGGATCTGGCGTGTCTATCTGGCCGGCAGTGCACGCGGTTTCGCGCACGGCTGGATCAACATCTATCAGTTGCTGGTCGCCCGGACTCGTCAGGACGAGAATGGTGCGCATCTGTCGCTGCCGATGTCGCGCGCCTGGATGTATCGCTGAACCAGGAACTGCGCCCCGACGCTGCGACCGGCGCCGGAACGTGCCGCGGACGCGGCACACGTCGCACCGGGCCGATCAGCCGGATCGCCGGCACGCGCTTGATCGCCGAGACGACGTAGACGGCGCCGCAGATCGGCCACCATCGGTCGCCGGCCTGCTCGATGAAACGGCTGCGGTCGAGCCATTTCCGGGTATGGCACGGCGGCCGGTAACAGCCGTAACGGCCACGATCGAATTCGAAGCCCAGCAACTTGAACCAGTCACGCAGGCGCGGCAGGGCAATGAACGTTCCATCGCGCGGCACGAACGGACCGGCGGCGAACGCACGCGCCCACCACTGGCGCATGCCCCACAGGCTCACCGGGTTGAAACCCGAAAGGACGACACGGCCTTCCGGGCGCAGCACCCGGTCGACTTCCCGCAGCACCCGGTGCGGATCGGCCGCAAATTCGAGCACGTGCGGCAGCACGACGAGATCGAGCGATTCCGTGGCGATCGGCAGGTCGGAATAGCGATCCACGAGCAGATCGACGGGCATCGTGCTGGCGCGATCAGACGGTCGGGTGGCGCGAACGCGATGCGGCATCCGGTTGTTGCGCAGGGCATCGACGCCCGCGTCGCCCAGTTGCAGCGCATGAAATCCGAACAGATCGGCCACTGCCGCATCGAAACGCGCCTGTTCCCATTCGCGCACGTATTCGCCCGGCGGCGATTCCAGCCACTCCTGCCAGGGATCGGTCGTCTGCATGACCGGATTGTAGTGCCCGCACGCGATCTGCGCCTTGACGATCTCCGGCCGCACCCGTACGATCGCCCGCGATTCCGCTCGTGCCGGCGTGCTTCGGGCATTCCCGCTTTTGCGTTCCGGGCCAACCGCATCCGCCATGGTCGACTGTCTCCCTTCCCGGCGCCGCCGACACCGGCTTCGCATGGTCATCGGCCGCGTCGCCGGCATCTGCACAATCCTGCTCGCCACTGCCTGCTCGACCATGACGCCCGGCGAGCGACATGGCACCGCGGCGCAGGAAGACCGCACGGCGAACGCCAACCCGGCCACGGTGCAGACCCCGCAGCCCGCCGTCGCAGCGGCCGCAACGGCTGCGCCGGGCATCGCGGACCCTGGCGGAAGCTCCGCGGCGGATCCGGCACCCGTTCACGCCGATCTCTGGCAACGCATCCGCGCCGGTTTTGCACTGCCGCCCCTGGCCACGCCGCTGGTCAAGGAAAAGGAGCGCTTCTATCTGAATCACCCGGAAGCGCTGCAACGCATGTTTGCGCGCGGCGGCCGCTATCTGTTCCACATCGTCGAGCAGGTCGAGGAACGTGGCCTGCCGACCGAACTGGCACTGCTGCCGTTCGTCGAAAGCGCCATGAATCCGGAAGCGCTGTCCAGTGCCCGGGCGGCCGGCCTCTGGCAATTCATTCCGTCGACCGGGCGCGCATACAACCTGCGCCAGAACTGGTGGGTGGATGACCGGCGCGACATCGTCAAGTCGACCGAGGCGGCGCTGGACTACCTGGAGAAAATCCATGCGCTGGCAGGCAACGACTGGTTCCTCGCGCTGGCCTCCTACAACTGGGGAGAAAACGCCGTTGCCCGGGCGATCCGGCGCAATCAGACACGCGGGCTGCCGACCGACTATCTGTCGTTGAACATGCCGGCGGAGACGCGCCACTACGTGCCGAAACTGCTGGCACTGAAAAACATCATCCTGAACGCCGACCGTGCCGGCATCGTGCTGCCGCCGCTGCCCGACGAACCGTATTTCGTGACCGTGGACGACACGCCCCCGATGGATCTGGCGCTGGCGGCGCGTTTTGCCGGCATGAGCGTCGACGAATTCGTGGCCCTCAACCCGGCGCACAACCGGCCGGTCATCGGCGCCGCCGGCAAGCACCGGATCAAGTTGCCGGCGGATCGGCTCGAGCGCTTTCTCGATGCGATGGAACGACATCGCAAGGCCAATCGCACCTTTGCCACCTGGCAGCCGTACACGCTGCAGGCCGGCGAAACCCTGGCGTCGGTGGCGCGTGCAGCCGGCACGACCGAAGCCAGACTGCTCGCCGCCAATGATCTGCGTCCGGGCCGCAGGATGCTGGCCGGCACCCGCATTCTGGTGCCGCAGACCGACGTCGACGACGAATCCCTGCTCGAGGACTTCGATGGTCCGCGCATTGTCGAACTCGTCCATGGTCCGGCCCGCCAGTATCGCGTCCGGCGCGGCGACACCCTGACGTCGATCGCCAGCCGGTTCGGCACCTCGGTGACACAGTTGCGCGCGTGGAACCGCCTCGGCCCCGTCCTGCAGGCCGGACGCACGCTCAAGGTCGGCGACGGCGCAACACAGACCGTGCTCACGACGGCCAGCGGCGCCCGGCAAATCGTGCGCGCTGGCGAGGCCGGCATCCGGCCGGCCGTGCTGACGCGATCGGAACCCGCCGTGGTGGCGGCCAGCGCGGGCGGCTCGAAGACCG
>DAIUFU010000014.1:0-3993 GCA_036844405.1 Burkholderiaceae bacterium | reverse complement strand
GCCTCGAAAACGGCCTGCGTCTCGCCGGCCTCGACGATCCGCCCGTCCTTCATCACGATCACCTGATGCGCCATCGCGCGCACGACCGCCAGATCGTGCGTGATGAAGAGGTAGGCCATGCCGTAGCGCTGCTGCAGCGACGCGAGCAGACGCAGCACCTGCTGCTGGACCGAGACGTCCAGGGCCGAGGTCGGTTCGTCGAGCAGCAGCAGGCCGGGACGCAGGATGGCGGCACGCGCAATCGAGATCCGCTGGCGCTGGCCGCCGGAGAATTCATGCGGATAGCGATCGAGCGCGTCCTCGTCCATGCCGACCTCGGCCAGCATCGCCGACACGGCCGCACGTCGTTGCGCCGCACTCAGACCGGGCTCGTGCAGGGCCAGTCCTTCCTCGACGATCTGCAGGACCGTTCGTCGCGGCGACAGCGAGTGAAACGGATCCTGGAAGACGATCTGCAGATGGCGCCGCTGCGCGCGCAGTGCGCGTGCCGACAGGTGGTCCAGGCGCGTCTGGCCGAAACGGATGACGCCCGTGGTTTCCGCCTGCGACAGGCGCAGCAACGCCAGTCCGAGCGTGCTCTTGCCCGAGCCCGATTCGCCGACGATGCCCAGCGTCTGCCCGCGGTGCAACTGCAGGTCGACGCCGGCGACGGCCTCGAAACGACGCTTGCGGAAGAGGCCGCCGGCCAGCGCGAAGCGACAGGTGATGCCCTTTGCGTCGAGCAGTACCGGTGCCGCCGGATCGGCCGGTGCGATCTCGCGCTTCGGCCGGCTGTCGAGCAGCAGGCGGGTATAGGCATGCTGCGGCGATTCGAACAGCGCGGCGGTGGCACCCTCCTCGACCAGCCGGCCTTCCTTCATCACGGCGACGCGATCGGCGAAAGCGCGCACGAGCGGCAGATCATGCGTGATCAGCAGCACGGCCATTCCAGTTTCCCGCTGCAGTTCGTCGAGCAGTTCGACGATGCGCCGCTGCACGGTGACGTCGAGCGCGGTGGTCGGTTCGTCGGCAATCAGCAGGCGCGGTGAACAGGCCAGTGCCATGGCGATCATCGCGCGCTGGCGCTGCCCGCCCGACAACTGGTGCGGATAACTGGAAAAACGCCGCTGCGGTTCCGGCACACGCGTGCGCTCGAGCAGTTCGACGGCGCGCCGTGCCGCCACGGCACGTGAGACGCCCTCGTGGCGCTCGATCGCCTCGCAGATCTGGTCACCGATCGTATAGAGCGGGTTGAGCGCGCTGGCGGGCTCCTGGAAGATCATCGCGATCTCGCGTCCGCGCACGCTGCGCATCTCGCGCTCGCCCGCCTGCAGGAGTTCGCGCCCGGCGAATCGCACCGAGCCGCCGAGACGCGCATCGCCGTTCAGGCGCAGAACCGACAGCGCAGTCACGGTCTTGCCCGAACCGGACTCCCCGACCAGCGCAAATTTTTCGCCGGCATGCACATCGAACGACACCTCGTCGACGACACGCGTCGCCGTGCCCGACGCCGTGAATTCGATGACCAGATCGCGCACGGCGAGCAGCGGTACAGCATCGGCGCGGTCTCCGCAGCCCGCGGCAGCGCCCGGCCCGGTCGACGCACGATCGCCGATGCGCGAAGCCATCGGCGTCCGGTCGCCGGCATCGCGCTGCGGCAAGCGCTCAGCCCCGGCGCGTATCGAGCGCATCGCGCAGCGCCTCCCCGATGAAAATCAGCAGCATCAGCGTGGCGACCAGCACGCCGAAGGTGGCCAGCGAAATCCACCAGGCATCGAGATTCTCCTTGCCCTGCGCGAGCAGTTCGCCCAGGCTCGGCGTCGACGACGGCACGCCCAGGCCGAGGAAATCGAGGCTGGTGAGCGCGACAATGGCCGCGCTCATCCGAAACGGCAGGAAAGCGACGACCGGCGTGAGCGAATTCGGCAGCACGTGACGCCAGATGATCTGCCGGTCCGACAGCCCGAGCGCGCGCGCGGCGGTCACGTATTCGAGCTGACGGTTGCGCAGGAACTCGGCGCGTACGTAATCGGACAGGCCGATCCAGCTGAACAATGACAGGATGACGAGCAGGATCAGGATGCCCGGTTCGAACATCGACGCCAGGATCAGCAGCAGATACAGTTCCGGGATGGCCCCCCAGATCTCGACCAGCCGCTGCATCGCCAGGTCGAAGCGGCCACCGTGGTAGCCCTGCACGGCGCCGGCCAGAATGCCGACCACGACGCCGATTGCGGTCAGCGCGAACCCGAACAGCACCGAGATGCGAAACCCGTACAGCAGGCGGGCGAAGACATCTCGGCCGCGATCGTCGGTGCCCAGCCAGTTCTGCGCCGACGGCGGCGCCGGATTCGGGCTGGCGGCGAAGTAATTGATGGTATCGAAACGGTAGTGGTTCGGCGGAAACCAGGCCCGGTTGCCGTCCTGCGACAGGCGCTCGGTGATGAACGGGTCGAGATAATCGGTCGTGCTGCGGAAGTCGCCACCGAACGTCGTCTCCGGATAGTCGTGCACCAGCGGGAAATACCAGTGCCCTTCGTAGCGCACGGCCAGCGGACGGTCATTCGACAGCACCTCGGCGAACAGGCTGACGCCGAACACCAGCAGGAAGATCCACAGGCTCCAGTAGCCGCGCCGGTTCGTGCGAAAGCGGCGCCAGGCGCGCTGGCGCGGCGAGAGCGAAACCCGCCGGGCAGTCGCGGACATCAGGCGCTCGCCGAGAATTTCACACGCGGATCGACCCACGTGTACATCAGGTCGGTCAGCAGTTTGGCCACCAGCCCGAGCAGCGAGAACACGTAGAGCGTGCCGAGCACCACCGGGTAGTCGCGCCGGATGACGGCTTCGTAGGACAACAGGCCGAGGCCATCGAGCGAGAACAGCGTCTCGATCAGCAGCGAGCCGGTGAAGAAGGCGCCGATGAAAGCGGCCGGAAATGCGGTCACGAGCGGGATCATCGCGTTGCGGAAGACGTGCTTGTAGAAGACGCGGCGCTCGCTCAGGCCCTTGGCGCGCGCGGTCAGCACGTACTGCTTGCGGATTTCCTCGAGGACGGTGTTCTTGGTGAGCATCGTCGTCACGGCAAAGCTGCCGACGACGAGACAGGTCAGCGGCATCGCCAGGTGCCAGAAGTAATCGAGCACCTTGCCGCCCAGGCTCAACTGCGCGAAATCGTCGGATACCAGACCACGCAGCGGGAAGATCTGCCAGAAACTGCCGCCGCCGAAGAGCACGAGCAGCAGGATGCCGAGCACGAAGCCCGGAATCGCATAGCCGACGAGGATCGCCACCGAAGTCCACAGATCGAAGCGCGTGCCGTGACGAACGGCCTTGGCGATGCCCAGCGGAATCGATACGGCGTAGACCAGCAGAAAGCTCCACAGGCCGAGACTGATCGATACCGGCAGCTTCTCGACGATCAGCTCGCCGACGCTCTGGTGGTAGAGATAGCTGGTGCCGAGATCGAAGCTGGCGTATTGCCGCAGCATGCGCACGAAGCGCTCCGGCGCCGGCCGATCGAAGCCGTACATCCGGCGGATTTCCTCGATCTGCTGCGGATCGACGCCCTGCGCGCCGCGATAGCCGCCGGTCGCCGCGACTTCCCCGCCGCCGGCCACGCCGCCGCGCAGTTCATGCACCAGTTGCTCGACCGGACCGCCCGGCACGAACTGGATGATGACGAAGGAGACGAACAGGATTCCGATCAGGGTCGGAATCATCAGCAACAGACGCTTGACGATGTAGGCGGCCATCTCAGCGGCGCTCCCACCAGGTCTTCAGGGCCCACGGCTCGGCAGCATAGAACAGCGGCAGGTGCTCCGGGTGCGCAAGCCGGGCCCGATAGGCGATGCGATGCGCCGGGGCATGGAACTGCGGCACCAGATACCAGCCGGCACGCAGCACGCGATCGAGCGCCCGCGCCGCTGTCACCAGCTCGCTGCGCGTGGCGCTTTGCAGCAGGTGCTCGACGAGCGCGTCGACCACCGGATCATGGATGCCGGCCAGATTGTCCGA
>DAIUFU010000013.1:10873-27536 GCA_036844405.1 Burkholderiaceae bacterium | reverse complement strand
AGCATCGCCGCCATGCGCCGGTTGGCAAAGACCTGCAGCAGCGGGCGCCCGGTCCCGGACAACCGGCCATCAGAACGCGTGCAGCCATCGATCGCACCCGGAAGGCTTCACACGCTTTCACACCGTTCCGCGCGGGCGGCGATGGACCGTGACCGGAAAGGTGTCAGCCGCCGGCGCACTGGCCGGCCGCGCCATGGCAGCCCTTTTTTCCCGCTTGAGCCGGCGCTGCACACGCACCGGACACTTGTGGTCGTGGTGATACAGCACCTGGCAATGCAGGCACGAGATGCACTCGTTCGGGTTGATGTGCCCTTCCGGGTGAATGGCCTCTACCGGACATTCCTTGAAGCAGCGCATGCACGGATTGCCACACTCGCGATAGCGCTTGAGCCAGTCGAACATGCGCATGCGCCCGGGAATCGCCAGCGCCGCCCCGAGCGGGCACAGATAGCGGCAAAAGAAACGTTCGATGAACAGGCCGGCGCCGAGCAGCGCGAGCGCGAAGGCGACGAACCACCACTCGCGCATGAAGCGCAGCACGATCGCCGTCTTGAACGGTTCGATCTCGGCGAAGCGCTCGGCCCAGGCCAGCGAGCCCAGCGAGATGCCGAACAGACCGAGGAAGATGATGTACTTGAATGGCCACAGCCGCTCGTGCACGCCCCACGGAATCTTCAGCTGCGGCACCTTCAGCCGGCGTGCAATCCGGTTGGTCAGCTCCTGCAGCGCGCCGAACGGGCACAGCCAGCCGCAGAAGGGGCCACGCCCCCAGAACAGCAGTGCCGCCGCTACCGAGCACCAGAGGATGAAAATCAGCGGGTCGACGAGGAAGGACTCCCAGTGAAACCCGGTGCGCAGTGAGTCGACGAACGTGAGGACGTTCACGACCGACAGTTGCGCCTGTGCCACCCAGCCGAGCCAGAGCAGCGTCACCGTCAGATAGGTGAGGCGAATCCGGTCGAACAGCTTCTCGTGCGGAACGATCAGGTTCTGGAAGAAGAAGATGACGGTGAGCGCCAGCAGCATCAGCGCCAGCACGATGATCGCGGCGATGCGGCTCTTCCAGATCCGCTGCCACAAGGGCGCCGGATCGGCGGCGAAGTCAGCTTCCGCAGCCAGTTCCGGTGACGCGCTGCCCGCCGACTGCAATGGGGCAGCGGCACCGGCCACGCTTTCGACGGGCGGTCCGGCGGCAGAGACCCTGCCTGCGTGGCCATCGGGCGCGGCACCGGTTGCCATCGGGGCCGCTGCGCCGGACACCGGCTCACCCGGAACAGCCATCGTCCCGTTCGCCGTCGTGCGCGTGGTGTACGCGGACGGCAACCGGTACGGCAGGGAAAAGCGCGCAAAGGCATGATCGAAGGTATTGATCTGCTGTTGCACGATCAGTTGCAGCCGCCAGGGTGCAACCGGATCGAATTCGGCATCCGACGGAATCGCGAAGACGCCGATTTCACGGACATCGGCTGCGCCCGGCGCAAGCAGGCGGCCGATGCGCCGGTGATGACGCTTCCAGAAACGGATCGTCTCGAGTCCCTGGACCAGTTCGATGCGATCGAAGATCCCGCCGCGAAACCAGGCCGAGCCCTTGAACGAATACGATCCGCTCGCCGCGATCAGCAATGCCTGGCGATCCGGACCGAGCCATTTGCGCACCCGCTCGTATTCGTCTTCGCCCAGCAGGGTGCGACCGATCGCCGGCTGCGACGCCAGCGCCACGTACAGGTCGATGAATTCGGCCTCCGGCGTACCGGTCCGGGTGAGGCTGGCAGCGTCGGTTTCGCCCGCCTCGACGAATGCCTGGTGCACATCACCTGCCGTCAGGCGAAGATGGCCGATCGCGCCCTGCTCCAGCAGACCTGCCCAGTCGCCCGGGCTGCCGGCGGCATTGTCGACGACAACGCGCCCGGCTGTCGTCCCGGGTGCAGCCGCAGCATGCGCACGCAGGATCCGGATGACCCGCGCCGCCGAGCGCACGATGCTGTCGCCGATGATCAGCACCGTCACGGTTGCGCCGCTGACGATGTCGGGCTCGGGAGGCCCTCGGCCTTCGGCGCTGGCCCGGATCGCGTTGAAGCCGACATAGCCGCGCACCGACTCGGCGATCCGGTGCTCGGGCACGCCGACCATCAGGATCGGCTCGCTGTGCTCGACGATGCGCACGCCCCGGATGGTGCCTTCTTCATCGAGCGCAGCAACGACGTAGATCGGCTTGCCCGAATAGCCGCGCGTATCGACGAAATCGGCGGTCAGGAAAGCCGCGCCGACACGCTCGCCGCCGCGGAACACCGGAGCGATCGGCGGGCTGCCCGCCGCCGGCCCGAAGCGGTCGGCCCCGGGGAAAAGTTCATCCGGCGCCAGCTTTGCCAGATAGCCATCCAGCGCCGACCCGGTGGCCGGTGCGGCGGAGGCCACAGTCGCGGGTACGGCCGATGCGGTCCCGGCAGCATCGGCAAACGCCACTACACAGAATGGCAACAGCCACGACAGGACCAGCCACACCGGCAGGAGACGACGAGATGCGCCGGGCGCGCGCGTCACCGCCATCACCCGGACTCAGCCCACCTTCTCGATCGTGCGGTCGTCATGCACGAACCAGGCACGTGCCGGCCGATAGCCGGCCAGCAGCCGTCGCCCCTCGTCGGGCGCCAGAATCGACAATGCCGTCGCCAGGCCGTCGGCCAGCGTCGCCCGGGAAGCCGCCACCGACACCGAGGCATAGCGGTTGGCGCTGCGCCCCGTGTGCGGATCGAACAGATGGTGCACACGTGGGTCCGGCCCGAAGCGCGTACCCGCTCCAGCCGACGTGGCCAGCGCTGCCGCGTGCCCGGGTGCTTCGCCCATTTCCAGTTCGAACAGGGTGCGTGCCGGCACGTCCGGATCGATGATGGCCGCCACCCATGGCCCGCCATCGGCGCGATGACCCGAAGCACGGGTTTCACCCAGATCGACCACCACGTCGGCAAAACCTTCCGCGCGCAACCGGTCGGCGATCCGGTCGGTCACATAACCCTGCGCGATGCCGTTCAGGGTGATCGCCATGGCCGGTGCCCGGAACGCGATCCGCCCGGCACCGATATCGACGAGCCGATGGTCGACCCGGCGTCGTGCCTGCGCCAGCACGGTTGCCGAAGGCCCGCGCGGATCGGCGCCAGGCTGCGCGAAATGGGCCTGATACAGCTCATAGAGCGGCTGCACGGTCGGGTCGAAGGCGCCCTGGCTGGCGCGGGCAAGGGCCAGCGACGTCGACAGCAGTTCAACCAGTTCGGTCGGCGGAGCCTGAAGCGCGCCGCCGGCGTTCAGTTCAACGAGCGCGGAATCAGGCCGGTACAGGCTGAAGATGCGCTCGAGCCGCTCGACCTCATCGACGCAACCGGCGAGCACCCGCCGCGCGCGGTCGCGATCTTCATGCACCAGCGTGATCGAGGCGAACGCCCCGAGTGCAGTACCTTTCCAGACCACCGGCACCGGTGTACCGGCAGGCGATCCGGCGCGTGCCGCACCGGCGGACACCGCCCGGTCACGGGCGAGGTTGCCTCGTTCGGCGGCAGAGACCGCGGGCAATGCAGCACAGGCGGCACTGGCGCCGATGACGGACAGAAAGCGCCGCCGACCGTTCCTTGCAGGTGACATCTGCAACAACCTTGATACGATCATGGGCAGGCAGCGAATCGTCGAAGATGACGATCCCGGAACGTGCACGGCAGTCGGCCGCACCCGAAAGACAGGTGTGGATGATTTTTCCGCAGACGTTCCCTGCCCAGGGGCGGGAAGTATAAGCTAGCGCAAGTGCTTCGCGCTTGACGCCGCTCATGAGTCTGCAGATTGGCTCGTCCGGCAGAGTGCGAACCGCATTCATGCCCTGTGTGGCATGAGAGGATTCGCAACGCCGCCAGGCAGGCAGGGGCCCGGGAGCGGTGCATGGCGGGAAACGCTGTACCGGAACGGTATTTCATGCCGTGATGGCGACAGGAGGATTTGCCTTGCGTACCACGACTCTTGCGCACGATCCCGAACTGGAAAATGTCACGATGGAAACGCTCGTGTGCATCGCCAACGCGATCGAGCGCGAATCGGTCCGGCGCTACGAGCGTCTCGAGGAAATCATGCGTCGGAGAGGCGAAACGGAAACGGCCGAAGCCTTCCGTCTGATGGCCGAGGAAGAACGCGGTCACGTCGATGCGGTGGCGGAATGGGCGGCCGGTCTGGACGTCACGATTCCCGAGGCACATCTGTGCAGCCGCGCACTGCCCGATGAACTTGCCACCTCCTGGGAGGAGATCGAAGGCAGTTCGCTGCTCACGCCCTATCGCGCTTTTGCGCTGGCCGTCGAAAACGAGCAGCGTGCCTTCTCCTTCTACACCTATCTGGCCTCGCGCGCGTCCGACCCGCGGGTGGCACGCGAAGCCGAACACCTGGCGGCCGACGAGCTGCGTCACGCCGCACATCTGCGCCGCTGGCGGCGCAAGGCGTACCACCGCGAACGCGGCGAACGGCAGGCGGAAACGGCCATCGGCGTCCCCGAAGAGGCGATGGCGTCCGCCGATGCCCTGCTCGCGTTTCTGCGTCAGCGGCTGGCGGTCATTGCGGCCGGGGAACGCCGGATCGCCGACCGTCTGCACGAAGCCGGGGACACCGAGAGCGCCGAGGTCCTGGAGGCGCTGATCGATCGATGCGGATCCGACGGAATGCCGGCCGGACCCGCCGAAGCCGGCGCGGGCGAAATACCGACACCGGATGGCTCTGGCGAAATGAATCCGGTGCATCTCCTGATCAGTGCCCAGAAGCCGCTCGAAGCGCTGATCGAAAGCCTGGAGACCGTGCTGGCGGCTACCGAAGGCGAGGTCTTCGCCGTGGCCGAACGGGCGATCGCCGATGCCGTTGGCTGGCTGGCGCGCCTGTCGGCACGGATCGAGAAACATTCTGTCGCCTCCGCCGGCTGAGAGCGGACAGAACCATCACCGACACCCGATCCGGGAACCGATTCGCATGCACACCTTCGACGATGACCAGGGCAGGACCTGGCAGGCCACGCTGCTCGAGGCGTCGTGGGGGAATGTCTATCTGGTCTTCGGTCTGCTGCAGGGCAGTGAAATCCGGCGCAAGCTGCTCGCCGCCGAACATCTGGCCGAAGCCGAGATCGGCATGGTCAACGCTACCGCCGAACGCCTGCGCGCCCTGCTGGCCGAAGCCGAACCCTGGGATCCGGGTGCGGATGAAGCGCCGCCCGGATGAACAGCCGATGACCGCATGCGTTCTCAGCAGCGCATGCTGCCCGAGGTAGCCGAGTCACGGATCCCTTGCAGTACCGTCTCGTCCAGGCCGACGTTGTTGTGCTCGAGCACGCGTTCGGCGCGATAGCTCGAACGCACGAACGGGCCGGCAACAACTTCGACGAAGCCACGCTCCAGCGCACGGTCGCGGTAGCGCAGGAACTCGTCCGGCGTCACGTAACGCTGCACCGGCAGGTGATTGCGCGTCGGGCGCATGTACTGCCCCATCGTCAACACATCGACATCGGCCGCCCGGATGTCGTCGAACGCCTGTTCCAGTTCATCGTCGGTCTCGCCCAGACCGAGCATCAGGCTCGTCTTCGTGATTGTGGCCGGCGCATGCTCCTTCGCAAAGCGCAGCACATCGAGCGTCTGGCCATAGCCGGCACGGGGGTCACGCACCTGTACCGTCAGGCGCTCGACCGTCTCCAGGTTCTGCGCATAGGTGGCCAGGCCGGCATCGAGCACGGTGGCGACACAATCGTGTCGCCCCTGGAAATCCGGGGTAAGGGCTTCCACCGCCGTTTCCGGCATGCGTTCATGGATCGCACGCACACAGGCGGCGTAATGTCCGGCACCGCCGTCGGCCAGGTCATCGCGATCGACCGAGGTCAGCACGACGTACCGCAGCCCCATCAGCGCCACGGCATCGGCGACATTCGTCGGTTCGAGCGGATCGAGCCAGCCGCGCGGATTGCCGGTATCGACCGAACAGAATCGGCACGCGCGCGTGCACACCGAACCCATCAGCATCAGCGTGGCCGTCCCGCGCCCCCAGCACTCGGCGATGTTCGGGCACTTCGACTCCGCACACACGGTCGCCAGCCGGTGCGTACGCACGATCTCCAGAATCTGCTGGTAGCGCGCCCCTGACGGCACGCGCGTGCGCAGCCAGGCCGGCTTGCCCTGTGCATCCGGCACTTCGCTGTACGCATTCGGCCGGATGCCGTCGCGCACGGCGCTCGTGCCTTGCGGACTGATGAACTTCACGCCGGACGGCGGGTGTGCGGACTTGCGGGTGGAATCGGTCATGGCGGGAACAGGAGTTGCAACGGGTTGGCACAGTGCCGGTCGGTGCCGGCAGCGTGACCAGTACGGCAGCAGGGCGCGGCACCCGTGTCCTGCCGCCGGTTCGCAGGACGATCAGACGCCCGGCCGGAAGAATGTCCGGGAAGTTGACCGGAAGCGCTTCATTGTAACGAGCGATGCCCGCGCCGCAGCCCCTGAACAAGGTCGTCGACCCAGGTAAAGACCACCGGGATCACGAGCAGGCTCAGGAAAGTCGATGTGATCAGGCCGCCGATCACCACCAGTGCCATCGGCGCACGGAAGGCCGGATCCACGCCCCAGCCGATGGCGATCGGCGTCATGCCGGCACCCATCGCTACGGTCGTCATCACGATCGGCCGGGCCCGCTTGTGGCAGGCGTCGAGCAGCGCATCGATACGGGCCAGGCCGCGGTCGCGCCGCGCCATGATCGCGTACTCGACGAGCAGGATCGAATTCTTGGTGGCAATGCCCATCAGCATGATCATGCCGATCATCGACGGCATCGAGATCGACAGACGCGTCAGATACAGGGCGAGAAAAGCGCCCGGCACCGACAGCACGAGCGCCGCCAGAATCGTCACCGGCTGCACGAAATCGCGAAAGAGCAGTACGAGCACCGAGTAGATGCACAGCACGCCGGTGAACATCGCCAGCGCGAAGCTCTCGCCCAGCTCGCCCATGGCTTCGGCGTCCCCGACCGTGCGCAGCAGCACACCGGGCGGCAGGTCGCGCAGTGCCGGCAGCGCCAGTGCCAGCTTCTCGATCTCGCCCAGCGGCTGACCGTTGAGTTCGATCCGGAAATTGATATTGCGCAGACGGTCGTAGCGATCGATCTGCACCGGGCCGCTGCCGAGGGTGATGTCGGCAACGCTGGCCAGCGTCACCGGACCGGACGCGCCCGGCACCTGCAGTTGCGCCAGCAGGTCGGCATCGGCGCGCGCACGCGGATCGAGCCGCACGACGATCGGCACCTGCCGGCGCGGCAGATCGAGCTTGGCCAGGTTCTGGTCGTAATCGCCGACGGTCGCGATGCGCAGGGTGTCGGCGATCGCCGCGGTCGTCACACCGAGATCGGCCGCCCGTTCGTCATCCGGGCGCACGATCCACTCCGGACGCATCAGGCTCGCCGAGGACACGACGTTGCCAATCCCGGGCAGGGTACGCAACTGCGCACCGACGATCCGGGCATGGTGGGCGAGCACGTCGCCGTCTTCACCGGCCAGCACGAGCACGTACTTCTCGCCCATTGCATTGAGCCCGACCTCGATGCGCGCGCCCGGTACGGCTTCGAGTGCCTGACGCAGTTCGCCCTCGATCACCTGCTTCTTGCGGCCGCGGCGTTCTTCGCGCGGCGCGAGATCGAGCGTGAGCG
Source organism: Burkholderiaceae bacterium (assembly GCA_036844405.1). GTDB lineage: Bacteria > Pseudomonadota > Gammaproteobacteria > Burkholderiales > Burkholderiaceae_E > Zeimonas. The sequence goes on along the minus strand of DAIUFU010000013.1, from coordinate 19,841 downwards.
TCGCCTTGCGCGCTTCGGCAACGCCCTGCGGCACGAAAGGATCGGCACCAGACGTGCCGCCGCCGATGGCGCTGTAGACCTGAACGACATCACGGTGCTGCCGGACGATCGCGCGCACCTGTTCGGCCACCGCCAGCGTCTGCTCGAACGTGCTGCCCGGCGGCAGTTCGACGTGCACCTGCGTTTGCGACAGATCGTCCGGCGGCATGAAGCCGGTCGGCAGCAGCGGCACCAGCAGCAGTGAACCGACCAGGAACAGTGCCGCCGCAGCACCGGTCCACAGACGATGCGCCAGGCACCAGCGCGCCAGACGCAGATAGGCCAGCATCAGGCGCCCGTCCGCGCGCGGACGGTCCGGCCGGAGCAGATAGGCCGACATCATCGGCGTCAGCATGCGGGCAACGACGAGCGAGGCGAACACTGCCATCGATGCGGTCCAGCCGAACTGCACGAAAAATCGACCGGCGACGCCGCTCATGAAGGCTGTCGGCAGGAAAACCGAAATCAGCGTGAAGGTGGTCGCGATGACGGCCAGCCCGATCTCGTCAGCCGCCTCCATCGCAGCCTGGTACGGTGTCTTGCCGGCGCGCAGGTGGCGCATGATGTTTTCGATCTCGACGATCGCATCGTCGACGAGAATGCCGACGACGAGCGACAGTGACAGCAGCGTCACCACGTTGATCGAGAAGCCGGCCAGATACATGCCGGCGAAGGCCGGGATGATCGACAGCGGCAGCGCGCTCGCGGCCACCAGCGTGGCCCGGACATTGCGCAGGAACAGCCAGACGACGATCACGGCCAGCGCCGCACCTTCGTAGAGCAGACGCATCGAACCGTCGTAATTCTCCTCGACCGCGACGACGAAATCGACGGCCTCGCCGATGCGCAGATCGGGATGACGGCTCTGCAGCGTCGCCAGTTGCGCACGCACGCCCTGCGCCACTTCGACTTCGCCGGCGCCACGGCTGCGCGTGATCTCGAAGCCCACTACCGGGGCACCGTCGAGCAGCGCAATCGAGCGCCGTTCGGCCACGGTGTCGCGCACACTGGCGACATCGGTCAGCCGGATCGCACGCCCGTCGGACAGCGTGATCGACAGGCGCGCGAGTTCCTGCGCCGACGCAACCGTTGCGATGGTACGCACGGACTGCTCGGCGCCGCCGAGTTCGGTGCGTCCGCCCGGCGCGTCGAGCTGGATCGAACGCAGCCGGCGCGAGATGTCGGCAGCGGTAGCGCCCACCGCCAGCATGCGCAGCGGGTCGAGTTCGATGGCGACCTCACGCGTGACCCCGCCCACGCGTGCTACCGCACCGACCCCGGGCACGGCCAGCAGCGCACGGCTCACGACATCGTCGACGAACCAGGACAGTTCTTCCTCGTCGCGCCGGTCGGAGGCGATCGTGAACGTGAGGATCGGCAGACCGGCGACGTCCATGCGCGTGATCACCGGATCGAGCAGATCGGCAGGCAGGTCGGAGCGCACGCGCGCGACCGCCGAGCGCACATCGTCGACCGCCTCCTGGACCGGTTTTTCCAGGTGGAACTCGACCGTCACCGTCGCCGCGCCGTCCTGCAGGCGCGTATAGATGTGCTTGACGCCCTGGACGGTGGCGATCACGTTTTCGAGCTTGCGCGCCACTTCGGTTTCGAGTTGCTCGGGCCCGGCGCCGGGCAGCAGCGCAGTGACCACGACCGTCGGCAGTTCGATGTCCGGAAAGTTCTGGACCTTCATCGCGCCGAACGACAGCACGCCGGCGACGGTGAGCAACAGGAAAAGGAGAATGGCTGGCGTCGGGTTGCGGATCGACCAGGACGAGACGTTCCAGTTCATGGTGACGCCGGCGCTGCCGGCGATGCCTCCACGATCCGCACCCGATCGCCGTCGACGAGGAAACCCGATCCGGCCTCGACGACGCGCGCGCCCGGGTCGAGTCCATCGGCGATCTCGACGCGATCACCGACCCGGCGCCCGGTGCGCACTTTCGTCTGCACGACGCGATCGTCGTCGTCCACCCGGAAGACGATCGCGAAGCCGTCACGCAGGCTGACCGCGGTCTGCGGCAGCGTCTGTGCCGGCGTATGGTCGAGCACGATCCGGCCGCGCGCAAACGTGCCTGCACGCACGGCCGCCGTCGGCGGCAGATCGACGTAGACCAGACCCATGCGCGTATGTGGGTCGACCGTCGGTGCGACGATGCGTACGCGACCCTCCACCGGCGCCCCGCCGGCCGTGATCAGTTGCGCGCGCTGTCCGGCTTCGATCCGCGCGAGCGGTCCGTCGGGCATTTCGGCCCGCCACTCCAGCCGGCCATCACGGATGAGCCGGAAGAGTTCCGCACCCGGATGCACGATCGAACCAGGTGTTGCGGCGCGCACCGCCACCGTGCCGTCGACCGGCGCCACGATCCGCGTCCAGGCCAGGCGCCGCTCTTCGGTCTGCAGGCGCGCACGCTGCACGTCCACCCGGGCCAGCGCCGTCTGTTCGGCCGTGCGGTACTGTTCGAGCTGCTGCGCGCTGAGCGCGCCACCCTTGCCGAGCGTACCGGCACGCCGCGCGTTGGCGCGCGCTTCGGCCAGCATGGCTTCGGCTTCGGCCAGTGCTGCCCGCGTCTGCGCCAGCCCGGCGCGCACGGTTTCGTCGTCCAGTCGTGCCAGCAACTGCCCGGCATGCACGCGATCGCCAACGTCGACGGCGACTTCTGCCAGCCTCAAACCGCTGACCTCGCTGCCGATGACGATCTCCTGCCAGGCTTCGATGCTGCCATTGGCCGTGAGCTCGACCGGCCAGGACTCCGCCCGCAGCGCAGTGATCGTCACGGTCAGAGCCGGACGCGCCGATCCGGCATCGGCTGCGGGCGTCCCGGATGTCTGCCCCGGAGTCGGCGGTCCGGACGAAACGCCATCGCCGGCCGGGCGCAGCCACCAGACGGCCATCAGGGCCGACAGGAGGACCACAACGTACGCGAAACGGCGCCAGGCGACGAACCGGGCCGGGGATGGATTCGGCATGCGGGCACCCGCAGCGGCGGCTGCGACAAAACCCCGGAGTCTAGTCCAATGAAAGGCAGGATTCACGCCGGGAGAACCAGCCCGCTCACGCGGCGCCTCGCCGCCGAAGCCGGTCGCGACAGGAGTCATTGCGGCGGTTCGCGCCTGGCCCGGCCCGCAGCCGCGCCGATTTCATTTCATTGTGCTGTTTCACTGGCGGAATCGATATACTTTCCGCCACCACCGCATGAAACGGGTACGCACGATGCACGACTCACGGATGATCCGCGCCCTGACCGGCCTTCTCGCCGGCGCCCTGACCCTGTGTGCGGGCGCCGCCGCCCAGGCGCAACAGGTGACGCTGCGCGGCGTCAATGCCTTCCAGGAAGGAACCGCGTTCGCCAAGCCCTTCGAGGACTTCATCGAGAAGGTCAATGTCGACGGCAAGGGCGTGATCCAGATCCAGTACATCGGTGGTCCGAAGGCCATGCCGCCGTTCGAAGTCGGCAACGCCGTCAAGTCGGGCGTCGTCGACATCGCCAACGCCACCGGCGCGTTCTACCTGAACGTGCTGCCCGAAGCCGATGCCCTCAAGCTGTCGACCAACACGATCCAGGAGCAGCGCGCAAACGGCGGCTGGGCGCTGGTCAACCGGCTGCACAACGAGAAGATGAACACCTGGTACCTGGCTCGTACCGGTGACGGCATTCCGTTCCATCTGTACACCAACAAGCTGATCGACAAGGCCGACCTCAAGGGCATGACGATCCGCGTGACGCCGATCTACCGCGCCTTCTTCGCGGCGCTCGGCGCCAACACCGTGCAGACGCCTCCCGGCGAGGTGTACACGGCGCTCGAGCGCGGTGTCGTCGACGGCTACGGCTGGCCGATCCAGGGCATCTTCGATCTCGGCTGGCATGAAAGGACGAAATATCGCGTGGATCCCGGCTTTTACCAGGTCGACGTGAACATCCTTGTCAACCTGGACCGCTGGAAGAAGCTCACCGACGCGCAGCGCAAGGTCCTCAGCGACGCGGCCCAGTGGGTCGAGGCGCACAACGCGCTCAACGTCGACATCAGCGCCGCCGAGCGCAAGCGCCAGGCCGACGCCGGCATCCAGACGATCGAGTTGACCGGTGCGGAACGCGACCAGTGGAACCGCACGGCCCAGGACGCCGGCTGGGCCGAGATCAAGAAGAACGCCCCGCAATACGCTGACGAACTGCGCAGGCTGCTCGCGCCCTGACCCCGCGACGCAGCCATGATGGCCACATGGTATCGGCGCCTGCTCGATCTGTGCGGCCTGCTGGCAGGCGCCTGCTTCGCCGTGATTGCCGTGGCGACGGCGTATGACGTATTCATGCGCAACGTGTACGGGGAAAGTCTGCGCGGTCTGATCGACCTCGTCGAATACGGCCTGTTCATCGCCACCTTCATCGCCGCTCCGTGGGTGCTGCGCGTCGGCGGGCACGTCCGCGTCGACTTCATGGTCAACGCGCTGCCGCCGCCGCTCCAGCGCGCGGCCGGATTCATGGCCGACCTGATGGGGATGAGCATCTCGGTCGTACTGCTGGTCTGGTCGATCCGCGTGACGATCGGTGCCTGGCAGCAGGGCAACATGGTGCTCAAGGCGGTCGTGTTTCCCGAGTGGTGGATTTTCGTCGTCATGCCGTTCTCGGCCGCACTGCTGACAATCGAATTCGCCATCCGCCTGACGCAGCGCAGGCCGCCCAGCGACGTGCCGGGATTCTGAGCACATGTCCGTCGCTCAGGCAGCGTCCGCGCCTCGCCTCGTACCCCTGCGGCGGCTGGCCGATGGCGCTCCAACGCCGATCAACAGCCAGTCCAGCGCGCACGCCGTTCACGTGCGATTTGCCGACCGGCGCGGGCCGGAACACTGAATGCCCTGGCAAGAAGCGCTCTTCCTGCTGCTCGGCACCCTGGTCGGCCTGCTGCTGATCGGCCTGCCGGTCGCCTTCGCCTTCTTCGCCGTCAACATTCTCGGCGCGCTGATTTTCCTCGGCGGCGACATCGGTCTGCTGCAGATGGTGCGCAACTCGGTGACGGCGCTGACCAATTACTCGCTGGCGCCGATCCCGCTGTTCATCCTGATGGGCGAACTGCTGCTGCACACCGGCGTTGCCTTTCGTGCCATCAACGCCATCGAACAGTTGATCGCGCGCGTGCCGGGACGCATGCCGATCGTCAGTGTCGTCGGCGGCACGGTCTTCGCGGCATTGTCCGGTTCGTCGATGGCCAATACCGCCATGCTCGGCAGCGCGCTGCTGCCCGAGATGCTGCGCCGCGGCTACGATGCGCGCATCGCGATGGGGCCGATCATGGCCACCGGCGGCATTGCCATGCTGATCCCGCCGTCGGCGCTGGCCGTGCTGCTGGGCAGTCTGGCTGGCATCTCGATCTCGAAACTGCTCATCGCCGGCATTCTGCCGGCACTGATGCTGGCCGTACTCTTCGTCGGCTACATCATCTATGCCTGCGTCAGCGACCCTTCGCGCGCGCCACAGGAGGACGCCTCCGGAGCATCGGGCTGGGCGCGCTATCGCCCGTTCCTGATCGACGTCGTGCCGCTGTCGATCATCTTCATTGCGGTGATCGGCAGCCTCGTGGCCGGCATCGCCACGCCGACCGAGTCGGCCGCGCTCGGCTGCGTCGCCTCGGCGCTGGCGGCGCTCGGCTACCGGGCGCTCGATCGCAGGAATCTGCAGCTCTCGCTGGTGGAGACCGCGAAGGTCAGCGTGATGATCCTGTTCATCATCGTCGCATCGATCACCTTCGCCCAGATTCTCGCTTTCTCGGGCGCGACCAACGGCCTGATCGCGCTGGTCACCGACTCCGGGCTGTCGCCGTTCGCGATCGTCGTCTCGATGGTACTGGTGCTGCTCTTTCTCGGCTGCTTCGTCGATCAGGTCAGCATGCTGATGATCACGATCCCGTTCTTCATCCCGCTGGCCAAGGCGGTCGACATCGATCTGCTCTGGCTCGGCGTGCTCTATCTGCTGACGATGGAAATCAGCTTCCTGACACCGCCGTTCGGTCTGCTGCTGTTCGTGATGAAGGGCGTGGCACCGCCGCCGATCACGCTCGGCGAGGTCTACCGCGCGGCGATGCCCTTCCTGCTGCTCGAACTGCTGGTGCTGGCAACCCTGATGCTCTGGCCGGGCCTGAGCACCTGGCTGCCGCATCTGCTGGTGCCGTGAGGCCGGGCGGGAGACGGACATGCCGTCTTTCCGCTCCGGCGTGAAGCCCTGAAAGATCATGGCCGCCGTGCCGCGTTGCGGCCGGCCATTGCGTGCGCTTCCGCGGGAACGGTTCGCACCGAACCACAGTCGACAGAACCGTCAGAAACGCACGTCCGCACGCAGCCAGAGCGTACGTCCCGGCTCGTTGATCCGCACGCCGCCCGGATAGCCGAAACCCGCATTGCCAGCCAGATTCAGGTGTTCGGCGTACGCCTTGTCGAAAACGTTGTCGATGCCCAGCGCCAGCTTCAGCCGCTGGTTCACGCGATAGTCCGCGTGCAGCGAGAAAATGCTGAAGCCCGCACTCGCGCCTCGATCACGCCCGACAACATTGCCCTTGTCTCTGGCATAACGGTGCTGGGACGCAACCATGCGCCACAGCACACCGGCACTCCAGGGGCCCTGCGCATGGTCCAGTGCCACCCTGACCTCCAGCGGCGGCACCTGCGGCAGCGGCTCGCGATCCGTCGTGTTCTGGCCCCGGTTGTAGGCAAGCGTGCCCTGCAGGGTCCATGCCCGGGACAGCCGCAAGCTGCCGCCCGACTCGATGCCGACGATACGGGCATTCACATTGCCGACCTGGGAGCTCATGCCCTGATAATTGAAAAGGATGTAGTCCTGAATCCGGCCAGCATAGGCTGCGCTCCACAGCAGCCAATCCTCTCCCTGCCAGTTCAGGCCCGCATCCAGTTGCGTGGTCTTTTCCGGCTGCAGCATAGAGAAGGCGTTTCCGCTTGCCGCCGAACTGTTGCCAGGAGAGATCAACTCCCAGTAATCCGGGAAGCGCTGCACATGACCGACGCCCGCCCATGCCGTGGCACCCGAGGGCAGGTCGCGCTCCCAGCGCACGAAGCCACCCGGCAGTGCATTGCGCGTACGCCGGTTTGACGCGCTCATCGACTCCTCCGTACCCATCGCCGCCATCCCGGTACCTGTTGCAGGGTAACGCCGGGCCTTGGCCCGATCCAGGCGTACCCCCGTGATCCAGCGCGTGTCATCCTGGACTTGCCATGTCAGCTCGGTGAACACCCCGGCCCCGTCCAGCCTGGCGTCGCGCACCCGCGGGCGGTCACCGTAAGGCATCAGTGGCGTGCCGCCACGCGCATCGTGCGGACTGCGCGTGAAATCGAAGCCCACAATCAGCGAAACGTCTTCTCCTGGCTGCAAGGTAGCGGCCAGGCGTCCACCGGTGGTGGTACGCCTGACGTTACGCGCCATGCCACCAGCCATCATGCCGGTCGCCGGCGGTGTACGCAGCGTGAAATTGTCCATGACATGGTCAGCCTCGTTGCGATAGAGCTGTGCGTCCAGCCCGGTAAACCAGGGCGCAAGATGCCGCTTCTCGAAACGCAGACTCATGCTGTCACGCCGGAACCGGGTTCCGTCCATGCCCCGGCCGCCATAGCGGGCTTCACCGTCGCCGGCGCCCGCACCGAACTCCAGCAGGGTGTCGCGATCGGGCGTGAGACCCACGGCCAGGTCGGTATTCCATTTCTTCCAGGCGGACGGGACCCGACGGCCATTCCCATCCCGATAATCCCGGCTGCGGGAATGGTTGGCCGTGGCGCGAACATACATCCGGTCGTTACCCGCCTCGAAATCGGCGCTTTGATCGATACGACCGGCACTGGCGCCGAGCAGACTTGCACTGAAATGCACGGCCGTTTCAGTGAAATCGGGACGTTCGCGATCGAAGCGGACCACCCCGGCGGACGCGCCCGGCCCCCACAAGACCGTCTGCGGGCCCTTGATCACCGTCAAGGTGTCGAAGGTGTCCGGCGAGATGTAGGAGCTGGGCGAATCCATACGTGAGGGGCAGGCACCCGGCATCTGCGTCCCGTCGACGAGCAGTTGCAGACGCGAACCCGACTGGCCGCGAAAGACCGGATCCCCGTTGGAGCCGCCGCTGCGGATCGCCGAGAAACCGGGGATGGTCTTCAGATAATCGGCCGCGTCACTCGCCGGGACAGGCTGGCGCGCCTGTCGGGGATCGGCCACGACATGGGCCGGTGAATGATCATGAACGGCCGTGACAACCACGGCCGGCAAAAGGTTCGTGGCCGGAACCTCATCGGTAGCGGCCAGCACAAAACCGACGGGCAGGAAGGTACCGAGCAGCGCTGGCAAGGCGAACGCCGCCATCGGCAGGCGACGCATGCGCGCCGCCGCAGAACAGGTATTTGTCGTCATCAAAAGGCATCCACGCCCGAACGCGGGCCATGCGCGCTGCGCTGGCCGCTTTCAGGCAGACAGAAAGAGACTGCGCCACTCCGCTGGGACTGGCGCACGTGAGGAAATGTCAGGCGTGGATGAAATCGGGCGGACCGCGCGCCGGCAATGGAGCCTGGATGCGCCAACCGTGCGCAACCAGTGAACGGTCATGACGACTACGGTAGGTCGTCGACAAGGAAGGACGTGGCGCCGCCAGAGAAACGGCGGATGGTGTCGCCAGCGCCACGCACAGCAGACATTCCGGGCCGTGATGTCCCGCATGTCCGGCAGGAGTGTTGCCATCATCGTCCGGATGCTGACCGGTCAGCGCCCCCGATACCGGTTCCGACGTACAGACATCGACGAGTGCGGATACTTCCGGCAGCGCGCGAAGTTGCGCTCCCGTACCCAGCGCCGCCAGCCAGGCCAAGGCGAACACCGTGAACACCACGGCCTGCAGGGCCCGGTTTCGTCGTACAGCGTGGAGCATCGCGTTACGGTGTTCGCAA
>DAIUFU010000013.1:0-10773 GCA_036844405.1 Burkholderiaceae bacterium | reverse complement strand
TCGTAGAGTGGAAAGACGCCGCTTTCGACCGCGAAGCGCGCCGCCTGCAGGCCACCATCATCGGGCAGGCCCCAGCCGTCGATGCACGGGATCAGCAACGTGAGCAGGCGCGTGCCGCGCATGGCCTTCGCCTTGCGCACTTTCTGCAGCAGGTCGGGCAGGAAACCGGCAGTAGCCGTGGCTGCGTACGGAATCTCGTGTGCAGCCATGATCTCGGTGAGATTCTTCTTGCGTGACAGCTTGCCGGCCGGTGTTGATCCGGTCGACGCGAAACGCGGCGTCGACGACGACTTCTGTGCGCCGGTATTCATGTAGCCCTCGTTGTCCAGGCAGACGTAGAGGAAATTCTCGTTGCGTTCGGCCGCCGACGACAGGCACTGGAAGCCGATGTCGTAGGTGCCGCCGTCGCCGGCGAAGACAACGACTTCGGTATCGTGCCGACCCTGCGCATCGAGCGCATGACGCAGCCCCGAAGCGGCAGCGGCGCTGGACTCCAGCGTCGGCTGGTAGACCGGGATGTGCAGCGATGAGAACGGTTGCGGCCCGGCAATGATCGCCATGCACGACGGCGGCACGACAGCCACCGCGTTGCCGCCGAGGGCAGCCAGCACGTGGCGCACCGACAGGGCCTCGATGCAGCCGGGACAGGCGGCATGCCCGGCGCAGAACATCGGAGGATCGACGATATCGAGTTTCTTCATGACGGATGTTCTCAACTTGCCCAGACCGTTTCCGGCCCGCTGTCGTAGGAAGCGGAATCGCGCACGAATTCGATGATGCGTTCCGGCGGCACGTTGACGCCGCCGACGCCGGCGAGCAGGCCACGGATCACCGGCGCGTCGGACACCCCGCAGAGCGCCGCGCGCAATTCCTGATGGAGCACGCCGCCGCTGCCGGGCGAATAATTACGGTCGAGCACGATGACTTCCGGGATGTCGGCCAGTGCTGCGCGCAGTGCCGCGAACGGAAACGGGCGGAACAGGCGCAGCTTGACCAGACCGACCTCGATGCCCTGCTCGCGCATCGCATCGACGGCATCACGCGCCGTCCCGCACATGCTGCCCATCGTCACCAGCACCTTGCGCGCACCGTCGCAGCGATAGCGCTCGACGATGCCCCAGCTGCGCCCGGTGAGTGCCGCCCATTCGCGATCGATGACCGGTGCCAGTTCCAGCGCCCGGGCCATCGCGTCGGCGAGGTCGCGCCGGTGGCGGGCGAACATTTCCTGCGTGACGACGTTGCCCCAGGACTCGCCGCGTGTCGGATCGATCCGGTGAGATGGATCGAATTCGGGCAGGAAGGCATCAACGAGTTCCTGCGCCGGCACGTGCACCGGTTCGAGCGCGTGAGAAACGTAGAAGGCGTCGTGGTTGACCATCGCCGGCACAAGCACGGCCTCGGCCAGCCGGAACGCCTGGATGACCGAATCGAGCGATTCCTGTGCGCTCTCGCTGTAGAACTGGATCCAGCCGGTGTCGCGCTGGGCCAGACTGTCGGTCTGGTCGGGCCAGAACGCCCAGGGCGAGGCGACCGTGCGGTTGACATTGGCCACGACGATGGGGGCGCGCGCGCCGCTGGCATAGTGCAGCACTTCGTGCATCAGCAGCAGCCCCTGCGAGGCCGTCGCGGTGAATACGCGCACGCCGGCCAGCGAAGCGGGAATGCAGGCCGACATGACCGAGTGTTCGGATTCCGGCGTGATGATCGTGCCGTCGAATTCGCCCGCGGCCTCGAAATCGGTGAGTTTTTCCAGAATCGGCGTCTGCGGCGTGATCGGATAGCCGGGGGCGAATTTTGGCCGGGCCAGCTTTGCCGCCCAGGCGACCGCGTGGTTGCCGGTCAGCAGCATCGTCCGCCCGCTGGCCGGCGGCGGCGCGCCATCCGGTCTCTGCGGCCCAACGCCCGTTTTGCCCGTTGCACCCGCTGCGCCCGCATCCGGGTCCGTGGATCCGCGCGCGGCGACCTCGTCCGGCGCCGGTGAACGTGTCAGTACTTCGTTCATTTCACTTCCTCGATCATTTCCATCGAGCCGGTCGGACACTCGCGCACGCAGATGCCGCAGCCCTTGCAGTAATCGCCGTCGACTTCGTAGCCGCCTTCGGGCAGGCGACGAATCGCCATGTCCGGGCAGTAGTGGAAGCAGTTGTCGCAGGAAATGCAGGTGCCACAGGAAAAGCAGCGCTGCGCTTCGACCAGCGCCTGCTCGATCTCCAGGCCCAGTTGTACCTCGACATCTCCGATCCGTTCGCCGGGGTCGAGCCGCATCTCCGGTGCGCGCGCTTCCGGCGGGTAATAGAAGGTCGCGATCGCATCCAGCCCGACGAATTGAACGGAATCGCGTCCGAGTCCAGGCAGCCGTTCTCCGGCCAGCCGGTCGCGCAGCGCCGGTTCCGGCACTTCATCCGACGCTTCCGCTACGGCGCCGCCATGGATGCCGTGGGAGTCACCGCCATCACGACCCGCAGACTGCGCCCCGTCCGCCGATGGCGGTGCAGCGGCCCCGGACCGCTCCGACAGGGCCCGGTCGATGGCCAGCGCGGCGCGCTTGCCCATGCCGAAGGCTTCGGTGACGAAACGCGCCATGCTGGCGACGTCGCCACCGGCATAAACGCCTGGCGTCGAGGTCGCCTGCCGGTCGTCGACCTGGATCAGCGCGCCATGGGAGGAGACCGCTTCCGCAAACGGCGCCAGATCGGGATCCTGTCCGATCGACGGCACGATGGCATCGGCCTCCAGGCGGAATTCGCTGCCTTCGACCGGCTCGACCTGGAAACGTCCGCGTTCAGCGCCCGCCGTGAAGCGCACGCGCACGCACTCGAGCACGACGCCGCCATCGTCGTCACGCTCACCGGCCCGGACCCGCACGAGCGATGCACCGTCGACGAGTTGCACACCCTCTTCGAGCGTCTCCTCGATCTCGGCCGCCTGCGCCGGCATCTGCCCACGCGCTTCGAGCGCCAACATCGTCACCTCGTGGCCGGCCCGCCGGGCGCTGCGCGCAACGTCGATCGCCGCGCTGCCGCCACCGATCACGACGATGCGCCGGCCCAGTGCCGGCACCTGGCCGGCATTCGCCTGCGCCAGCCAGTGCGCGCCCTCGACGACCCAGGGCCGGGCATAGTCGAGTTGCGGCAGGCGCTTCGGACGGCGTGCGCCGACCGCCAGATAGACGGCATCGTGCGTGGCGCGCAGTTGCGCAAAAGCTTCCGGCGACGAGATCGGCTCGCCGGTGCGCACGGTGACGCCGAGTGCGACGATGCGGTCGATTTCCCCGTCGAGCACGGCGCGCGGCAGCCGATAGGCGGGAATGCCGTCGCGCATCAGACCGCCGAGTTGCTCCTGCGCCTCGAAGATCGTCACCGCATAGCCACGCCGGCGCAGATGATAGGCGGCTGCCAGCCCCGACGGACCGCCGCCGATGATCGCCACCCGCTCGCTGCGCTCTGCCGCCGGCGCGGGGTACGCCCATTCGTGCTCCAGCCCGAGATCGCCGACGAAGCGCTCGAGCTTGCAGATCGATACCGCCTCGTCGAATCCCTGGCGGTTGCAGGCGGTCTCGCACGGATGGTGGCAGACGCGCCCCGACACTGCCGGAAACGGATTGTTGCGCGTGAGGATCTCCCAGGCGGAGCGGAAATCACGCTCGCGTGCGCGACCGATCCAGTGGGCAATGTCCCCGTCGACCGGGCAGGCGCCGTGACAGGGGGAAGGGGCACTGATGTGGCGCGGCAGACGCGCGCGCCAGGTGCCGGTGCGAAAGACCTCGGTATTGCCGGTGGTCCAGATCGCCGGCGGAATCCTGTCCGGTGCATTCATGCCGCGCTCCGCTGCAACTGATGGTCGACGGTGTGCCAGCCTTCGGCGCAGGCGGTGGCGTTCTCTTCCTTCTTGCGCGGTGCTTCTTCCATCACCGTGCGCTGCAGGACTTCGAGCGACGGCTCGCCGACGGCGCGCGCCATCGCGCCGAGCAGCGCCGAATTCACGATGCGTCCGAGCCCGTTCCGGCGCGCGATCGACAGCGCGTCGACGGCGATGACCCGCCGGCCCGGCAGCGCGGTCGCGAAATGCTGCGCCGGTTGCGCCGAATTGACGACGATCAGCGTGTGCGCGGCTGCGCTCGCGAGCAATCTGCCCTCGAGCAGGCTGGCGTCGAAGCACAGGATGGCATCGGCCACCTCGATGTCGCAGCGCACGCGCACCGGGCGGTCATCGACGCGGATGTACGAACTCACGGGTGTGCCGCGGCGGGCACCCCCATAACTGGCAAAACTCTGGACCTGGCGGCCTTCGGCGAAAAAGGCCATCGCCAGCAGGTTGCCGGCGGTCTGCGCACCCTGGCCGCCCCGCCCCTGGACAATGATCTGCAGCACGGTATCTCCCCCGGCCGGCCTGGCGTTCAGCGCGCGTTCACCGGCGTGACGATGTCGAGTGCGTAACTACAACCCGTCCGGCTCGGCCTCTTCTTGATCTTCGACAAGGTGTGCGACGTCCGCCGGCACGGGCGCACGCGTGGAGATCGCCTCAGATCGAGCAGTCGTAATCGACGATCAGCGGCGCGTGATCACTGAAGCGGGTATCGCGAAAGACCGAGGTGGCCTTCGCGCTGACGGCGATACCGGCGGTGGCGATCTGGTAATCGATGCGCCAGCCGACGTTCTTCGCACGTGCCTGCCCGCGGTTGCTCCACCAGGTGTAGGCCTCGCCGGTCGCTTCCGGCTCGAGCGAACGATAGACATCGACCAGCCGGCCATCGGCCAGCAGACGGGTCATCCACGCCCGCTCTTCGGGCAGGAAGCCGCTGTTCTTCTGGTTGCCGCGCCAGTTCTTCAGATCGATTTCCTGGTGGGCGATATTGACGTCACCGACCAGCACGAACTCCCGTTCGTCGCGCAGGCGGCGCAGATGCTCCTCCATGAAGTCGAGGAAGCGGAATTTCGCCTGCTGCCGTTCTTCGCTGCTCGATCCGCTCGGAAAATAGCAGCTGATCACGCTCAGTCTGCGTCCGGGCCGGTCGAAACGCTTCTCGACCCAGCGGCCTTCGGCGTCGAATTCGGGTACGCCGATCCCGATCACGACGTCGCTCGGCTCGTCGAGCGCATACAGGCCGACGCCCGAATAGCCCTTTTTCTCGGCGTACTGGAAATGCCCCTGCAGCCGATCGACGCGGCACCATGTCCCTTCGACGACGTCGGCCTGCGCCTTGATTTCCTGCACGCCGAGAAAATCGGCGTGCTGCTGCGGCAGCCATTCGAAAAAGCCCTTGCTGGCGGCCGAACGGATACCGTTCAGATTCAGTGTGATGATCCGTATCATTCTGCGACTTCGGTTCCTTCCGCGATGACGGCCGTGCGCCACCCGGTCCCGATCGGGCGATCCCGGCCCCGGCGCGCGCCGGCGAGCGACAACCCACTCGATGATGAACAAACGAACATGAGAGCGACACCGACTGCAAACGACCGGAATCCTGCCGCTGCGCCCGCAGGCGCTGACCTGCGCGCGCAGTTTATCCGCTTTGCCCTCGATACCGGCGTGCTGCGTTTCGGCGAATTCCGTACGAAAGCGGGCCGGATGTCACCGTATTTCTTCAACGCCGGCCTGTTCTGCGACGGCGCGTCGCTGGGGGCGCTGGCGCACTTCTATGCGCGCACCCTGCTGGCCGCCGAAGGCGACGGCACCGTCGCCTTCGACATGCTGTTCGGCCCGGCCTACAAGGGCATTCCGCTCGCGTCGGCCTGTGCCGTCGCGCTGGCGCAGGCGGGACGCAACGTCGGCTACGCCTTCAACCGCAAGGAAGCCAAGGATCACGGCGAAGGCGGTTCACTGATCGGCGCACCGCTGGCCGGACGCGTCGTCATCGTCGACGACGTCATCAGTGCCGGCACGTCGGTCAACGAATCCGTGGCCATCCTGCGCGCGCAGGGCGCCGAGCCGGCGGCAGTGCTCATCGCGCTCGATCGCCAGGAGCGCAGCGGGGATGCCGTCGACATCGGCGAGCGCTCGGCCGCCGGCGAAATCCGGCAGACACTCGGCATTCCGGTGATCGCCATCGCCGCCCTCGACGATCTGCTGCAGTTCCTCGATTCGGACGAAGCGCACGACCTGCGTCTGGACGAACACCGCGAACGGGTGGCCGCGTACCGGGAGCGCTACGGAGCGCCTTGAGTCACCCGTCCAGGCGTTCGCGCAGCAACTGGTTGACCTGCTGCGGATTGGCCTTGCCGCGCGTGGCCTTCATCACCTGGCCGACCAGCGCATTGAACGCCTTGTCACGGCCGGCACGGTATTCATCGACCGATTTCGCATTGCCCGCGATGACCTCGTCGACGATGCGCCCGAGTTCGTCGCTGTCGCTGATCTGGCGCAGGCCACGGGCATCGATGATGCGGTCAACCTCGCCAGCCTCCGTCGTGGCCCCAGACCACAGCTCGCCGAAGACGTCGCGCGCGATCTTGCCGGAAATCGTGCCGTCATCGATCCGCGTCACGAGCTGCGCGAGCTGCGCTGGTGCCACCGGACACTGCCCGATCGAGCGCTCCTCGCGATTCAGCGCCGCCGCGACCTCGCCCATCACCCAGTTCGCCGCCGTCTTGATGCGCGCGGCAAACCCGTCCGGCGACGCGCTCCGGGCGGCGTCGCCGCCCCCGTACAGGGCGTCCACCACCGCCTCGTAATAGGCCGCCAGCGCGCGCGAAGCGGTCAGCGTCGCCGCGTCATACGCAGACAGGCCATGCTCGCGGATGAAACGTTCGCGCATTGCCGCCGGCAATTCGGGCATGGCCGCGCGCACGCGCTCGATCCAGTCCTCCCCGATCACCAGTGGCGGCAGGTCCGGATCGGGGAAATAGCGGTAGTCGTGTGCGTCTTCCTTGCCGCGCATCGAACGCGTCTCGTCCCGATCGGCATCGTACAGGCGCGTTTCCTGGACGACATGGCCACCGTCGCCGATCAGCTCGATCTGGCGCGCCGCTTCGTGCTCGATCGCCCGCTCGAGGAAGCGGAACGAATTCAGGTTCTTGATTTCGCAGCGCGTGCCCAGCTTCTCCTGTCCGAGCGGGCGCACAGAGACATTGGCGTCGCAGCGAAACGAACCTTCCTGCAGGTTGCCGTCGCAGATGCCGAGCCAGACGACGAGCGCATGCAGTTCGCGCGCATAGGCGGCCGCCTCGCGCGCCGAGCGCATGTCGGGTTCGGTGACGATTTCCAGCAATGCGGTACCGGCCCGGTTCAGATCGATGCCGCTCAGGCCGACGAAATCCTCGTGCAGCGACTTGCCGGCGTCCTCTTCCAGGTGTGCCCGGACCAGGCGCACGAAACGCTCATGTGCGTGCTCATGTCCGGACCCCTGCGCGGATGCCGATGCGCCGCCGGCCGCCTCCTGCCAGTGCACCTGCAGGCCACCACCGACGACCACCGGAATCTCGAACTGGCTGATCTGATAGCCCTTGGGCAGATCCGGATAGAAATAATTCTTGCGCGCAAAGATCGAGCGCCGCGACACCTGCGCCCCGATCGCCAGACCGAAGCGGATCGCGCATTCGACCGCCGCCCGATTGGCTACCGGCAAGGCACCCGGCAGCGCCAGATCGACGTATCCGGCCTGCGTGTTCGGCTCGGCGCCGAACGCCGTCGACACTCCGGAAAACAGCTTCGAGCGCGTTGCCAGTTGCACATGCGTCTCGAGCCCCACCACGATTTCCCACTGCATCGGTCCGCCCTTCCGTCCCTGTTCCGTTCCCTTGTGCGCCGCGTCCTGCCGAACCGTCCCGTCACGGCTGCAGACGCGCACACCCGCCGCTGGCCGGATCGAACATCACCGGCCACGCCTGCTCGTATACGCCCGGCGTACAGCGGCTCTCACAGCCCGCATGCGCCATCGTCACCCGCCGCGGGTCACGCCAGATCAGCAACCGGCAGCCGCTGCCGTCACGCGCCAGCAGTTCGATATGCGGACGCGCCTGCGTCTGGCGGAACTCCGCCTGCCGGAAGCTGCAACTGCCGCGTCGCCCGATCTGTACATCCCAGCCGAAGGCCTGCACCTGGCTGTCCCGAACACGCAGCATCGCGTTTTCACGAAAGCCGTCTTCCTCGGTGCGAACGCACACCCCCTGCAGGTTGATCGGCGCATCGGCGATCGGCAGCGGATGCGCGCGCGGGGTCGTTGCTCTCTTGCCGGGCAGCGGCATGCAGGCCGCCACCAGCAGCACGGCCGCGAGCAGGACGAACAGCCTACCCGCCCGCTTGCTGCAGCGCATGCCCGGCCCGGACGAGCGTCGCCTCGTCGAAGGCGCGCCCGATCAATTGCAGACCCACCGGGCGATTTTTCTCACCGGTACCCGACGGCAGCGAGATGGCCGGCAGACCGGCCAGCGACGCCGGCAGCGTGTAGGCATCGGCCAGATAATTGCGTACCGGATCATCAACGCGCGAGCCGAGATCCCAGGCCACCGACGGCGTGACCGGCCCGGCGATCAGATCGACCGAGGCGAACACGCGCTCGAAATCCTCGGCGATGAGCCGGCGCAGCTTCTGCGCCTGCAGGTAATACGCGTCGTAATACCCGTGCGACAGGACATAGGTGCCGATCAGCACACGTCGCTTGACCTCGTCACCGAACCCCTCGGCGCGCGTCTGGCAGTAGAGCTCGCGCAGATCCTCGTACGAGGCGGCGCGATGTCCGTAGCGGATGCCGTCAAAGCGCGACAGATTGCTCGAAGCCTCGGCCGGTGAAATGATGTAGTAGGCCGGAATTGCCAGTCCGGTGCGCGGCAGCGACACGTCGACCAGCTCGGCCCCGAGTGCGCGCAACGCATCCAGCGAGGCCTGCACGGCATGGCGGACGTCGTCGGCCAGTCCGGCACCGAAGAATTCGCCGGGCACGCCGATGCGCAGGCCGGCAACCGGCTGCCCGAGCGCGCGCGCGAAGTCCTCGTCCGGCCGCTCGGTGCTGGTGGAATCGCGGGCATCGAAGCCCGCCATCGCCGACAGCACGAGTGCGCAGTCGGCGGCACTCGTGGCGATGACGCCGGCCTGGTCGCAGCTGGACGCGTAGGCAATCATGCCGTGGCGCGACACCCGTCCCCAGGTCGGCTTCAGCCCGGTGACACCGCAAAAGGCTGCCGGCTGGCGCACCGACCCGCCGGAATCGGTGCCGGTGGCGACCGGCACGAGGCCCGCCGCCACCGCGGCGGCCGAGCCGCCCGACGAACCGCCCGGAACCGCCGTCCGGTCCACCGGGTTCAGTACCGGGCCGAAGTACGAGTGCTCGTTCGACCCGCCCATGCCGAATTCGTCGCAATTGGTCTTGCCGACACAGACGGCGCCCGCTGCGGCCAGCCGTTCGACGACGGTCGCATCGAACGGACTGACGTAGTGCTCGAGCATCTTCGAGGCCGCCGTCGTGCGCCAGCCACGCGTCACGAACAGATCCTTGTGCGCCAGCGGAATACCGAGCAGCGGAGCACGTTCGCCACGCGCCAGCCGTTCGTCCGCGGCGCGCGCCTGTTCGAGCGTGCGCTCGGGTTGAACATCGATGAACGCGTTCAGGTCGCTGGCGGCCACGCGGCGCAGGCATTCGCGCGCCACGTCGACGGCTGAAACCTCGCGCGCGTCGAGCAGGCCGCGCAGGCCGCTCAGCGTCATGCGCTCCGGAAACGTTGCGGCGCTCACTCGATGACCTTCGGCACCAGGTACAGCCCGCGTTCGACCGCCGGCGCCAGCGCCTGGCAGGCTTCGCGCTGATCGGTCTGGTCGACGACATCGTCGCGCAGACGCAGAACCGGCTCGTGCGGGTGTGTCAATGGTTCGACACCATCGGTATCAACGGCACGCAGCTGTTCGAACAATGACAGCACCTGGCCGAGCTGCGCGGCATGCTGAGCGATTTCATCTTCATCCAGCGCAATGCGCGCGAGAGCGGCAATGCGCTCGACCTCTGCGCGCGTCAGCGGCGCGACGGGCTCGGGAGACGCTGGGACAGACACGATGGGCGGTACGATCGAAAAAACGGGGTGCGAAGGACGGGGTGCAGCGAAAGAGACGGAAGCGGCGCAAAAGCGCGAGCGCAGGGATCCGGCGACCCCGGTTCACCGGATCGGCCGCAACGCGGCGGCGGATCGACGACGACTTGCCGGAATCACTTGCCGGAATCTTTTCAGGCCCCGGCGCAGGTCGTCTGGTCGACCAAAAATTATACGGTATCATTCGACGCGAATTTCACGGGTCGCGAAATGTTCGGGTTCCTGCGCAAGTATTTTTCCAACGACCTGGCGATCGACCTCGGAACGGCCAATACCCTGATCTACGTCCGCAGCAAGGGCGTTGTACTCAACGAGCCTTCCGTGGTCGCGATCCGTCAGGAGGGCGGGCCGAACGGCAAGAAGACGATTGCCGCTGTCGGCGGCGAAGCCAAGCAGATGCTCGGCCGGGTACCGGGCAACATCGAAGCCATCCGGCCGATGAAGGACGGCGTGATCGCCGACTTCACCGTCACCGAGCAGATGCTCAAGCAGTTCATCCGGATGGTGCACGAGTCGCGGCTGTTCTCGCCCAGTCCGCGCATCATCATCTGTGTGCCCTGCGGCTCGACCCAGGTCGAGCGCCGTGCGATCCGCGAGTCGGCGCTGGGCGCCGGCGCATCGCAGGTCTACCTGATCGAGGAGCCGATGGCGGCGGCGATCGGCGCCGGCCTGCCCGTGTCCGAAGCGGCCGGATCGATGGTCGTCGACATCGGCGGCGGCACCACCGAGGTCGGCGTGATCTCGCTCGGCGGCATGG
>DAIUFU010000012.1:0-28510 GCA_036844405.1 Burkholderiaceae bacterium | reverse complement strand
GCCTACCGGATCGATCGCGACGGGGAGCAGGTCAGCGGGCAACTGACGACGATGAGCCCGGCGCAACTGGATGACGGCGGACTGCTCGTTCGCGTGCACTATTCGAGCATCAACTACAAGGATGCGCTGGCGGCCACCGGCGCCGGCAAGATCATCCGGCGCTTTCCCTGCGTCGGCGGCATCGATCTCGCCGGCGAAGTCGTCGAATGCGCCGATGCCCGTTACCGGCCGGGAGATCCGGTGATCGTGACCAGCTACGACCTGGGCGTCGCGCATCACGGTGGCTACGCGGAATATGCGCGCGTGCCGACCGAATGGGCCGTGCCGCTGCCCGAAGGCCTGACGCTGTTCGAGGCGATGGCGCTCGGCACGGCCGGGTTCACGGCCGGACTGGGCATCGAACGCATGGAGGTGAACGGCCTCGCACCGGGCAACGGGCCGGTCATCGTCACCGGCGCCACCGGTGGCGTTGGCGGACTGGCCATCGATATGCTCGCCCGCCTGGGCTACGAAGTCGTCGCACTCACGCGCAAGGAGTCCGAGGAGGCATATCTGCGCGGCCTGGGCGCATCGGCGATCGAACTCGTCGCGTCGATCGACCTGGAGCGCATTCGCCCGCTTGAAGGCGCACGCTGGGCCGGCGCCGTCGACAATGTCGGCGGACCGATCCTGCAGTGGGTACTGGCGACGATGAAGCCGGCCGGTACGGTGGCCAGCATTGGCAATGCGGCCAGCTTCGAGCTGAAGACAACGGTCTTTCCGTTCATCCTGCGCGGCGTCAGCCTGCTCGGCATTGATTCAGGTTATGCGAATCACGTGCTGCGCGAACGTACCTGGAAGCGTCTGGCTGCCGATCTCAAACCGACACATCTGCACGAGATCACGCGCACGATTGCGCTCAATCAATTGCCGACGGCGTTCGACGACTATATCCAGGGCCGGATCAAGGGCCGCACGGTGGTGCGAATTGCGGCCGACGCCAGTTGAACCAGGCATGGTCATTCGGTAACCGGTGTGATATCGCGCGGGATCCGGTGACGATGTGCTGATCGGTGAAAGTGGCTGTCGAAGAAGTAAAGAAGCGCTGAATCAAGGTAATGGATACGGGTGACAGGGTCTTTCCTGCCGTGAAGCCCCTGTCATGACTGTCATTTGCCCAAAAAAGAAACTTTCATGATTGAAAGCAGTATAGGGTCTTTCAGATGATGCGCTAGAATCGCGGCGTTCTTTCAAACAGACCAGGAGTGTCGCGAATGAGCAGTTACAAGGAGCTGATGGCCCAGAAAGCAGAGCTGGAAGCACGTATTGCCGAGGCCAGGAAAGCGGAAATCACGGCGGCCCTGAGCAAAATCCGTGAACTGGCCACTGAATTCAATCTGGGTTCCGATGAGATCCAGCAGGCTCTCGGCCATTCGCGTGCTGCTGCATCACGCACGCGCAAGCCGGTCGCACCGAAGTACCGCAATCCGGAGACCGGAGCCACCTGGTCGGGTCGTGGCCGCGAACCGGCCTGGCTTGCCGGCAAGAACCGCGAAAATTTCGCTATCTGAAACAGGCGGATTGGTCATCTTCAGGTAGTCTGAGAGCAGGACGCCGGACGCCGATCACTTCGGTCATTGCAGGATCGGACCTTTCCCGGGAGCGTTTCTGCCTTTTGTCCGATGATCCTTCACTGAAAAGATAGCGCCCTGCAAAACATGTCGTTTTGCAGGGCGCTTTTCTTTTGCGGGCAATGTTTCCCGCAAGCCGTCATTTCCTGATGCTGATCACCTGTGGCCGGGTGACTGCCTTCAGGCCTTCGACACCGAATTCGACGCCATAACCCGATCCCTTGACGCCGCCGAACGGCACCATCGGATGGATCATGCCGTGTTGATTGATCCAGACCGTGCCGGCCTGGATACGGCCAGCCACTTCTTTGGCCTTTTCAACATCACTGGACCAGACCGAGGCGCCCAGGCCGGCTTCCAGCCGATTGGCGCTGGCAATGGCATCCTCGACGTTCTTGTACTTGATGATCGGCAGTACCGGACCGAATTGCTCTTCGTCAACCAGGCGATCGCCATCTTTCAGGCCGGTGACGAGCGTCAGCGGATAGAAATAACCCGGACCGCCACGTGGTGCCCCCCCACAGACGATCTGTCCGCCCTGTGTTTTTGCACTCTCGACCAGATCGACCACCTTGTCGAACTGCATCTTGTTCTGGATCGGACCCATTACGGTGCCTTCGGCCAGTCCGTCGCCCATCGGCATCGCCTCGGCGAGTTCCTTGAGCGCCTGCACGGTCGGCTCATAGAGTTCCTCGGGGACGTACAGGCGCTTGGCGGCCGCACAGGTCTGGCCCATGTTGATGAAAGCGCCCCAGAACAGGCCCATGGCCATCGCCTTCGGATCGGCATCGGGCAGCATGATGGCAGCATCGTTGCCGCCGAGTTCGAGCGTGACCGGAACGATGTTCTTCGCCGCGGCCTCGGCGATCTTCACGCCGGTGCGTGCCGAGCCGGTGAACATGATCTTGTCGATGCGCGGATCCGATACCAGCCACGAGCCGACTTCGCCGGGACCGCTGACCGTGTTGACCACGCCCCTGGGCAACACTTCGTTGATCAGGCGCACCATTTCCAGCGTGCCGAGCGTCGTGTATTCGGACGGCTTGATGACGACCGTATTGCCGGCGCGGATCGACGGAATGATCTGCCAGATCGCAATCAGCAGCGGCCAGTTCCACGGTGCAATGGCTGCAACGACCCCCCACGGCTTGCGATGGATCTCGTCGCGACGCGTGTCATCTTCGAAAGCCACTTCGACCGGCAGATCGAGACTGGCCGGCACCTGCGTCCACACCTCGGCGCCCCAGACCTCGAACCTGGCTCCCGGCACCTGGTCGGGGCCGACACCACCGAGCGGCTTGCCCTGTTCGCGCGTCACCCATTCGGCCAGATACTGATCATTGGCCTTGATGATTTCGGCCACTTTCATCATCAGCGCCTTGCGCTCGGCATCGGGCAGGGCAGCCCAGGCCGGTTGCGCCGCCCGGGCCGCAGCCACCGCATCGGCGACCTGCTGCTGCGTCGAAACCGGCGCGCTGCCGAGCGATTCTCCGGTCGCCGGATTGAACGACTCGAACGTCCGGTCCGAACCGACGGCTTCGCCGTTGATGATGTTCAGATACGTCTTCATGGGGTCTCCTGGTGTTGTTGTCGCCGAATCCGCCACGTGCAACGGATCTGGCAGCGGTGAGGTGTCACAGCGGCCGTCATTGTCGCGCAAACCGGAGGTTCTGGCGCAAATTGACGTCACCCGCGCTACCGCGTTCCGTAAAACTGCTTCACGAACGAATGGCGAAAATGCTGGTGGCAGGCCAGACAGCTTTGCTGCGTCCGGGAAAAAGCCGTGATGACGCCTTCGCCATCTTCACGTCCGGCTGCCTCTTCCATCGCCATGGCGGCCTCGTTCACCTGTCCATCCAGACTGCGAAATTGCCCTGCATCGGATCCCAGCCAGCCGAGGATACGCATCTTTTCAGTGAGAGGAGGTTCGGCATGCCTGGCAATTTTCGGCGCCAGCCTGGCGACCACTGACCATTCTTCTCTTGAAATGGCGCCGGTGACCGCCTGCATGTCACGGTCGAGTTCTTTCATGATGTTGCGAAGCGCCATCGGCTTCGCGATTTCCACGGGCTGCGCGGCAAGACCTCCGGCGAAGATCGTCAGAAGCAGAGCCAATGCGGCCCGAGAAAGGGGGCGGGCTTGCAGGACATGACTCACGTGAACCTCCATCCGGGCTTTTGCAAAATGCATTGTTGTCGACCGAACCGGCCGGATTGTTCAGAATTCCACGCCAAGTGCAATTGACCCGAAAGCGTGGTGACCGGCCTGCTGAACGAATTCCCGGGTTCTCCAGACGCGCATGACGGCAAGCCGCACGCCATGTCCGAGGACAATCCACTGGCTGCTGATGCCGACCGCCGCCTGGGCAATCCAGGGCTGGCGGCGAACATGGTGACCGCGCCGGAACAGGTTCCCGTCGAGCGAGAAATCCCGGGCAACCGCCCTGGTCTCCAGATTCACGAACAGATGAGCCCCCGGTTTCGGCGCCCGGGCGGATTCGGGTTTCGTTTTGCGCAGTTCGGCAAGTTCCGACGGTGGGCGATTCTCCGCGCCGGGTCGAGTCGGGTAGCTGCCGAAGTCGTTCGGAATGTTCCAGCCGGTACGCAGTTCAACACCGGTACTGGCGGAGGTTTCGATATTCCCGACACGCAGGGAATAGCTGCCGATCAGGTCGCTGTTCCAGCCGGAGCGAACGGCACCGTCCGTGTAAGGCTTGTACTTGCGCTCCATTGCCATCTGAAATGCCGGCTCGTTGCGCAACTGGTTGTCCCAGCCGTGAAAGCGCTCGATGCCCCGCACCCGGTGCACCAGATTCTGTGACTGCTCGGCCAGTGACCAGGGGCCGATTACACCCAGAGTCAGTTCACGTGTATCAAGTATTTCGTGATTCGCATCCTGTGGCAGGGCACGGCGATTCCAGGCAAGGCCCAGGTAGAGCAGCCCGGCATATGGCCGATCGTCTGAAATCAGATCAGTACGGGTCTTATCCCCGGGTGTATACATGGACTGACCAAGACGAACGACGATGTTCTGTGATGCCGGGCTCATGCCGGGCTCATGCCGAAAACCGGAATCGGCCCGGCCGATGAAGCGGACATACCAGCCAATCGGCCCGGACAGGCACTCCGGGCGGGGTGTGTCCTGCAGATCGCGGGAAACCAGGATCAGCGCCACGCCGTTGGTGTAGTTGCGATCGGTGCCGGTGAACAAGTCGTTCTCCAGGCGAAGGGTGCCACCTCGCCAGCGCAAGGTTTGTTCTGGCGGGCAGCCGGGGGATTCAGCCGGGGCTGCGAGTTCCATCGCCGGGGCCGTGTCCGGATTGAGTGTTGCCCAGGCAATCACGAGCAGAACACGGCTCATCGTGCCGCGCATCCGGAAGTGCGACTGACGCGTGTCAAGCCCGGGCGGTCTTGTCATGACGGTCGTTGGATGCATGCAGCGGCGGCTTCGCCCTGATGTCATTCGAGACCTGCAGGAGAGCGGGATATTCCTGCCGGCGGCTGTAAGGAAATTTCCTCCAACGGCTCCGGGGGCGCCTCCCAGCCACCGCCAAGCGCCTTGTACAGGGCCACCAGTTGCACGGCAGCGTTCGCATGTGCCCGGACAACTGCGGTTTCGGCCTCGTGCAGGCTGCGTTGGGCCGCCAGCACTTCGACCAGTGCGCTATCGCCCGCCGCGTAGCGCTGCGCGGCGTGCGCGTGACTGTTACGTGCGGCCGCCAGTGCCATGACATGGCGGCCCAGTGTGTTCAGTCCGGCGTGGTAATCACCCAGGGCGCGTTCGGCATCCCCCAGCGCCGTCAGTACTGCCTGTTCGTAGGCCAGCGCCGCCTGTTGCAGTCCCGCCTCGCGTGCCCGGATTTCGGCGCGTACGCGTCCGCCGTCGAACAGGCGCCAGGAAATCAGCGGCAGGATCGAAAAGCGTGAGCTGGAGCCATCGAACCAATCGCCGGTGCTCAGTGCCTGAAAGCCCCCGCCGACACCGATGGAGAGCCTGGGAAACAGTTCGGCCGTGGCCACGCCGACATCGGCCGAGCTTGCAGCCAGGCGCCGCTCTGCGGCCAGGACGTCAGGGCGCCTGCGCAGCATGTCGGCGCGCTGGCCGATCGGCAGCGCTCGAAGCGTGGAGGACGCGAGAGGGCTGTCAAGCAGGGCCAGTTCCCTTTCCGGCGGTTCCCCCAGCAATACGCCAAGGCCGAGCACTGCCGCACGCTGGCGTGCCTCGATTTCCGGAAGGAGCGCGTTGACTGCCGTCCATTGAGCGTAAGCCGCTTCCACGTCGGCGGCCGATGCATCGCCAAGTGCGTGGCGTGCACGCACGAGTTCGAGCGTCTTTTGCAGGGTGTCCAGCGTGGCTTGCCGGGTCTGCAGTTCATGGCGGGCGCCAACAGCGGTAAACCAGGTGCGCGCGACCTCGGCGACAATGCGCATCCGCACGCCTTGTGCCTCCGCCTCGGTCGCTTCCAGCCGGGCGCCCGCGCCTTCGAGGGCGCGTCGTCTGGCACCGAAAAGATCAAGCTCCCAGGCTGCGTCAAAGCCCACGTCATGGATTGTCTGCGTGGCATCCAGGCCGGGGATGGTTCCGATGGGCAAGGGACCGTTCCCGCTTTGGCGGCGCCGGTTGACGCTCGCGCCGACAGCAACGGTCGGCAATGCCTCGCCGGCCACACGATCGCGTACCGCGCGTGCCTCATCGATGCGTGCTGCAGCCTGGCGCAGATCCAGGTTCCGTGCCAGCGCGGTGGCCATCAGTCGATCGAGGATGGGGTCGTCCAGAGCAGCCCACCACTGGCTCAGGTCTGCGGATCCGGATTCCCTGGCCAGCGGCAAAGTCCAGCCGCTTCCGATGTCGAGCGGCGGCGGCTCGAGATAGTCCGGGCCCACGGTTGCACAGGCAGTCAGCAACAGACTTGACAACACCATGACAAGCGGGCGCGCGGCCTCGGGGATCGGATCGGTTGCTGCCGTCCGAAGGAAGGGGGGAGGACTGTGGGTTCCGGACTTCATTGCAGGCGCCCTCGGACGAAAACGGTGGCCGTGCTCAACGTGGCCAGCGCGATGACCACCAGTGGCCACAGCCTGGCCAGAATGTCGCCGGCGGGCATGGCCTTGAGAAAGCTGCCTTCCACGATGACCAGGAAGTGAGTCAACGGAATGGCCTGGGCGAGCCACTGCAGCACCAGCGGCATGTTCTCGACGGGGGTGGCAAAGCCCGACATCAGTACCGCCGGCACGCCGATGGCAAATGCGCCCAGGATCGCCTGCTGCTGAGTCATGCTGACCGCCGAAATCATCAGGCCGATCCCGACGACCGACAGAATGAAGAGCATCAGACCGGCCAGCAGAAGTGCAAATGAGCCGGTAAACGGGATATCGAACAGGAAGACGCCTGCGCCGACCATGAAAATACCCAGGGCAGTGCCAATTGCCAGAGCCGGGAGAGACTTGGAAATGATGATCTCCGGCGTCGACGTGGGCGAGACCAGCAACTGGTCGAAGGTACCAAGCTCGCGTTCACGCGCGATCGACAGCGAGGTGATCAACAGTGCGCTGAACAGAGCCAGGATGCCGGTCAGGCCGGGTACGATGAACCAGCGATAGGTCAGATTGGGGTTGAACCAATGTCGCACCACCACGGGCGTCGGGGCCTGGGCGTCGGGCACCACTTCGGCGCCGACGTCGGCGGCGATGGTCGACAGATAGGACACCGTGATCTGGCCCGAGTTGCTGCGCCGCCCATCGACCAGCACCTGAGCGCGACCGCTCTCGCCGGCAGCAATCATGCGCGAGAAGTCCACGGGAATGCTCAGCGCCGCGATCACCTCACCCCGGTCGATCAATTCATGCAGTTGCTGCTGGCTGTCCGCGCGACGCACGTGAGTGATGAAATGCGCACTGTCCAGGCGCTGCACCAGTTCACGTGACCAGCGACCGGAATCCTGGTTGTAGACGGCGACGTCGACATTGCGCACTTCCAGCGTTGCGGCAAACGCGAACACCAGCAACTGCAGGATCGGCGGCGCGAATACCACCATGATGCTGCGCGGATCACGCAGCACGCTCAACACCTCCTTGACGAACTGGGAGCGCAGCCGAATGATCGAGATCGAAGAGGCTGACATCGGGTTACTCAAGATTCTTGCGGGTAACGCGTTTGGCCACCAGGAAGAACAACGCCCCGATGGCTGCCATGGCGAGCAGATCGGGCAGGAACACTGCCCAGATATCGCCGGCCAGAAACACCGTTTTGAGGGAATCGACGAAATAGCGGGCGGGGATCGTCCAGGTGATGACCCGGATCGCGGCCGGCATCGCATCGATTTCGTACAGAAAGCCCGACAGCATGAAGGCAGGCAGGAAGCCGGTGAACAGCGCGATCTGCGCAGCCAGGAACTGATTGCGTGCCAGGGAAGAAATCAGCAGGCCCTGGCCCAGCGCCGGCACCATGAACACGGCCGACAAAAGCAGCAAGGCCGGCAGAGAGCCGCGCATCGGAACGCCGAACACAAATACGGCCAGTGCAGCGGCGCCCAGCGTCGACAGCATGCCGAGGACGAAGTAGGGCAGCAATTTGCCGATCAGGATCTCGGCGACCGAGGCGGGGGTCGACAACACCGCCTCCATCGTCCCGCGTTCCCATTCGCGCGCCACGACCAGTGCGGTAAGCATCGTCCCGATGATGGTCATGACAATGGCGATTGCGCCCGGGATGAGCGCGCGCCGGCTTTCCAGTTCGGGGTTGAACCAGTAGCGTGGCTCGAGCACAACGGGCTGGGGCAACGCTGCGACAGTTCTGGTGTCGAACCCGGTACGCCAGCTCTGCACTACGCCCCGCGCATAATTCTCGACGTAGCTGGCGGTGTTGGGGTAGGAGCCGTCGGTGATGATCTGCACCAGCGGCTCGCTGTCGCGCCGGGCCAGACGGCGCTCGAAGTCCTGCGGGATCACCACATAGCCGCGCAACGCGCCCGATACCAGCGCGTCTGCGACTTCGCGGCGATCGTGCGCAATATGCGCATCCAGAAAGCGTGTGCCCGCCAGGGCGGCGGCCAGCGATTGTGCTGATGCACCTGGGGATTCGAGCACTACGCCGATGCGGACGTGCCGGGCATCCAGCGATACCGCATAGGCGAACAGCAGCAGCAGAATCACCGGCAGGACGAACGCGATCAGCAGCGTCGACGGGTCTCGAAGCGCCTGGTAGCTCTCCTTGACAACCAGGGCGATCAGGCGTTGCAGGTCGAAGCGGCGCAGCGCGGGCTGTACGGTGGTGCTTCCGTGTCTGCGCCCGTCCGTGTCGGTCGAGGTGCCGGTCACGTGCTGGCCTCCAGCTCACGATCTGCCGACTCGACCAGGCGGATGAAGGCATCTTCCATGGTCGGATCCGGCCGTTCGAGACTCGCGGTTGCGTGCTTGAGGGCGTCGGGCGTGTCCAGCGCAATCAGGCGTGCGCGCGACAGCATGGCTACGCGGTCGCAGTACTCAGCCTCGTCCATGAAGTGGGTGGTGACCATGATCGTCACGCCCTTGCGCGCCAGCCCGTTGATATGGGTCCAGAATTCGCGTCTCGTGATCGGGTCGACACCGGAGGTCGGCTCGTCCAGAGACAGCATCGGCGGGCGGTGCATCAGCGCGCATGCCAGTGCCAGACGCTGCCTGTGTCCCAGTGGCAGGGAATCCGGCGTGGCGGACAGCCAGTCACCCAGGTCGAATGTTTCGATCATTTCGGCGATGCGCTCGCGCCGCGTGCCGCTTTCCAGCCCGTAGACGCCGGCCGAGAACTCCAGATTCTGCTGTACCGACAGCAACCCGTAGAGCGAGAACTTCTGCGCCATGTAGCCGAGCCGGCCCTTGGCTGCACCAGTGGCGCGACGCAGATCGTGTCCAACCACGTGAGCCTCGCCCGAAGTTGGTTTGAGCAGGCCGCACAGCATCTTGAAGGTCGTGGACTTGCCGGCACCATTGGGGCCGAGCAGTCCGAAGATCTCGCCTTTTCGTACCTCGAAAGTGACCCTGTCCGTTGCAGTGAATGCGCCGAAACGCTTGGTGAGCTCCCGGCACGATACGGCGATGTCGGAGTCCAGCTCGACCGGCGGCATCCGCTCGGCCAGCGTCGATGTGCCGCCCGGGCCACCGCCGAGCAGGTCGATGAAGGCGTCCTCGAAGCGGGCAGGCACTCGAGACAGCGTGACACCGGCCTGCCTGGCCAGTGACTCGACCGGCTCCATTCCGGCGTCCGCACGCAGTACCACGCGTACGCCGGCGCCCTGTATCACCCCATCGCTCACGCTGGGCAGATCGAGCGCCTTGCTCAGCACGGTCCGCCGTTCGGCGCCGACGTCTTCCAGGCGGAAGCTGCGCCCCTCGAGTTGCGCGGTCAACTCCTGTGGCGGGCCATCGAACAGGAGTCTTCCCTGATTGAGCAACAGAACGCTCTCGCACCGCTCGGCCTCGTCCAGGTACGCCGTGGACCAGACCACGGCCATGCCCTCGTCAGTCAGCGCCTGCACCATGCGCCACAGATCCTGGCGGCTGACCGGGTCGACGCCGACGCCTGGTTCGTCGAGCAGCAACACCCTGGGTCGTGCCATCAATGCACAGGCAAGCCCCAGTTTCTGTTTCATGCCGCCCGAGAGCCTGCCGGCCAGACGCCCGGTAAAAGGTGCAAGGCGCGTGAAGTCGAGCAGTTCGGCGAACAGTTCGGCATTGCCGGTTGCATCCAGACCGCGAAGTTGCGCGTACAGACGCATGTTTTCCATCACCGACAGGTCTTCGTAGAGGCCGAAACGCTGCGGCATGTAACCGCTGGCGACATGGATGGCGTCGTTATCCCTGACCACGTCAAGGCCGGCCAGAGTGACGCGGCCGGCGCTGGGCACGAGCAAACCGGTCAGGATGCGCATCAGAGTCGTCTTGCCGGCCCCATCCGGGCCGACCAGGCCGGTCAGCCGTCCGTAGTGAATCCGTGCGTTCAGGTTCTTCAGGGCCCGGACCTGGCCGAAGGATTTGTCCAGGCCTTCGATGACAACGGCGACACCCGCATCACCATCGGACCCGGTCTCGCCTGGCGAGGCGCGTACGGCATCGTGCGCGGGCATCTCAGTGTTTTCCGCTGCCTGCGGTCACGCCAGATTGCCCGTCGACCGTTATCGTCACCGGCATGCCCTGACGCAGGCCGGAATCGCTGTCGGCTTCGTCGATGACGATGCGCAGGCGATACACGAGGTCGGTACGCAGGCTCGTCGTTTCGACTGTCTTGGGGGTGAATTCGGCGCGTGGCGAAATGAAGCCGATCCGGCCGCGATAGCTCTTGTCCGATGAATCGCTTTTGACGGATACGGCAGTACCGGGCGCAATACGCCCCAGATCCGGTTCGCCAATGTAGGCGCGCACATAAACCGGCCTGTCCAGACTCAGGCTGTAGACCGTGCTCTGGCTGGCGACCATGCTGCCGGGTTCGCGTACGCGAGCGATCACGGTGCTGTCGCTGGGGGCTGTCAGTTCGGTATCGGCCACGGCCGTTGCGGCCTGCGCGGCCGCTGCCTGGGCGGCGGCCAGACGTGCTTCGGCGGCGGCGATGTCTTCCTTGCGAAATCCCTCGGTCGCCTGAGACAGGGCTGCCCGGGCAGCCGTAACGCCGGCGAGGGCCTGGTCACGCGCGGCGCGTGCTGAATCCACTGTGCGCTGACTGCTCGCGCCCGAGGTGAGCAAGGCGCTCTGGCGCTGGAAGTTACGCTCGGTTTCGGTGGCGAGCGCCTGCGCCTGCCTGAGCGTTTCGCGCGCCTGAGTGATTTCCTGCGGGCGCAGGCCGCGACGCAGCTTGGTCAGTTCTGCCTGCGCCACCTGGACCTCAGCTTCGGCTGCTGCCAGTGCATCGCGGTACGGCTGTGCATCCAGTGCTGCCAGCCGCGTGCCGGCGCGGACAGTATCCCCCTCGTCATAGGCCATCTGGATGATGCGTCCCGGCTGACGGAAAGCCATCTGGACTTCCCGGATGTCGACGTTGCCATAGAGGCGCAATGCATCGTCTTCCACGTGATCGCGCAACATCCAGAACGCGAACCCGCCGACAAGCGCGAGCGTGAAGATGATCACGCTCCAGCGGGTTCTCCTGGAGCCGGAGTATGGAACTTTCATGGCGGATTTTGCTGGATGAGGGTATTCAGGCCGGGCCGTGCTTCATCGCAAGCGGGCCGATCGCCCGGTTCGGGCGCTCGATTCGCGCGCGGACACTCGCGGTCACGGATTTTTCACGATGCCACGCAGATAGATGGCGAATACCGCCGGTGCCTCGCGGCGGATCCGGTTTCCCTTGCCGGCCAGCAGTGACTGCATGACGAGTCCCTGAATCGTGCCGATGAAGAGCACGGCTGCAGCATCAGCGTCCAGCCCGGCGTCGAGTTCGCCGGCCGCCTTGCCGGCTTCCATCACGCGGCGCAGACGCTGTTCGTACTGACGGATGAGTGTCTGCACCATCCGCTTTGGCAGGGTTTCTCCGCCGCGCTGCAATTCGCCGAACAACATGCGCGGCACGCCGGGATGCCTGGCGACGAAATCGATGTGCGTCATGAACATTGCTTCGAGTGCCGCCACGGAAGAGGCTGCACCTTCGGCCGCCTTGTCCACGCGAAGGAGCAGCCGCTCGCCGATCCAGGACATCGTGGCTTCGACGATCGCTTCCTTGGTCGAGAAGTGACGGAACAGTGCACCTTGCGTCAGGCCCATGCGATCCGCGATGGCAGTAGTCGTGATCTCGGCGGGGTTCTGCTCCGCAGCCAGATCGACTACGGCCTGTACCGTGGCCGCACGCCGTTCTTCAGCGGGCAGGTACTGCGAGCGCTCGTTCATCATCCACCCTTTGAAAATAAGTAACCTATTACTAGAATAGCACTTGAGATCCTGAGCGCGCAAGTGCCATCCCGAAAGAGTTCGCACGTAACTGATCGAACCCCTGTTTTCTGCGTCAGGTCGCTGTGGATCGTTGGTCTGAACAGAAAATCTGTCCATTATGTGTGCCTTGCCGCAGAGGTGGCAATCTCGGTCGGGAGTGGTGTGCGCGCAACCGATACCTGATCGGCAGATTCTCCGAGCTGGCTCAAAAGGCTTGCATTATCCTTCTCATGTATTATGATAGTAATACATCACTTACTAATGGTAGATGGAAATGAAGCATGGCGATCGGGAGGGGAAGGCTCTGTCAGTGCCGCCCGAAGACAAGCGCCCGGATGCTCTGGACAGACTCGCGAACGCCTGGCGGGCGCGTGGCACGTCCGGAATGTCGCCGGCATCCGGACTGCTGGCCTGGTATGACTGGGTTCTGCACCTGAGCCTTTCGCCCGGAAAGCAGCGCAGCCTGCTCGAAAACGGGCTGCGCCAGCAACAGCGGCTGCTGCGCTATGCGGGGCACGCCGGGCACGGGGACGATTGCCCGCTTTGCATCGAACCGCTGGAGCAGGATCGACGCTTTGCTGCGCCGGCCTGGAAACGCTGGCCTTTCAATGTCATTCATCAGGGTTTCTTGCTGCATCAGCAGTGGTGGCACAACGCCACCACCGGCGTGCGCGGCATGACCCGTCATCACGAGAAGATGGTGACTTTTGCCGGGCGGCAGTGGCTGGACATGTGGTCGCCTTCCAACTTCATCTGGACGAATCCCGAAGTGCTGGACGCCATTCGGGAGAGTGGGGGCGCCAATCTTTGGCAAGGTGGGATGAATTTCCTCGACGATGCACGGCGCCTCGCGATGGACGCTGCTCCGGCTGGTGTCGAAGACTTCGAAGCCGGCAGGGACGTGGCGCTCACCCCCGGAAAGGTGGTTTTTCGCAACCATCTGATCGAGCTGATCCAGTACGCGCCGACGACGCCCGATGTGCACGCCGAGCCGGTACTGATCATCCCGTCCTGGATCATGAAGTACTACATCCTCGATCTTTCGCCGCACAACTCGATGGTGAGATATCTGGTCGGGCAGGGACATACGGTGTTCATCCTGTCCTGGAAGAACCCGACGGCAGCCGACCGTGATCTCGGCCTGGAGGATTACCGCTGGCTCGGTGTGATGGACGCACTGGATGTGGTCACGAATATCGTTCCTGAACGCAAGGTGCAGGCGGTCGGCTATTGCCTGGGTGGCACCCTGCTGACCATCGCCGCAGCCGCAATGGCTCGTGATGGCGACGAGCGTCTGCAGAGTCTGACGCTGCTGGCATCGGAGGCCGACTTCCGCGAATCGGGCGAAATCGCACTTTTCATCGACGAGAGCCAGTTGGCCTGGCTGGAAGCGGAAATGTGGGACAAGGGCTATCTCGATGGCTGGCAGATGGCCGGTGCGTTCCAGATGCTCAATTCGCGTGATCTGATCTGGTCGCGTCGTGTACGGGAATACCTGCTCGGCGAGCGGCAGACGCTCAACGACCTGATGGCCTGGAATGCCGATGTGACCCGCATGCCCTATCGCATGCACAGTGAATATCTGCGCAGCCTGTACATGGACAACGATCTGGCTGAAGGACGCTATCGCGCTGACGGCCGACCGGTGGCGATCGCCGACATCGAGGTGCCGATGTTCGTCGTCGGCACGGTACGCGACCACGTCGCGCCGTGGCCGTCCGTGTTCAAGATGCATCTGCTGAATGGCGGGGAATTGACGTTTGTGCTCACCAGCGGTGGGCATAACGCCGGCGTGGTCAGCGAACCGGGGCACCCCCGCCGCAGTTTCCAGATCGCTACCCGTGCGGCCGGCGGGCGTTATGTCGACCCGCAGCAGTGGCGTACAGAGACTCCGTTGCAGCAGGGTTCCTGGTGGCCGGCCTGGCAACAGTGGCTGGCACAACGTTCTCCGGAGCGCGTGGCACCGCCCGCCATCGGTGGCGGGCGCACCACGTATGCGCCGCTTGGCGATGCACCCGGAACCTACGTGATGATGAAATAAGGCGGCGCATCGCGGCCGCCATGCAGGCTGCGCCCACCGCCGCACCATCGGACAAGACAAAGGAATGAGGGTTACACCATGAACTCCCCTCGACGAACAGCGCTGGTTACCGGAGGCAACCGTGGGCTTGGCGCAGCCATCGCCCACGCGCTATACGACGCCGGGCATCGGGTGATCATCACGCATAAACCCGACAACACTGCAATCCTGCAGTGGCTGCAGGCACAGGCCGCCCAAGGTTATGGATTCCTTGCCTACGCGGTGGATGTCGCTGACTATGTGTCGGCGCAGGAACTCGCACGACGCATTTTCACTGACGAACATCACATTGACATTCTGGTAAATAACGCCGGCATCACTCGCGATGCCACACTTCGAAAGCTTGACAAGACAGCCTGGGATGCCGTGCTGCGCACCAATCTCGACTCGCTCTTCAATGTGACAAAGGCGTTTATCGGTCCGATGCTGGAGCGTGGCTGGGGGCGGATCATCAATATCTCGTCGATCAATGGCAGCAAGGGACAGTTCGGCCAGACCAACTATTCGGCAGCGAAGGCGGGCGTTCACGGATTCACCAAGGCTCTGGCGCAGGAGACCGCACGCAAGGGTGTGACCGTAAATACGGTTTCCCCTGGATATCTGAACACCGAAATGGTGATGGCAATGAGTGAGGACGTGCGCCAGAAGGTGATCGACACGATCCCCGTCGGGCGTCTCGGCCGGCCCGACGAGGTTGCTGCCCTGGTGGCATTCATTGCGAGCGACGCTGCCGCTTTCATGACCGGCAGTAATGTTGCAATGAACGGTGGCCAGCATATGTACTGATCCGGAAGTTCCCGGATTTGCCAACGCAGATCACACCCGGCGCTGAACCTCCACTCCCGCGAATCGCCGCATTCATCTTCGGTTCATCCAGAGTCTGCAAAGCTTCGCCGCGAACCCGTTCGCAACGAGTGCCGAACGGATCGACCATCAGGCGAGGAATGAAGTGATCTGCCCGAAATCACGAGGCACCGGCAGCGCGAGGGCCGCTGCCTTCATGCTGTTCGTCCTGGCCGTCATCGCGGCGACGGCCCAGGCGCAGACCGACGAGCGTCGCACGCTGACTGCGCGACAGATCGAGGCGCTGGGCATCCGGACACAACCGGTCGACGGTGCGCAGGCGGCGTCGTTCGGGCGCTATCCGGCGCAGGTCGTCGTGCCGGTCGCACGGCAGCGACTGGTGGCCGCACCGCTGCCGGCGCTGGTCGAGTCGCTGCAGGTTGCGGCGGGCGATCCGGTGCATGCCGGGCAGACGCTGGCGGTGCTTCGCAGTACACAGGCGAGTGAATTGGAGCGCGACCTCGCGCAGGCGACGAGCCAGGCGGATCTCGCGCGCCGCAGCCTGGAGCGCGACGAGCAACTGTTCGCCGAGGGGCTGATCGCGCAGTCGCGGCTTGATGTCGCACGCGCGCAGGCGCGGCAGGCGCAGGTGCAGCAGATCGAGCGCCGTCGTGCGCTCGAGCAGGCGGGCGTGAGCGCAGGCAGTGGCCAGATCATATTGCGCGCGCCGATCGCAGGAGCGGTCCTCGAGCAGTACGCGGTGCTCGGGCAGCGCGTCGAGCAGGCCGCGCCGCTGTACCGGATCGCGACGCTCGACCGGTTGTGGGTCGAGATGCAGGTGCCGGCCACCGACGCGGCTGCACTCGCGCCCGGTCGCGCGGTGCGGATCGAGATGTCGCCGACGACGGGCCGCGACGGCGCGGCGCACGACGCCAGGGAGATCGAGGGCCGCGTGATCGCACTCGGCCAGAGCGTGGACGCGGCGACCCAGACCGTACTCGTGCGCGCCGAGGTGCGCGGGCCCAACGGTATCCTGCGGCCCGGGCAGATGGTCGTGGCGACCGTCGAGATGCCGGCCGCCGGTACGGTACGGTTACCCGCGGCGGCGGTGCTCGAAGAGGGCGGGGCGACCGTCGTGTTCGTGCAGGAAGAGGCCGGCAGCTTCGTGCGAGTGCCCGTCGGCGTCGTGCACAGCGCCGATAGCGTGGTCACGGTGAGCGGCATCGCGGCCGGCGCGCGGGTGGTCGTTCACGGCACGGCGGCGCTCAAGGCAGTGTTCGCGGTACCCCCGGCGGCGCAATAGGCCGGGGTGCGGCGATGCTGTCCCGACTGATTTCGTTCGCGCTGCGCCAGCGGCTGCTGGTGCTGGTGCTGGCCATTGCGCTGATCGCGGCCGGCGTGGTCGCCTACCGTGGCCTGCCGATCGACGCCTTCCCGGATGTCTCGACCACGCAGGTGAAGTTGATCCTGAAGGCACCCGGCATGACGCCGGAAGAAGTCGAGACGCGGATCACGATGCCGATCGAGCAGGAACTGCTCGGAATTCCGCGTCAGGTGATGCTGCGCTCGATCTCCAAGTACGCGCTGGTCGACATCACCATCGATTTCGAGGACGGTACCGACGTCTACTGGGCGCGCCAGCAGGTGAGCGAGCGGCTGGCCGGCGTGATGAGCGATCTTCCGCCGAACGCCAGCGGCGGACTCGCGCCGATCACCACGCCGCTGGGCGAGATGTACATGTTCACGCTGGAGGGGCCGCAATCGCTCGACGAGAAGCGGCGCGTGCTCGACTGGGTGGTGCGCCCGGCTCTGCGCACGCTGCCTGGCGTGGCCGACGTGAACAGCCTGGGCGGCATGGTTCGCACCTTCGAGGTGGTGCCCGACCCGGTGGCGCTCCTGGCCCGGGGAATCACGCTCGCACAGCTCGAAGAGGCGATCGCGGCCGGTAATCGCAACGACGGCGCCGGGCGCCTGGACAACGGGGAGGAGGCATTGATCGTGCGCGCGGAAGGCGCAGTGCACGATCTCGACGACCTGCGCGAGACGGTGATCCATGCCACCGATGGCCGCGTGGTGCGCATCGGTGATGTTGCGCAGGTCCGCATCGGTGCGCTCACCCGCTACGGTGCGGTCACCCGCGACGGCGAGGGCGAGGCGGTCGAGGGACTGGTTCTCGGACTGCGCGGGGCCAATGCGCGCCAGGTAGTGGCTGCGGTCAAGGCGCGGCTGGCCGCGATGGCGCCATCGCTGCCGGCCGGCATGACCGTGGTGCCTTTCTACGACCGCAGCGGGCTGGTCGATCGCGCGGTGAACACGGTGGGCAGGGCGCTGCTCGAGGCGGTGGTGCTGGTGGTCGCGCTCCTGCTCGCCTTCCTGGGCAACCTGCGTGCGGCGATCGTGGTCGCGCTGATGCTGCCGCTGTCGGCGCTCGGCACCTTCCTGCTGATGCGTCAATTCGGGTTATCGGCCAACCTGATGAGCCTGGGCGGCCTGGCGATCGCGATCGGCATGCTGATCGACGGGGCCGTGGTGGTCATCGAGAACGTCGAGACCGCGCTGGCCAGCGGCGATCGGGCGCGCCGTCTGCCGCTGCTGCACCTGGTCTATCGAGCGGCCCGCGAGGTCGCCGCTCCCGTGGCCTCGGGCATCGCGATCATCATCATCGTGTTCCTGCCGTTGCTCAGCCTGCAAGGGCTCGAGGGCAAGATGTTCGCACCGGTGGCGCTCACCATCGTGTTCGCGCTGGCGGTCTCGCTACTGTTGTCGCTCACCCTGGTGCCGGTGCTCGCCTCGTGGCTGCTGCGCAGCGCGCCGGCGCACGAGCCCTGGCTGGTGCGACACCTGGCGCGTGCCTACGATCGCGTGCTTGCGCTGGCGATGGCGCACGAGCGCTGGGTCCTGGGCGTTGCAGTGGTTTCATTCGTCGCTGCCGGCGCGATGTTCGTGCAGCTGGGCAAGTCATTCATGCCGGCACTCGACGAAGGCGACATCATCATGCAGATCGAGAAGCTCCCTTCGATCGGCCTGGACACCACCGTGGCGCTCGACCTGCGGCTGCAGCGTGAAATCCTCGAACGCGTACCCGAGGTGAAGAGCATCGTGGCGCGCAGCGGCTCGGACGAACTCGGGCTCGATCCGATGGGGTTGAATGAGAGCGACGCCTTCCTGGTGCTGGCCCCGCGCGAACAGTGGCGCCGTCCGGACAAGGAATGGCTCACCGGCGAGTTGCGTGCGGTGACGGAAGACTTTCCGGGCCTGGCGGTCAGCTTCACGCAGCCGATCGACATGCGCGTCTCGGAGATGCTCACCGGGGTGCGCGGCGACGTCGCGGTCAAGATCTACGGCCCCGAGCTCGCGACCCTGAATCGCCTCGCGACCCGCATCGAGGGCGTGCTCGCCGCGCTGCCGGGGGCCACGGACACGCTGACGGTGCGCAACGAGGGCGTGCAATACCTGCAGGTGGGCATCGATCGCCTCGCCGCCGGCCGCGTCGGGCTGAATGCCGAGCGCATCCAGGCCGACCTGCGGCGCTGGGTCGAGGGCCAGCCGATCGGCGTGGTGCACGAAGCAGGCCGGCGCACGCCGATCGTGATCCGCGGCAGCGAATCGCTGCGCGCGTCGCCGGCCGGTTTCGAGGCGCTGCGGATCACGACCGGCGCAGGAGTCTCGATCCCGCTTGCCTCGGTGGCGAGCCTGCGGCGCACCGATGGTCCGGTGCGCATCGACCGCGAGCAGGCGCAACGCTTCGCTGTGGTACAGACCAACGTGCGCGGCCGCGACCTGGTCGGCTTCGTCGATGAGGCACGTGCGGCGGTAGAGCGTGCGGTCGAGTTGCCCGGAGGCTACGCGATTGCCTGGGGCGGCCAGTTCGAGAACCAGCAGCGCGCGGCGCGGCGGCTGTCGATCGTGATTCCGGTGGCGCTGGCGTTGATCGCATTCCTGCTCTTTTCAACTTTCGGTTCGCTGCGCCAGACACTGCTTGTGCTCTCGAACATCCCGCTGGCGCTGGTCGGCGGCGTGTTCGGCCTCGCAATCGCCGGCGAATACGTGTCGGTGCCGGCCTCGGTGGGTTTCATCGCGCTGTTGGGCATCGCCGTGCTGAACGGCGTAGTGCTGGTCAGTCATTTCAACCAGTTGCTCGCGCAGGGCATGCCGATTGCGCAAGCCGTGGTCGACGGCGCGAAGCGGCGACTGCGTCCGGTGATGATGACTGCGGCGATCACCGCCGGCGGACTGGTGCCGCTGCTGTTCGCCACCGGCCCGGGCTCGGAGATCCAGCGCCCGCTCGCGATCGTGGTGATCGGCGGGCTGGTGTCATCGACCGCGCTCACCCTGTTGCTGTTGCCGGCGATGTTCCGGCGCTTCGGTGCGCCGCCGCCGCCTGCTCGTGATGCGGAGGTATCGTCATGACAGCCCTTTCACGCCTCGTGTGCCTGGTATTGCTGATCCCGGCGAGTGCCGAAGACCGGGTCGTCGACTGGCTGCTCGAGCACCCCGACCGGCGCATCGAGTTCAGTGTTCATCGGGTGGCGGCGCGCGGGCCGCTGGTCCAGTTGCAGGCCGATGACGAGCGCGTGCGGGGCTTCGCCGAGCGCGTGGAGGTGAAACTCGTCCTGGAGCGCGAACTGTGCCTGTCGCTGGTGAGCTCGCTGCGCGTGCTTCTCGAAAACGTCGAAGGCGGCTACTGGATGCTGCCGGTGGAAGCGTTCGGTACCTTCGGGCACTTGTTGCGCCACGAACTCGTGCAGGAGTTGTCATGAGGCGCATGGCGGCGCGTTGCGCGCTCGCACTCGTGCTTGCGAGCGCAGTTGCGGCTCATGTCCGGGCAAGCGCAGCCGCGGCCGACGAACCGCTGCTGCCTGCCGATCGCGAAGTGACGGCGGTGCTGTCGCAGTCACCCGCGTGGCGTGCTGCAAGCCAGTTGATCGGCGCCGAGCAGGAAACGCACCGGCAGGCACTGACCGGACCGCATGAGTGGGTCGGCAGCGTGGGCGTCGCGCAGCGGCAGATCCGCGACGCGTCGCCCGTGAACACCGTCGAGTGGGAGACGGGCCTGGAGCGCACGCTGCGCCGGCCCGGCAAGCGCGACGCGGCCGATCGGCTGGGAGGCTCGCGCGTCGAACTGGCGCGGGCGATGCGCAGCCTCGCCTGGCGCGAGCAGGCGCGCGCCCTGCTGGATCGCTATGGGTCGTGGCTGCGCGAACGTGAAGCCGCACGGGTCTGGGCCGAACAGGTCGCAGTGCTGGAGGCGCAGGCCGATGCGGTGGCGAAGCGCCAGCGCCTGGGCGACGCCGCGCGTATCGAGCAGGTGCAGGTGGAGGCCGCGGTGGCGCAGGCGCAAGCCCAGGCCGTCGTGGCCGAAGACCGTGCCCAGGCGGCGCGTGAGGCGCTCATGCGACAGTTCCCGGCACTGACTTTTCCGCAGCCAGCGCAGTTGCCCGATCCGCCGGCCTCGCCCGCCGGGGACGCCGAATGGATCGATGCGCAGCTTGCGCACGCACCGGAACTCGAATCGGCACGTCGCGAGCTGCGCGTGGCCGAGGAGCAGTTGCGCGTCGAGCAGCTCGAGCGGCGGCCCGATCCCACGGTCGGTCTGCGCGTGGGTCAGGCACGCAACGCCAACGAGCATTTCGTGGGTGTGGTGTTCAGCATCCCGTTCGGCGGTGAATACCGCGCGGCTTGTCGGCAGGCGCAGAACCGCGCCTGGCCGGCTCGCGCGCGGCCGCCGCCGCGTTGCTGCGCGACGAGGCGCAGCGCCGCGCAGCAACCGACGCCGGACTGCGGCTGCGTGAAGCGCAGCTCGCGTGGAGCGGATGGCAGCGTGCCCGTCTTGCGCAGGACAAGCTCGATCAGGCCGCGCGGGGACTCGCCCGTGGCTACCAGCTGGGCGAAGGTTCGCTCGCCGACGTGCTGGCGGCCAGGCGGCTCGCCAGCGAACAGCAACTCGGCGCCACCGGCGCTGCAGTCGACGCCTGGCTGGCGCGTTGGCGACTGATGCTCGAAGCCGGACGATTGTGGGATTGTTCGGACTTCTGCATCGATCCCTGATCCTATTGGTCGATGGAACATTTTTCCGCCCCGTTCGTTGAAACGGATATCGCGGCGTTGACCAGTGGAGGATGTCCGCCTTGATGGCGGCGGAAGACAGCCAGCTGGTGCAACGAGCCCGGAACGGCGACGAGCGCGCGTTCGCCGAGCTGGTTCGCCGGCATCAGGACCGCATCTTCCGCTTCGTGCTGCGGATGACCGGATCGCGCGACGAATCGATGGACCTGACGCAGGACGCTTTCATGAAGGCATGGCAGGCGCTGCCCCGCTGGGAGCCGCAGGCGCAATTCCGCACCTGGCTGTTCCAGATCGCGCGCAACGGCGCGCTCGATCTGCTGCGCCGGCGCGGGACAGTGGACTTCGTGCCGATCGAGGAAGGTGTGGACTTCGCGGCGCAGCAGCCGGCGCCGGAAGAGCAGGTCGATCTGCGGCAGCGCTACGGGCTGCTCGATGCAGTGCTGCGCCAATTGCCGCCCGAGCATCGCGAGATCCTGCTGCTGCGCGAGATCGAGCAACTGTCGTACGCGGAAATCGCGACGGCACTGGAAATCCAGGAAGGAACCGTCAAGTCGCGCATGGCCCGGGCGCGGGCGGCGCTGCTCGAACGCTACGGACGTGCAACCGGGGAGCGCCGCGATGCATGAATCCTGCCCGAGGACGGTCGAGATCTCGGCATACCTCGATCACGAACAAAGCGCGGCCGAGCGCGCACGGCTGCAGTCTCACCTCGCGACCTGCCCGCAGTGCGGCGCGATGCTCGCGGGCTTGCGAGGGTTGCGCGACGAGCTTCGC
Source organism: Burkholderiaceae bacterium (assembly GCA_036844405.1). GTDB lineage: Bacteria > Pseudomonadota > Gammaproteobacteria > Burkholderiales > Burkholderiaceae_E > Zeimonas. The sequence continues at coordinate 6,308 of DAIUFU010000012.1, read as the reverse complement.
GAACTTCCCGAGGAAACGCTCGGCTTCGACCTCTCCGAAGTGATTCGCGGCCGATTGGCAGCCACCGCCAGGCCCCGCCCGGCGCCGTCGCCGCGGCGGCGCTGGTTCGAGTTCGTGCCGATGGGGCTGGGAGCCGGTGCCGCGCTGTCGCTCGGCCTGTTCATCGGCACGGGGCTGACGGCGGGTTCGGCCGGCGTGGTCGCACCGCGAGTCGCTGCACTGGCGGTGTTCGATCCGGTTGCGCCGGGCAGCCTGTGCGCCGGCGCCGAAGCCTGCTTCGCCCGGCCGGCGGCGGGCCCGGGAGGCGCGCGATGAAGGCGTCCACGCTGCGTCTGGCGCTGGCCCTGTCGCTGCTGGTGAACCTCGGGGCGCTCGGCGCGGTCGGCTACCGCATCCTGGGCACCGGTGTTGCGCCCCACGAGGCCGGCGCCGCCGACAGCTTTCCCGGATTGGCACGATACCTGTCGCTGTCGGCCGAGCAGCAGCGCCGCTGGCACGAAGCCGAGACCACGTTCATCGGACTGCTCGCCGACGGCGCCGACGAGATCCTGCAGCGTCGCAACCGGCTGATCGACGAAGTCTTCGCCGAGGCGCCCGATGCGGCCCGAATCGAGGCCGAGCGCGCGCGCATCGCGCAACTGCAGGACGAGCGCCAGCGGATCGTGATCGAGCAACTGCTGCGCGAACGCGAGATCCTCGACGCGGGCCAGCGCGAGCGGCTCGCGCGCCTGCTGCGCAACCAGCCGACCGGCGTTTCGGGCTTCGAGCAACTGCACCGCGACTGATCTGGTTGCGGGCAGGGGAACATTTCGCGTCGATTTTCGTTGAAGGGGTCATGGCAGGCGCGAAAGGCGTGTCTGCTGCACCATCCGAACTCGGAGATGAAGCGATGAATTATCAAAACACCGACGGCACGACCGGTACGTCGATCCGGATCTGGCACAGTCTGGGCGTCATGCTGGCGGCCGTGTTGCTCACCGCTGGAGCATTCACGGGCACCGCAGTCCGGGCTGCGACCGAGCATGCTCACGAGCACGACACTCACGTGCTTGAGCTGAATGCCGGCAAGAAGTGGGCGACCGACGACCCGCTGCGCCAGGGCATGACGAAGATCCGTGACGCGGTGGACGCGAAGCTGTCGGCGGTGCATGACGGCAAGATGAGCGCTGCGCAGTACGCCGCCCTCAGCGGTGAGATCGACGCACAGATCGCCCATATCGTGCAGAACTGCAAGCTCGATCCGAAGGCCGACGAGGTGCTGCATGTGATCCTCGCCGATCTGATGGAGGGCAGCGAGATCCTCCAGGGCAAGATGGCGGAACTGAACCGTAGTGACGGCATCGTGAAGATCGTGCATTCGCTCGAACAGTACGGCAACTACTTCGAACACCCGGGCTGGGAGGCACCGTCGGTCGCACACTGATCGCCTCGCCCTCGTACACGGAGCCTGCCGTAATGCGGGCTCCGTCAGCGCTGCACGAGACTGTTCGGGCCGATCGCGGCAGTGCCCTGACGTCGTATCGCTGCCCTGGTTAGCGCGGCGCCGCTCATCAGGGTCACTCGTGGCGAAAGCGGGCAGATTTCAGGATGTCGATATTCCATCCCGGGGCAGCTTGCGGCTTGCCGGGACTGGAGCAGCGGCGGTGACGGTTCTTCCTGCCGCGAATTTCGTCAGCTGACGGGCCGGACGGACTCATAGCGCAAACACCTGATCCTGTCGAGGGACAGTCGCATTCCAGCCCAGATCGCGTCCGATGCGCTCACGCAGCGCTTCGGATGCCTTCGGCTCGCCATGGACGATGAACACCCGTCGCGGCGCGCGGCGAAACCCTGAGAGCCAGCGCATCAGCTCGTCGCTGTCGGCATGCGCCGAGAGCATTGGCAGTTCGGCAACTTCCGCATGGACCGGCAGCCACTGGCCGTGGATCCGGGTCTCGCGCGCGCCGTCGAGCAGCTTGCGCCCGCGGGTGCCGGCGGCCTGGTAGCCGGAGAAGAGCAGGGTGTTGCGATGATCGGCGCCGAACGCGACGATGTGGTGCAGCACCCGCCCGCCGGTGGCCATGCCGCTGGCCGAGAGGATCACTTTCGGGTAGCGGTTGGCCGACAGCGCCTTGGACTCCTGCACGTCGCGCACATAGGTCACCGCTGCACACGCTGCTTCGCACTCGGCCCGGGCGATGCGATGGCCGGTGCCGTATCTGCACAGCAGTTCGGTCGCACTGGTTGCCATCGGGCTGTCCAGGTAGACCGGCACGTTGCGCAGTCCGCCGCGGCGGCGAAGCAGCCACAGGAAGTAGATGAGCATCTGTGCGCGACCCACGGCAAAGGCCGGGATGACGACGGTGCCGCCGCGTTCCACGGTTCGGTGGATGATCTCGCCCAATGCCTGCACCGGATCGGTCCAGTCGTGCCGGCGGTCACCGTAGGTCGACTCGATGACGATATGGTCGGCGTCGGGGACGGCTTCGGGATCGTGCATCACCGGGTCGTCGTAGCGGCCCAGATCGCCGGAGAACGCCATGCGTGTGCCGTCGATATCGATCTGCGCGCTCGCAGCGCCGAGGATGTGGCCGGCCCCGCGCAGCAGCAACCGGGCATCGCCCGGCAGGATCACTTCCTCATGCAGCGCGACGGTGCGGAATTGTCCGAGTACGCGTTCGGCGTCCGATACGCGATACAGCGGCAGCGCCGGTGCGTGCTTCGAGAAACCCTTGCGGTTGGCGAACTCGGCATCCTTTTCCTGCAGCCACGCGCTGTCGAGCAGGATCAGTTCGGCGATGTCCCGGGTAGCCGGGGTGCAGAAGATCCTGCCGCGGAATCCATCGAGCACCAGACGCGGCAGGTAGCCGCAATGGTCAAGGTGGCCATGCGTCAGCACCACCGCATCGATCTCGTGCGGATTGACCTGCAGTCGCTCCCAGTTGAGCTCGCGCAGGTTCTTCAGCCCCTGGAACAGGCCGCAATCAATCAGGATGCGGGTGTTCCCGCACGTCAACAGATGCTTTGAGCCGGTGACGGTGCCGGCACCGCCGAGGCAGGTCAGTGAAAGCATGCGAGGAGTCTCCTGGTTTTTTTAGTGTGCCATCTGTCCGTGCCACGAGATTCCGTTAACCGCAGCCAAATAAAACAACGGCTTACGTGCAGTTCGTGTGACCTGCACGGATCACCACCTATTCGAAACTCTGCTCGCTTTCACGATTGCGCTCCCTCTCATGTTCGATCCGGCGATCGAGTTCGGGCAGCATGTCGGTGACCCATTGACGAACCTCGCCTCCAATATTGTCACCCAACGTTGCGATTGCCGCCCGACGCCGAACCAGAATATCGGCGAGAGAGCCTCTCCAACTGTGCGGACACAGCCGCGACCAGTCATTACCGAGGAACGCGCGCTTGTCTGGTGCGTGGTTCAATATTTCCAGGAAGAGCGGGGCGATTCATTGTCCTCCAATCCAGTTTCATCAAGTACAGGAGGGCATGTGAGGGAACAAAGAGCGTCGAGGCTTCAGAACGATCGCCAAGCTTCGATGACGGCCTTGTGCTTGCGTCCCGACGCCGCTGGCTTTCGCCGGGCAGCAAAGACAGTTGACGGTCACGCTTTCGTCCGTCCCTCCAGGAAGTCGGCGATCAGATCGCTCGCACTCGTTCGAGGGCCGGCAACCAACGCCCGGATCCTTCCCTCGATTTCATCGACCCATCCACCGTGCTTCGCAGCGTCCAGCGTGCTTGCGTACGCGGCGAACACGTCTGCATTCGTGATCTCATAGCCGTAGCCTGCCACGAGCCAGCGCAGGGCCGCCAGGCCAGCCTCGACGGCGAACCGTGAATTTGTCGCGGTGAAGTCGCGCGCAGCCCGAGTCAGCGTACGCGGGTCGCACGGCGTTCGATGGGCGAGGGCGATCGCCTCGTCGTAAAGGCCGGCATCCTTTGCGGCGGCAAACCACTTGCCTTCCTGACCCGGCGTGCTGGCGACCAGATCAGCAAGGATGCTTCCGGGTGTCCGGCTCGGGTACTTCTTCGCTATCGCGCGGAACGTTCCGACGAACGTGCCCGCCTGGTTGGCCGCAATTGCATAGCGTGCGTAGGCCTCGTCGGCGAGCCCCGACCCGAGCAGGATCTCTTCACAGGCGCGTGCGACCGCCCGCGGGTATTCGTTGAGCCCGCCGTCGGCTTCGGCATAGCGGATCGCTTCCGCCTTCCGGCCCATCGCTGCCAGTGTCCTGACGCCCCATTGCCGGTAATGCCACAGGGAGACCGGCGCCTTGTCGAGAAGGGCGAGCAGTTCGTCGTAACGCCCGGCGTGAAAGAGTGCGCTCAGGCACGCGACTGTCCCGTGAAAGTAGTCGCCGGGCTGCCGGCCCGGTCCCCACACGGTCTCGACCGTGTCGATCAGGCGGTCCGCCCAGGCTGACGCGCGTTCCGGCGACGCGCACAATTCGCCCCAGTAGTCAGTCAGGACTTCGATGTACGGGATCTCATCGTTCTCATGCGCCGTCCAGAGCCGCTCGAGCCACCGATCGCGCGTTCGGTCGTCGGCGGGTGCGGCGGCGATGATCGCAGCACACGCTTCGATCGCGCGATTGACAGCAGCGCCGATGGCGCCGGACGAACCATCGACCTGTTCGAGCGCCGGAGACAGCTTCTCGAGGAACAGAACGGCACCGGCCGCGGCCAGCGCCGGATCCTTCTTCGCGACCCCGCGGAGCTCGGACACGGCTTCGCGTACCCGCTGCGCGGCCGGCTGCGAGCGCCAGCCAAAGGCGTTCCGACGAAAACGTGGCGCGAACACCCATTTGTGCGCACCTGAAGTCATCGATAGTCGTGCTTGATGTCAATCATGCCGAGAGTATGACGTTCGGTTCGGATGGCATGGCTGTCGTGCCGGACAACCGCGAACACCAATGGATCTGGAATACAATATACATATATATATAATAAGTTTCCACACTGTCATGGAGATCCCCCTATGTCCCAGGTGACGTTTTATCTGGACAAGGAGACGCAACTGCTGATCGAGCGCGCAGCACGTGCCAGCGGCCTGTCCAAAAGCCGTTGGGTGGCCGAGGCCATCCGCAGATATGCAGCCGAAGAATGGCCGGCTGACTGTCTCGAACTTGCCGGGCGCTTCACGGATTTTCCCTTGCGTGAAGACGCGCCGGTCGTGCCGGATACGCCGCGCATTGGTTTCTGAGCACGCTGATGCTGATCCTGGACAGCAACACGATCAGTTACTACTTTCGCGGTGATCCGGCGGTGGTGCCACGCCTGCAAGTATTGCGTCCCGCCGAACTCGGGGTGCCGGCCATCGTTGAATACGAATTGCGCTACGGCCTGCTGCGCCTGCCGAAAGAAGCGATGCAGCCGCGACTGGCCGCACTGGAAGTGCTCCTGGAACCCATGCGCCGGCTGCCTTTCGATCAACAGTGCGCGGAACAGGCGGCCAGGATTCGCGTCGAACTCGAAATGGCAGGCACCCCGGTCGGCCCGCATGACATTCTGATTGCTGCCACGGCCTTGCGCCATCAGGCCGAACTGGTCACCCGCAACGTGCACGAGTTTGCACGTGTGCCGGGGCTTCGCCTTCGGAACTGGCATGAAGGATGAGCATTCGCGTCGGTGTCCGTCACGACCTTTCCCATGATGTGTATTTCCTGCCGACGCACCCGACAGTGGTATCACGGCTGCCAAAAACCGGTAAGAATCTTCTACTGCGGAGGCCTCATCATGTCCCTGGTGACAATTTATCTGGACAAGGAAACAAGATGGGCGTGATGGATCGGGATTGGTACCGCCGAGTGTGGGATCGCAAGGTGCTTGGCATTCGACGCGAGGTCGTCGATACGTTCAGTGATCCGGCGTTGCGCCGGCGGGGCGTGGTGAAGCCGCGAGTTCCTCGAGGCGCGGAGGCTGGCAATTTCTGGCGGTACGCGTACACAATCGCCGGTTTACTGCTGATCGCGTTCTATGTCTGGATCCATTGGGTTCGTGGCTGATCAGTCGGAAGCGCGCGTGGCGCTGACGTTTCTGCTGTGGCAACTGCGTGTCTCCCGGCGTGTGTCCGAGAGACGCAGTCTGTCGGCACGGATTCGCTGGCATCTGCGCCGACTTGAAGGCACGCCGGCCTATGCAGAGGCACAAGCGGCCGTGCGAACGGCGCTCGAAGATGACCGTCGGTGCGTTTGTTGCGGCCAGATACTGCGCAGGCGCAGCAGGCTCACGCGGTAGCACTGGCGCAGCATTACACGTAGTCTATTTGACATAATACACATTATGCGTAGTTAATCGTTGAAGTGACTCCAGCCGCATCGATG
>DAIUFU010000011.1:0-29104 GCA_036844405.1 Burkholderiaceae bacterium | reverse complement strand
GCCTCGTCGGACCGCCCGGCGTGGGCAAGACCTCGCTCGGCAAGTCGATCGCCAAGGCGACCGGCCGCGAATTCTTGCGTATGGCGCTTGGCGGCGTGCGTGACGAGGCCGAGATCCGCGGTCACCGGCGCACCTACATCGGCTCGATGCCGGGCAAGATCCTGCAGAACCTCAGCCGGGTCGGCGTGCGCAATCCGCTCTTCCTGCTCGACGAGGTGGACAAGATCGGCATGGATTTCCGCGGCGATCCGTCGTCGGCCCTGCTCGAAGTGCTTGATCCGGAACAGAACTCGACCTTCGTCGACCACTATGTCGAGGTCGAATACGATCTGTCCGACGTGATGTTCGTCGCCACGGCGAACACGCTCAATATTCCGCCCGCGCTGCTCGACCGGATGGAAGTGATCCGCCTGTCCGGCTACACCGAGGACGAGAAGGTAAGCATCGCTCAGCGCTACCTGCTGCCCAAGCAGATGCGCAATACCGGGTTGAAGGACAGCGAGATCGCGGTGGCCGAGTCGGCGCTGCGCGACATCGTGCGCTACTACACGCGCGAGGCCGGCGTGCGTTCGCTCGAACGCGAAATCAGCAAGATCTGCCGCAAGGTCGTGAAGACGCTGCTGCTGTCGAAGCAGGAAAAGCGCATCAGTGTCACGTCGCGCAATCTGGGCAAGTATCTCGGCGTGCGCCGCTTCAGTTTCGGGCTGGCCGAGACCGACAACCAGGTCGGGCAGGTCACCGGGCTGGCGTGGACCGAGGTCGGCGGCGAACTGCTCACCATCGAAGCGGCCATTGTGCCGGGCAAGGGCAAGACGACCTTCACCGGCAAGCTTGGCGACGTGATGCAGGAGTCGATCAAGGCGGCGATGACAGTCGTGCGCCGGCGCGCGCAGCGGCTCGGCATCCGCGACGACTTCCACGAGAAGAATGATGTCCACGTGCACGTTCCGGAAGGCGCGACGCCGAAGGACGGGCCCAGTGCCGGCATCGCGATGACGACGGCGCTCGTGTCCGCCCTGACCGGCATTCCGGTCAGGGCGACGGTGGCGATGACCGGGGAGATCACGCTGCGTGGCCAGGTACTGGCGATCGGCGGGCTGAAGGAGAAACTGCTGGCCGCGCACCGTGGCGGCATCAAGACGGTCATCATCCCGGAAGAAAACGTCAAGGATCTGGCCGAGATCCCGGACAACGTGAAGAACCGGCTCGAGATCCTCCCGGTGAAGTGGATCGACCGCGTGCTCGAGATTGCGCTCGAGCGCGAACCGGTACCGCTGGAGGAGGCGGCTGCGGGTACTCGCGAGGGCACCGTGCAGAAGCCCTCGGTGGCCGGTGGCGACGTCGTCACGCACTGAACGTGAGAAGCCCTTGCCCGCACCCGCCGGGCCGCGCCTGGCGCCTCTTCCGGGAGGCGTCCTGGCAAGTCCTTCGGGTGCGGCCGCTTCCCGTGCACGTTCCGGGAACCGGTGAATCCGTCGACTGCAGCCTGCCCGCCGTCGGCCAATCGGTGCATCGGCTTGACACTGGGCAGGTCGCGGCGATTTAATACGGCTCCCGTTCAGGCGACGCCGGTCCTTTGCACGGCGTCGTGCCGATGAGCGCACGGCGCAAATGAATCGAAGATGCGCGACCCGAATCAATGAATCAAGGGGGATTTTCTGTGAACAAGACCGAAATGATCGACCACATCGCGCAGCAGGCCGACATCTCCAAGGCCGCTGCCGGCCGCGCACTGGACGCGCTTGTGGGAGCGATCACGACGACCTTGAAGAAGGGCGGTACGGTAACCCTCGTCGGATTCGGCACGTTTGCGGTCGGAAAGCGCGCAGCACGCTCCGGGCGCAACCCGCGCACCGGGGAAACCATCCGCATCCAGGCCGCGAAGATCCCGAAGTTCCGTCCCGGCAAGGGCCTGAAGGACGCCATCAACTGAGCCTCGCGCAGCGGGTATTCGCGTCCGGACGCTTCCAGGCGCATCCCCTCGGTGCGGACGACGGGCGCACGTGTTTCGGCCCGGCAGGAACATGGAGATCAGGACCTGCATCCGGAACATGCACCAGACACACAGCCGGATTTATCTGGTATAGTTATGGGCTTCGCAGCGCTCGGTTCGGGGTGCTTAGCTCAGCTGGTAGAGCGGCGCCCTTACAAGGCGTAGGTCGGGAGTTCGATCCTCTCAGCACCCACCAGATGGCGAACCGCAGCAGCGAAGGAATCGGCAAGGAGTGGTAGTTCAGTTGGTTAGAATACCGGCCTGTCACGCCGGGGGTCGCGGGTTCGAGTCCCGTCCACTCCGCCAACTTTTTCAGACGGGTTCGTCGAGGCAGGCAGATCCTGTCTTTTCGTGCCGCAGGGGCGAACGCAGGTTCGCCCTTTTTGTTGGTGCGCGATCCTGTGCGGACCGGCACACGCCACGCGGGAGCCGGGTGCGCCCGGCCCGCAGCGACGCAGGATCGCTCGACCTGGCGGAGATTCGCCAGCACGGCATGCGGGCAGGCACGGGTTGCGTCGCCCGGGCAGGCGGCATGAGCTGATGCGCCTGCGCCGCTGACCTTTTCGGGGAACGTGTAAACGCATGTTCGAATCGATTCGACGACATCAGCGCCTGATGCAATTCCTGCTGCTGGTGCTGATTTTCCCGGCCTTTGCGTTCTTCGGCATCCAGGGATACGACCGCTTCTTCTCGGACGAGGGGGCACTGGCCACTGTCGGTGACAGCTCGATCACCCGCCAGGATTTCGAATCGGCGCAACGTGCACAGGGCGAACAGCTGCGCCAGGCGCTGGGCGAACGCTACGATCGCTCGATGCTCGATACGCCGGCTGCGCGCCAGCGCATTCTGGAATCGCTGATCGCGCAGCGTGCCCTGCTGCTCGATGCGATCGATCGGCAGATCGTCGTGCCCGACTCCCTGTTGCGCGAGACGATCCGTGCGACCGGCATCGGTGGCGAGGATGGGGAATTCGATCTGGAACGTTATCGCAGCCTGCTGCGTGCGCGTGGCCAGTCCGAAGCGGCATTCGAGCACGGGGTCCGACGTGATCTGGCCATGCAGATGATGCCCGAGTCGATCGGCCAGACCGTCAGTCTGCCGGCCTCGGTCATCGACGGGGTGCTGGCATTCGCCGAACAGGCACGCGAGGTGCGTGAAGCCGTCTACGCGCCGGCCGAATACAAACGTGGCATCGAGCCGGACCTCGTCGAGCTGACGGCCTGGTATGACGCGCATCCGGAAACCTTCATCGTGCCCGAGCAGGCCCAGGTGGCCTACGTCGTGCTGGACGAGGATGCCGTGCGTCGGCACATCGAGGTGTCGGCCGAGGACGCCCGGGCCTGGTACGAGCAGAACATCGACCATTTCGTTACGGCCGAGCAGCGTCGCGCCAGCCACATCCTGGTCCGCGTCGATCCGGATGCTGGTGCCGATGCACGCGCTGCGGCGCGTGCGAAAGCGGAAGACATCGAACGGCAGTTGCGCGAGGGGGCTGATTTCGCCACGCTGGCACGTGCCGAATCGCAGGATCCGGGCTCGGCTGCGGCGGGCGGTGATCTTGGCTTCTTCACGCGCGAGATGATGGTCGAGCCGTTTTCCGATGCTGCGTTCGCCTTGAACGAGGGGGAAACCAGCGCTCCGGTGGAAACCGATTTCGGGTTTCACATCATTCGTGTCACGGCGATCCGGCCCGGTGTTCGCCAGAGTTTCGAATCAGTGCGCGCCGACGTCGAGAGTGAAATCCGCAAGCAGCTTGCCACGAGGCGGTTCGCCGAAGCGGCCGAGACCTTCAGCAATCTGGTGTACGAACAACCCGATTCGCTGGAACCGGCGGCAGAACGCTTCGGCCTCGAGATCCACACGGCCGAGGTGCGGCGCGATGGTGCGCCCGCGCTGGCAGCGGACCACCCGCTGAACAACCGGCGCGTGCTGGCTGCCGTGTTCAGTCACGAGGTACTCGATCAGGGCAACAATACGCAGGCACTCGAAGCAGGGCCGTCACGTCTCGTGTCGGTACGCGTCATCCGGCACCAGGCACAGTCCAAACGCGCCTTCGACGAGGTGAAGGATGAGGTCCGCGAGCGGGTGATCGCCGAGCAGGCGCATCGGCTTGCCGTGCAGGCGGGGCAGGCGAGAATCGCGGAATTGCACGAGGGGGGCGGTAGCGCCGACGGGTTCGGTCCGGCACGGGTCGTGCATCGCAGTGCAGGCGAGAATTTTCCGGCGGAAGCGGCGCTTGCCGTCTTTCGGGCTTCGGTGGACACCCTGCCGGCGTGGGTCGGCGTCGATCTGGGCGAACGCGGCTATGTGATCTACGAGATCCTGCGCGTGATTGCGCCCGACGAGGAAGTTGTGCGCCAGCGACGCGACCTGTGGCAGCGGGAACTGCAGCGGGCCTATGCGCAGGAGACGGTCGCCGATTACATCGCGACGGTCGTCGGGAGAGCTTCGGTCAAGCGCTATCCGGCAATGCTGGCGGACGACGACGAGCGCTGAAAACGCCCGCCAGGGTCGCGGCCAGGCTCCGGAAGGAACGGTATCCTGCGTCCCTCCAGGACCGTTCCGGGCGCTCAGGCCTGTATCGCGAGAGCAGCCGCGACGCGTTCGATCGCAGCGTCATCATCCTCGAGCAGCAGCGTGTCCCCGGCTTCGAGGTGGCGGAAATTGGTCCGCATCGAACGCTCGTAGGCCGGGTCGTAGTGCAGCTCGAGCATCGACTCGACGAATTCGGGCCAGCGTTGCTGCGCGGCCAGTTCTTTCCAGGCATCGATGCGTACGTGCCCGTGCAGTTCGAGCAGCCGGTCGAGACGGCTGTCGAGTTGCGCCGGGTCGTCGATGAAATGCCGGTATTCTCCGAGCAGGAGCCGCACGCGCAGCGGCATCGGGGCCTGCAGGCGCGTGCACGGGGCATTGCGGATGGCCTCGATCATGGCATCCGGCAGATGACAGCGGCCGATGCGGCGACTCTCGGATTCGACGAAGACACGACTGGCCGGATCGAGGCGGCGCAGCGCATCCCACAGGGCGGTTTCGAAGGCTTTCTGTCCGGGTTGCCGCATCCCCGGCGGCAGGCCCAGGACCGAGCCCCGGTGCCGGGCAAGTCCTTCCAGGTCGATGATCTGCTCACCCCGGGCACGCAGCGCCTGCAGCACGAGACTTTTGCCGCTGCCGGTGCGTCCGGCAATGACATGCCAGTGCAGCCCCGTCGGCAACGTCTGCAGACCGTCGATGACGTGCCGGCGGAAGGCCTTGTAACCGCCTTCCAGGACGCTGGTGCGCCAGCCGACTGATGCCAGGATGCCGGCCAGCGCTCCCGAGCGGTCGCCGCCGCGCCAGCAGTAGACCAGCGGTCGCCAATCGGGGGGGCGGGCGGAAAAATCGTTGTCCAGCATGCGTGCGATGTTGCGCGACACGATGGCCGCGCCGATGCGCCGTGCCTGAAACGGCGAATCCCGGTGCCAGATCTGCCCGACGTGTGCGCGTTCCCGGTCGTCGAGCACGGGCGCCGATACGGCCCCGGGAAGATGGTCTTCGTCAAATTCCGCCGGACTGCGGACATCGATGATCGTGTCGATGCTTCGGCCCGCGCCGAATATTTCCGCCACCGGGATGCGTTGCGCGACTCTCATTCACCGCCGCCGCTGGCGCTCGATGGATTGCGCCGACGACAGGCGCAGCAGTGGCGGCCGGACAGGCGGACAGCCGGTGAAAAACCCGTAGAATGCATGATGAAATGAAAGTTTTCGATCTCGTCTGTGACCTCGGACATCCTTTCGAAGGCTGGTTTGCCTCGGCCGCCGCCTTCGATGATCAGCTGGCACGATCTTATGTGCGATGCCCGGTGTGCGACAGCACGAAAGTCCGGCGCACACCGAGTGCACCGCGGCTGAACCTGTCGTCGTCCAGCCGCTCCGTCACGGCCGAGCCGACGCCGGCGCATGACGGTGCCGCAGAGCCGCCGTCCGCTGCTCCGAGGATGGCGCAGCTGCGCGCATTGTGGTTCGAAGCGGCGCGTCATCTCGTCCGGAACACGGAAGACGTCGGCGAACGCTTTGCCGAGGAAGCTCGTCGCATCCATTACAAGGAAGCACCGGAGCGCAGCATCCGCGGCGTGACGACCGTGGCGCAGCGCGCGGAACTGGAAGAAGAGGGAATCGATACCTTCAGCTTTCCGATTCCGCCGACCGTCGAGGAGCCTTTGCAGTAAGGCTGCGCGCCGATCGCCCGACACCCGGCACGGGCATCAGCGGCGCTCATACTGGGTCACGCCGAAAAGTACCTCGCGGGCGCGTTCGTCCAGGCGCGGTGCCCTGCGCTCGGCGAGCACGGCCAATGCGCGCTGGACCGGCGTGCGCGCCGCAATCCGGTCGTACCAGCGCTGCACCTGTGGAAACTCGTCCAGGGCAATGCCCTGGCTCTGGTGCGAGCGGATCCAGGGCCAGGTGGCCATGTCGGCGATCGTGTATTCGCCGGCTGCCAGCCAGTCGCCCTGGCCGAGCCTGCGTTCGAGCACCCCGTAGAGACGCCGGGCCTCGTTGCTGTAGCGGTCGACGGCATAGGCAATCCGCCGGGGCGCATACTGGCGGAAATGGTGCGCCTGCCCCAGCATCGGTCCGATGCTCCCCATCTGGAACATCAGCCACTGCAGGACGTCATATTTCTCGCGTACGGCCGCCGGCAGGAATTTGCCCGTTCTGGCCGCAAGATAGACGAGGATCGCACCGGATTCGAACACGGTGATCGGTTTGCCGTCGGGTCCGTCCTGATCGACGATAACCGGGATCTTGTTGTTCGGACTCAGCGCGAGGAAGTCGGCATCGAACTGTTCGCCGGCTCCGATGTCGACCGGATGGACCGTATACGGCAGTCCGCATTCCTCGAGCAGGATATGGATCTTGTGCCCGTTCGGCGTGGGCCAGGTGTACAGGTCGATCATCGTTTCATCCCCGGAACATCGATTCGGATTGCGTTTGCCCATCGGATGGAACCCCCGGCCTGTAACGCCCTGGCTGCCGGGCGGTGTCGCATGGTTCCGGGCGGCGGACAGATCGGTTGCGGGCCGGTTCGCTCAGGATGGATCGCGGAATTTCGGCGTGCGCTTGTCGAGAAATGCCGTGATGCCCTCGGCCCCGTCGTCGCGATGCAGTGCTTCGACGAAATGGTCGCGTTCCTGCGCCTGACGGCGCACGAGTGCCTCCCGCTCGCCGTCCCCGAGCATCGACTTGATCGCCGCCAGGGCCCAGGCCGGCCCGCGCGCCAGTTTTTCCGCCCGCGCCAGGGCGTTGGCGATCGCGCTGCCGGGTTCGACGAGTTCGTTGACCAGACCCAGTTCGTGCATGCGCGCCGCCGGAATCGTGCTTCCGCTCGTCAGCCACTCGTGCGCGAGCGGCTTCGTCAGACGCTGTCCGAGCAGCCAGGTGGAACCCCCGTCGGGGGTGAGTCCGACGCGTACATAGGACATCGAGAAACGGGCATCGCTGGCGGCCACGACCTGATCGCAGGCCAGCACGAGCGAGAAGCCGGCACCGGCGGCCGCGCCTTCGACGGCGGCGATCACCGGCTTCGGACAGTCACGGATCGCCAGAATCCAGCGGTGCAGCAGATCGATCGATGCCGCCTGCACCGCGCGATCCTTCGCGCGGTTTTCGAGCAGGCGGTGCAGATTGCCGCCGGCGCAGAAATGTTCTCCGTCGCCGGCCAGCACCACGGCACGGATGGTTGCGTCAGTCGCCGCCTGCTCGAGCGCTTCGGCACCCGTCCGGTACATGTCCGGGTGCAGGGCATTGCGTGCGCCCGGGTTGGAGATGCGCAGCAACAGGACGGCGTCGCGGCGCTCGGTGAGCAGGCGGGCAGACAAGGGGTCAATCCTCCTGCAGCAGCGACAGGCCGAGAGCAGCCCGGCGCCGCAGCCAGCCGCCGATGCGGTAGCGCGGATCGCCGGTCAGCCGGTTCAGATTGCCAAGGATCGTGCAGATGGTGTCCGCACCGAGTGCATCGCCCATCGACAGCGGACCGAGCGGGTAGCCGAGACCGGCGCGGACGGCACCATCGATGTCCGTCGGCGTGGCGATGCGCTGCTGCGCGATTTCGCTGCCGATCGACACGATCATCGCGATGACGCGCTGGGCGATGAAGCCGGGACTGTCGCGCAGCATGGTGACCGGCACGCCGTCCGAGGCAAAGATCGCATGGGCGGCGTCGCGGTACTCCGCCCGTGTGGCCGGTGTCGTCATCAGGACGCGTCGGCGGCATGAACCCGGCTCGATCGGGAAGAGCGCATCGATGGCCACGACGCGCTCGGCCGGCAGGTCGGGGCCATCGTCACCACGCGCGGCCGCACGGGTGGCCGCACTCGCGTCCAGACCCAGCGGCGCCACTAAAATGAGTTCGTCCGGCCCGGGCGAGGCCGTGTCGCGCACGACCGCACCCAGTGCGCGGGCGGCCTGCGCAACCCGCTCGGCCCATGGGCCCGGCGCCACCCAGACCGGCGGGCGCACGGCGACGGCCGGCGCAGCCGGTTCCGCTTCCTGTTGCTGCGTACCGTCGACGTAGCGATAAAAGCCTTCGTTCGTCTTGCGCCCCAGCAGGCCCGCAGCCAGGCGCTGTGCGGCAATCACCGAGGGACGAAAGCGCGGTTCGTCGTAGAACTGGCGAAAGATCGATTCCATCACCGGCTGGGAAACGTCCAGCGCGGTGAGATCGAACAGTTCCAGCGGGCCGAGGCGAAAGCCCCGGCCGTCGAAGGACACCTGTTCGCGCAGGATGCGATCGATCTCCGGGATCGTTGCGACACCTTCGCCGAGTGCTGCCAGCGCTTCGGTGCCGTAGCCGCGTCCGGCGTGGTTGACGATGAAGCCGGGCGTGTCCCGGGTGGTGACGGCCAGATGCCCGGTGGCGCGCACGAGGGCCTGCAGGCGCTCGATGACCGGATCGGCAGTGCGTGCCGCCCGCACCACCTCGACCACCTTCATCAGCGGCACCGGGTTGAAGAAATGCAGCCCGGCGATGCGCTCCGGGTGCGTGCTGTCGGCGGCGATTGCGGTGACCGACAGCGACGAGGTGTTGGTGGCGAGTACGGCGCTCTCGCTGACGATCTTCTCCAGCGACTCGAACAGGCTGCGCTTGGCGTCGAGCCGTTCGACGATCGCTTCGACCACCAGGTCGCAATCGGCCAGTGATTCGAGAGAAGCCGCGGGCGACAGCGCGGCGCGCGCTTTCTGTGCGTCGGCCTCGTTCAGCCGTCCTTTTTCGACCAGCCGGGCAAACGTGCCTTCGAGCGAACGCAATGCCGATTCGACCGCCGCCGGATTGGTATCGAACAGCGACACGGAAACGCCGGCCTGGGCAAAGAGTTGCGCGATGCCGCGCCCCATCGCGCCGCTGCCGACGATCCCGACGCGACGGAAGGAAATGGAGTCTTGATCTGTAGTCATGATGTGATTCTACCTTTGACGAAATACGGCAATCGGCGGGTGTCCGAACCCTGCCAGGCCGCCCGCCCGGTGCGGGAGACGGGCTCACTGGCAGGCGCCCGGAGGGCGCGATGACCGAGCGGCATCAGGCCATCGGTTCGTGCGCCTCGGCATTTTCCTGCTCGAAGGCGGCGCGCTCGGCATCCCGTGCCGTGCTGGCTTCGAGCCAGTGTTCCTCGAGACCGTCCTGTTCGCGCTGCAGCAGCGTGCGTTCGCGTGTCAGGGCGTTGGCCGCGTCAGGATCATCCCAGGCATCGGACTCACCCAGACGGCTGTCGATGGCCGCCATTCGGGCGCTGACCGCTTCCAGGCGCTGCTCGATGCGTTCGATTTCCTGCTCCAGCGGTTGCAGCCGGCGTGCGAGCAGGCTGCGTCTTGCGGCGGCATTGCGCCGCTCGTCGCGGCGCGATGGAGTGCCGCCGGTTGCGGCCAGACGCGATGAAATTCCGTCACTGGCCGGTCCGGAGCCTGCGGCGCGGGCCGTCGGGCTCGACGATTCTTCGGGCGTCGCCTGGCGCAACGGACTGTGCGCGAGACGGCTGGCATAGTCATCCAGATCACCGTCGAACGGTTCCATCCGGCCATCGCCGATCAGGACGAAATCGTCGACTGTGGTCCGCAGCAGGTAGCGATCGTGCGAGACCAGCAGCAGCGCCCCGTCGAAGTCGGCGAGCGCGGCTGCCAGTGCGTCGCGGGTGGGCGCATCCAGATGGTTCGTCGGTTCGTCCAGGATCAGCAACTGCGGCCGCTCGTGCAGCATCAGCGCGAGCAGCAGGCGCGCCTTCTCGCCGCCGGACATCGGCCCGGTCGGGCGGGTGGCGTTTTCACCGGAAAACCCGAAGCGGCCCAGTTCGTCGCGCAACTCCTGATCACGAGCATCCGGCGCCAGCCGCCGAAGGTGTTCGAGCGCCGAGCACGCGCCATCGAGACGGTCGATCCCCTGCTGGGCGAAGTAACCGGTGCGCACCGACGGGGCCACGTGAACGCTGCCGGCCAGCGGTGCCAGGTCACCGGTCAGGGTACGGATCAGGGTCGTCTTGCCGGCGCCGTTGCGCCCGAGCACACCGATGCGCGCGCCGCGCCGGATCGTCAGGTCGACATCGCGCAGGATCACGTCGTCGGGGCCGTAGCCGGCCGCCAGCGCCTCCGCGCGCAGCATCGGATCGGCACAGCGATCGGTTTCATACATCGGAAAGTCGACTTCGTCCGGCCCGCCCGCCGGCAGTACCCGTACCATGCGTTCGAGCGCCTTGATCCGGCTTTGCACCTGACGCGCCTTCGATGCCTTGGCGCGGAAGCGCTCGATGAAGGCTTCGAGTTGTCCGACCCGCTGGCGCTGGCTGTTGCGCTCGCGCTCGAGCTGCATCCGGCGTTGTGCCTGCTGCTGCTCGAAGGCACTGTAGCCGCCGGTATAGCGGACCAGTTTCGCCTGTTCGAAATGCAGGACGGCCTGGGCGACGCGATCGACGAAATCGCGGTCATGCGAGACGAATGCCAGCGTGCCCGGATAGCGCGTCAGCCAGCGTTCGAGCCAGAGGATCGCATCGAGATCGAGGTGATTGGTCGGCTCGTCGAGCAGCAGCAGATCACTGGGTGCAAAGAGCGCGCGCGCCAGATTCAGCCGCATCCGCCAGCCGCCCGAGAGGGTGTCGACCGGCGCCTGCGCGCGCTCCGGATCGAAGCCGAGTCCAGCCAGCAGCGTATGCGCGCGCGCTTCGGCCGTGGCGCCGCCGGCGTCGATCCAGCGTTCGTGGGCCGCGGCGATCGCCATCCCGTCGCTGTCCGGCGCTGTCTCCAGTTGCGCCTGTGCACGCAACAGTTCCGGATCGCTGTCGAGCAGGTAGCGCCAGCCGGGCAGGGGGCTTGTCGGCAGTGACTGCCCGAGCCGGATGACTTTTTTCCAGGGCTGGACGAGGTTGCCGCGGTCGGACAGCACTTCGCCGGCCAGTGCGGCCAGCAGGGTGGTCTTGCCGGTACCGTTGCGCCCGATCAGTGCCACCCGCTCGCCCGGGCCGATGGTGGCGTCGGCCTGATCCAGCAGGACATGACCGCCACGCGACAGCGTCAGGCGCTCGAGCCGGATCATCGCGCTGGCGGGAGGTGAGCGGCCTCGACGAGAACGAGCATGCACTCGCCGGCGGCGGCAGGCAGATAGTGGTATTCGAGCGTCGGGAACGCACGTTCGAAATGCTCCGCCTCGTGCCCGATTTCGAGCAGCAGCAGGCCGTCTTCGGTGAGATGCGCCCGGGCTTCGGCAAGGATGCGGCGGATGAGGTCCATGCCGTCGACGCCGCCGGCCAGCGCATCATGTGGCTCGTGCCGGAATTCTGGAGGCAGACGCTGCATCGACGCTTCATGAACATACGGCGGATTGCAGACGATGATCGAAAAGCGCTCCGATGCGAGTTCCGCGAACAGATCCGAAGCGATCCATTCGATGCGCTCGTCCATTCCGTGCAGCCGTGCGTTGCTGCGTGCCAGCGCCAGTGCGTCGACCGACAGATCGGCGCCGACGATGCGTGCGTCCGGGAACAGATGCGCGGCGATGATCGCCAGGCTGCCGCCGCCGGTACACAGATCGAGCACGCTTGCCGGCGCCAGACCCGCCGGCCGATGCAGTCCGATCCAATCGGGCAGTGCTTCTTCCAGTGCTTCGGCAATCAGCGAGCGTGGCACGAGAGCGCGGGCGTCGCAGTGAAAACGCAGCCCGCGCAGCCACGCCACGCCGGTCAGATAGGGTGCCGGCAGGCGGGTGGCGATCCGTCGTTCGATCCAGGCGGCGACGGCGGCACGCTCGCCTTGTGTCAGCCTCGCATCGAGCCAGGGCTCGAGGGTGTCGGCGGGCAGGTGCAGGGCGTGCAGACAAAGCGACACGGCTTCGTCGCGGGCATTGTCGGTGCCATGGCCATAGGCGATCCCAGTGGCTTCGAAGCGCGCCACCGCCCAGCGCAGCAGATCCCGCAAGGTACGCAGTTCACGGGCCGCGCTGTCCGCATCGGCGACACAGCGCGGCACATCGGCGTCCGCGCTTCGGTGGGCTTCGGTCATGCGTCGGCGTCACCGTGCGCAACCGGAATGGTCCATTGCGCGGACGCATCGGTCCCGTCGGTATCGTCCCGAGGGCTGTTTTCGCCGCTTCGGCGCAACGCCGTCTCGTTTTCGAGCAGCCACATCAGGTTGGTCGGCGAATCGGCATTGGCCAGTGCGTCGGCACGGCTGATCTGTTGCGAACGCACCAGTTCCACCAGTGCGTGATCGAAGGTGCAGGAATCGGCTGCCAGGCTCTGCTCCATTGCTTCGCGGATCTCGGTGAGTCTTCCCTGTTCGATCATTTCCGCAATGTGACGCGTGTTCAGCAGGATTTCCAGCACCGGCAATCGTCCGCCGGCCGTGGCCGGTACCAGACGCTGCGAAACGATGGCGACCAGCGTTGCCGCAAGATCGGACAGCAGGACCGAACGATTGTCGGGTGGGTAGAAACTGACGATCCGGGTGAGCGCCTGCTGCGCGCTGTTGGCGTGCAGGGTCGCCAGCACGAGGTGGCCCGAATGTGCGTACGCCATCGCATCCGACATCGTGTCGACATCGCGGATTTCGCCGATCAGGATGCAGTCGGGTGCCTGGCGCATCGCATTTTTCAGTGCGATGCCCAGAGACTCGGTGTCGGTGCCGATCTGACGCTGGTTGACGATCGAGCGCTTGTTGCGGAATGCGAATTCGATCGGCTCCTCGAGCGTGAGGATGTGGCCGCTGAGCTGTTCGTTGCGATGCTCGATCATGGCCGCCAGCGTCGTCGACTTGCCCGAACCGGTGGCGCCGACGACGAGCAGCAGACCGTGCTTGCGCAGCACCAGTCCACCCATTGCAGCCGGCAGGTGCAGTTCGTCGAATCCCGGGATGCGGTGCGGAATGAAGCGGATGACGCTGGCGGTCGTGCCGCGCTGGCGAAACACGTTCACGCGGAAGTTGCCCACGCCGTCGACCGCGTGGCTGGTATTGAGTTCCCGCGTGCGCTCGAACTGCGCCCAGTCGGCCTCGGACACGATTTCACGCAGCAGGGCCTCGATCGCCGCCGGCCCGGGACTCTGCGAGCCCGCATTGACCATGGTCTCGCCGATTTTCAGCCGGATCGGCGAACCGGGTGCCAGGAAGAGGTCCGACGCCTTCTTTTCGGCCATCAGCCGCAGGAGGCGTTCCATGGCCATCGCGCTGTGTTCGTGTGTCATCGACGCCTCTTCACGGCCGCGTGTTCGATCCGGCCGCGAACGTACCCAGTTCGACGCGCGCTGCGGGGGCCCAGCCCGGCTTGCGGTATTCGGCCTCGACGGTCGTGAAAATGCCGCCGCGCACGTACCAGCGGGCCGTGAGACGCAGAAAGCGTGGCGCCAGCACGTCGGCCAGATCGTCGAGGATCCGGTTCGTCACCGCTTCGTGGAAAACGCCTTCGTCACGGAAACTCCACATGTAGAGCTTCAACGCCTTGAGTTCGACATTGCGCTCGTCCGGAATGTAGTCGATGACGATCGTGGCGAAATCGGGCTGTCCGGTCAACGGGCACAGACAGGTGAACTCCGGGACTTCGATATGGACGAGATAATCGCGTCCGGGTGCGGGGTTCGGAAAGGTCTCGAGCCGGCGGCTCGGACGTGCAGGTGCAGGGGTCATCGGTTCGTGTCGGTCGATACCGCTTGGTCGGGATGCCGTGCGGCGCCAACGTGTCGGTCCGTGTGCCAGTCCGTGTGCCGGATCGAACCGACCGGATCGGCGTCAGGGCGATGCTACTATAAGCGCTGCCGGAACGGACGCTTCGGCATTCCGCTGACGGCACGCTTCTTGCTCTCGTTTGTGGCGGGTGTTTTTGCCGGACGATCATTTCCAGCAGGCTCACAGGTTCTGACGATCGATTTTTTCCCGGGATCTCCGTGCGGCTCGAACAGATCAAACTCGCCGGCTTCAAGTCCTTCGTCGATCCCGTCTCCTTCGATGTGCCCGGACAGCGGGTTGGCGTGGTCGGGCCCAACGGCTGCGGCAAGTCCAACCTGATCGATGCCGTGCGCTGGGTGCTCGGGGAATCCAGGGCGTCCGAGCTGCGCGGCGAGTCGATGCAGGACGTCATTTTCAACGGCTCGGCCGGGCGCAAGCCGGCCGCCCGCGCTTCGGTCGAACTCGTCTTCGACAACTCTTCGGGTCGCATCGGCGGCAGCTGGGGCGGATTCGCGCAGATTGCCGTGCGTCGCGTGCTCGCGCGTGACGGGCAATCCGGCTATTTCATCAATCAGCAGGCCGTGCGCCGGCGCGACGTCCATGATCTGTTCCTCGGCACGGGACTCGGGCCACGAGCCTACGCGATCATCGGTCAGGGAACGATTTCGCGCATCATCGAGGCACGCCCCGAGGAACTGCGCGTCTTTCTCGAAGAGGCTGCGGGGGTGTCGAAGTACAAGGAGCGGCGCCGCGAGACGGCAAGCCGTCTGGCCGACGCCCGTGAAAGCCTGATCCGCGTCGACGACATCCGGCGTGAACTCGGACTGCAGATCGCGCATCTGGAACGTCAGGCGGAAGTGGCCCGCGAGTATCGTGCCCTGACCGGGGAACGCGAGCACAAGCAGCACGGCGTCTGGCTGCTGCGGATGGACGAGGCGAAGGAACGGCAGCACCAGCTTGCCGCCCAGGCAGCGGAGCTGGCCGTCCAGCTGGAAGCGCAGATTGCCCGCCAGCGTGCCGTCGAGTCGGAACTGGAAATGATCCGCAGCCGGCATTTTGCCGCCGGTGACGCCCTGCATGCCGCCCAGGGTTCCTACTATGAATGCAATGCCCAGGTGAGCCGGATCGAGGCGGAAATCCAGCTCGTTACGCGCACCCGGACACAGTTGCACGAACGCATCGAACACACGCAGCGGCTGCTCGAGCGGGCCCGGGAGCAGCATGTGCAGGCCGGCGACGGACTGGCCGGCGTCGCGGAGCAGCAGGCCGCGGCCGGCGTGCGCGCCAGCGAACTCGAACAGGTCGTCAGCGCCCGGGCGGAGCTGCTTCCCGCACGGGAAGAGCAGACGCGCGCACTGCGACGGCAGCTGGATGAAGCACGCCAGCAGGTCGGGCAGACCCGCCAGGCGATCGAGTTGTGCGCGCTGCACGAACGCAAGGCACGCGAGTCACTCGAAGATGCCGTCGCCCGCCGTGCCCGTCTGACGGCCGAGGCCGATGGCTTGCAGGCTTTCGATCCCGATGAACTCGACCACTGCCGGGAAGAGCTGGCGATCGCCGAGGAGATCCAGACCGGAACGGCGCACGAACTGGATGAACTCGAAGCGCAGTGGCGGACACTCGAAGAGCGGCGCCAGCCGGCCCAGCAGGCATTGCGCGAACATGACGCCGAGCATGCGCGGCTCGATGGCCGGCTGAACGCCCTGCGCCAGTTGCAGGAGCGCATCGACAGCCAGGCCCGTATCCAGCCGTGGCTGCAGCGCCACGGCCTGGAACGCCTGTCCCGGTTTTTCGAACAGATCCGGGTCGAGGACGGATGGGAAGCCGCTCTCGAATCGGTCCTGCGTGAACGCGTGCAGGCACTGGCCGTGGCGCGGCTCGATGTGGTCGCCGGCATGAGTGCGGATGCACCGCCGGCAAAGACCGGATTCTTTTCCTGGCCGTCGGCGAGTGAAGCCGGGGCAGACGTATCCGGTGTGCAGGGCCCGTCGGCATTGCGTCCGCTGACCGCACTGGTTCAGAGCGCCGATCCGGCAGGCGCGGCTCTTCTGCACGACTGGCTTGCCGGCTGCTACCTGGCCGAATCGCTCGATGCGGCACTCGCGCAGCGCGGTCTGCTGCCGCATGGCGGTTGTTTCGTCGTTCGCGACGGACACGTGGTCCGGCGCCATTCCGTCGAGATGTACGCAGCGGACACGGAAAGCGAGGGACTGCTTGCGCGCCGTCACGAAATCGACAATCTGCAGCGCCAGTTGCGCGCCCGGGAACTGATCGCCGAGACCGCGCGCACCGAGGCCGCACGTCTCGAGCATGACGTTGCCGCCCGTCTGGCCGCACTGGAGCAGGCACGCGGACGTCGCCTGCAGGAGCAGGCCCGGGTGAGCGCCTTGCGCATGGACGTGCAGCGTCTGGAGCAGCAGCGTTCGGCGACGGCGTCGAACCGCGAACGGATCGAGGCGGAACTGGCCGAACTCGCGCAGCGGATCGGCGAGCAGGAAGAGATCATCGCGCGCCAGACGGACGAATTCGAAACGCTCGATCTCGAACTGGCCGAACATCAGGACAGGGCCGAGACCCTGCGCTTCGAGCTCGATGAGGCGGAGCGCCTGCTCGACGAACAGCGTCAGGCCCTGCAAAGGGACGAGCGCGAAGCCCAGGAGGCAGCGTTTGCCGTGCGTTCGGCCGAGGCGGCGATGCTGCGGCTGCGCGAGCAGATGGCGCAGGCGCTGGTGCAGCAGGAGCAGGCGCGCACCGATCTGGCCGGTCTGCAGGCGCAGGCGGACGAACTGACGGCTGCTGCTGCCCGGGAAGCGCTGCAGACGGCGCTCGATGCGCGGGTTCGCGCCGAGCAGGATCTCGCGGCTGCCCGTGCAACTCTGGACGAACTCGGTGATGCGCTGCGTCGGCACGAGGATGCGCGCCTGGAGGCCGAGCGGGCGCAGGAGCCGCTGCGCGAACGGCTGGGCGGATTGCAGCTCGACGAACAGGCGGCGCGCCTGGCCGCCGCGCAGCACGAGCAGTCGCTGTCGCAGGCCGGCCTGGATGAAGAGGCGATTGCGGCGCTGCGCGCATCCTGGCCGCAGGTGCCGCGCGTGTCCTGGCTGCAGGCGGAGCTGACACGCCTGTCGAAGGCGATCGAGGCGCTCGGTGCCGTCAATCTGGCGGCTCTCGACGAATTGACGCAGGCCGGTGAACGCAAGGGTTTTCTCGACGCCCAGGCGCACGATCTCGAGGAGGCCATCGGCACGCTCGAAGACGCCATCCGCAAGATCGATCGCGAAACGCGCGAACTGCTGCAACATACCTATGATGTCGTGAACAGCCATTTCGGGCGTCTGTTTCCGGAGCTGTTCGGTGGCGGCGAGGCGCGTCTGGTTCTGACGGGCGAGGAGATCCTGGATGCCGGCATCCAGGTGCTGGCGCAGCCGCCCGGCAAGCGTAACGCATCGATCCAGCTGCTGTCGGGCGGAGAGAAGGCGCTGACGGCCATCGCGCTCGTTTTCGCCATGTTCGAACTGAATCCGGCACCGTTCTGTCTGCTCGACGAGGTCGATGCGCCGCTGGACGACGCCAATACCGAACGGTATTGCGACATGGTCCGGCGCATGTCGGCGCAGACGCAGTTTCTCTTCATCACGCACAACAAGATCGCGATGGAACTGGCTCAACAACTGGTGGGTGTCACGATGCAGGAACAGGGCGTGTCGCGCATCGTTGCCGTGGACCTCGACGATGCCGCCCGCTATGCGGAGGCGGCATGAGCAGCCTGGCACTCAGTCTGGTACTGCTGATCGCGATCGCGATTGCCGCAGCGCTGCTCTACAACCTGCGCCAGAGCGGATGGCGGGGATGGAAGAAGCCCGGCCGGGCGGAGATGCCGGGCAGCGGGCGGCGGGACAATGGCACGCAACGCGGCGAGCCGCGGCTGGGCGGGGAGTCGGTGCGGGTATCGGCGCCGGTGTCGGCGACATCCGCAATGGAAGACGCGCCGGCGAAGCACGATCCGGAACAGGCTCCGCCTGTACCCGGAACGGACGCCGGGCAGCCGGGCGGAAGCCAGTCGACGACGGCACCCGCATCTGTCCGGACGCACGAGACCGGAGCCGGAGCAGACCGGAAGCACCCTGTCAGCGACCGTCCGGTGCCGTCCGACTCCGGCACGCCAGGGTCGGTGATGGCCGCAACGATTCGCACGGATGCCTCGGTGTCGGGGTATTCCGGACCGGTACCCAGCCTCGACGGGGCGCCGGACGATCCATCGGTGACTGACGCAGCGGCTGCCGACCCGTCTGACGACAGCGTCCGCGAACGCGCTGGCGCCGGGGTCGTGGCGGCAGCGACGGCGGAATCTTTCGCTCGTCACACCGGGGGATCCACCATCGAGTCCGGCCGTCCGTCCGGGGATTCGTCCAGAGATCCGGATGGCGGCGCGGAGGGTGACGGGGGTAGCGACATGGGTGTCGACCCGGGCGGCGGCACAGCGGGGCAGAACGCGGCAGCGGGGCCGGGCCGCCGGCAGCCGGCCACCGTGGCCACCGTGGCCACCGTGGCGGGCGCGGCGGCCGAACCGGTGCTGTCGGACGTGGCCGACTGCGTGATCGAACTTGTGCCCGAGGCCCCGCTGTCCGGTGAACGGCTGCAGCTGATCGCAATGCGCATGCGCCGTGCCGGATCGAAACCGGTCGCGATCGACGCGAAGCCCATCGATGGAGCGGAATTCGAGGCGCCGGCGGCGGGTCGCAACTACGCGGTCATGCGCGCCGGCGTGCTGCTGGTGAACCGGCACGGAGCGCTCAATGCGATGGAATTCTCCGATTTCTCCGGTGCCGTGCAGGCGCTGGCCGAATCCCTGCCGGCACAGACCGACATCCCGGCCATGGGGCCGGTGCTGGCGCGGGCGCGCGAGCTCGATGCGATCTGTGCGCAGCTCGACGTGCAGATCGGCATCAACGTCGAAGCTGCCGCGCCGATCGAGAACGGACAGCTGGCGGCGATCGCCCATGATCTCGAACTGGTCGAGCAGATCAGTCAGCGCTACGTGCGGCTGGATCCGCACGGTGCCGTCCTGTTCTCGCTGGCCTTCGCCGACGTGCCCGAGCGGGTCACATTCCTGCTCGATGTGCCGCGTGTGCCGGCGGGCATGATGCCCTTCGAGAAGATGGTACAGGCCGCGACGACGTGCGCGCGGCGTCTCGGTGCCAGTCTCGTCGACGATGGCGGGCGCACCCTGTCGCAGGCCTCACTCGCACAGATTGCGCGCCAGCTCGGCCAGCGCTACGAATCCCTCGAAGCCATCGGTCTGCCAGCCGGCTCTTCCCTTGCCTGCAAGGTATTCAACTGAATGCCCGCCGGCGACGGAACGACTCCGGATGCGGCGACGCGCGCCGCCGCGCTGCGCACGCTGATCGCACGGTTCGACCACGAATACTACGTGCTCGATGCGCCCAGCGTGCCCGATGCCGAATACGATCGGCTGTTTCGCGAACTGCAGCAGATCGAGCGTGATCATCCCGGGCTGATTGCGTCCGATTCGCCGACGCAGCGGGTATCCGGCACACCGGCCAGCGCCTTTGCGACGGTCCGGCACCGGGTGCCGATGCTCTCGCTGGGCAATGCGCTGAACGAGGCCGAAGTGCGCGCCTTCGATCAGCGCGTACGCGAGCGGCTGCGCGCTTCGGGTCTGCCGGCCGGAGAGCTGGTCTGGGCAGCCGAACCGAAATATGACGGACTGGCGATCAGCCTGCGTTATGAACGGGGTCTGCTCGTGCAGGCGTCGACGCGCGGAGACGGCACGACGGGAGAGGATGTCACCGCCAATGTGCGCACCGTGCGCACGATTCCGCTGCGCCTGCCGGGCATCACCGCCGCTGTGCTCGAGGTGCGCGGGGAAGTGCTGCTGTTCCGTGAGGATTTTGCCCGCATCAATGCGCGCCAGCGCGAGGCCGACGGGCACGAATTCGTCAATCCGCGCAATGCCGCCGCCGGCAGCCTGCGCCAGCTCGATGCCTCGATCACGGCGCAGCGGCCGCTGCGGTTTTTTGCCTACGCGCTGGGGGAGACGGACGGGATCGAACTGCCTCCGACCCAGAGTGCGCTGCTGCAGTGGTTTCTGGACCTCGGTTTTCCGGTGTCCGGCGAGCGCACGTGCACGGATGATGTCGAGGGACTGCTCGCCTTTCATGACGGTCTGCTGCACCGGCGTTCGCAACTGCCCTACGAAATCGACGGCGTCGTCTACAAGGTGGATCGCCTCGACTGGCAGGAACTGCTGGGCAGTGCCGCGCGTGCGCCGCGCTTTGCCATCGCGCACAAGTTTCCCGCCGAGGAAGTCGTCACCCGGCTGCTCGACATCGAGGTGCAGGTCGGGCGCACCGGCAAGCTCACACCAGTGGCGCGCCTGGAGCCGGTGTTCGTCGGCGGGGTCACGGTCAGCAATGCCACCCTGCACAATGAGGACGAGATCCGGCGCAAGGATCTGCAGATCGGCGACCGGGTTGTCGTCCGGCGTGCCGGCGACGTGATTCCCGAGGTCGTTCGCGCCTTGCCGGAAGCGCGCGAGGACGGGTGGCCACGACAGGAATTCCGCATGCCCGGGCACTGTCCGGTCTGCGGCTCGGCGGTCACGCGGCCAGACGGCGAAGCGGACGCGCGCTGTGTCGCCGGTCTGTTCTGTCCGGCGCAGCGCAAGCAGGCGCTGCTGCATTTCGCGCAGCGCCGGGCGATGGATATCGATGGTCTGGGGGAGCGTATCGTCGATCAGCTGGTCGACGCGGCCCTTGTGCGCACGCCGGCCGACCTCTATGCGCTCGACGTGGCAACGCTGGCCGGCCTGGAGCGCATGGGCGAGAAGTCGGCCACCCGGCTGGTGGCCGCGATCGATCGCTCGCGACACACGAGCTTCGCCCGTTTCCTGTTCGCGCTCGGCATCCGTCATGTGGGCGAGGAAGTCGCGCGAGTGCTGGCCGGGCATTACCGTGATCTCCATTCGTTACTGGCCGAGGACTGGGATGATCTGCTCGCACGCAAGGCGGAGCTCCGCAAGGAGAATCTGCGTCGTCGTGCGCGCGCCGAACACGCCGATCCGGTGCCGCTGGAAGGCATCGGTCCCGAAATCGTCGCCAGTGTGCGCGAGTTTCTTGCCGAACCCCATAATCGTGCGGTGATCGACGCACTGCTCGCTGCCGGCGTGCAGTGGCCGTCCGGGCCGGCGGAAGCGGAGTCCGACGCCAGGCAGGCAGCGGACGCGTCGTCGGTGCTGGCCGGGCGCACCTTCGTCGTGACCGGTACCTTGCCGACGATGACGCGCGAAGAAGCACACGACTGGATTCGCCGTCATGGTGGCGCCGTGACGGCCAGCGTGTCGCGCAAAACCGATTTCGTCGTGGCCGGCGAGGCGGCGGGCAGCAAGCTCGCGCGCGCCCGCGAACTCGACATTCCGGTGCTGGACGAGGCCGGGCTGCTCGATCTCGCGGTATCGCTCAAGGAGAAGTGAATACATGTTTGCCATCATCGGCGGCTCGGGGCTGGCCCGACTGGCCGGCCTGCAGGACGCGCGTCGCGAAGTCGTGCGCACGCCTTGGGGCGATCCGTCCTGTGCCTTGACCTTCGGACACATTCGCGGCAAACCCGTCGTGTTCCTGGCGCGCCACGGCTATGGTCATACGATCGCACCGCACGAAATCAACTATCGGGCCAACCTCTGGGCCCTGCACGAGATCGGGGTCGATTCGGTCATTGCCGTCGCCACCGTGGGCGGAATCCGTCCCGACTGCACCCCGGGCGCGCTCGTGGTGCCCGACCAGATCATCGACTACACGAGTGCCCGTCACGGCACCTATTTCGAAAGTGCCGAGCAGCCGGTCACGCACATCGATTTCACCGAACCGTATGACGGCGATCTGCGCGCGCTGCTGCTGCGCGCGGCGCGCCAGCAGGAATACGCGGTCATCGACGGTGCGACCTATGGCTGCACCCAGGGTCCGCGCCTGGAGACGGCGGCTGAAGTCAGCCGCCTGGAACGCGACGGCTGCAGCATCGTCGGCATGACCGGCATGCCGGAGGCGGCGCTCGCGCGCGAGCTGAATCTGCGCTATGCGACCTTGTGCGTCGTCGCCAATCACGCGGCCGGCAAGGCGGGCAGCCGCAAGGCGATCTCGATGGAGGCGATCCGTCTGGTGCTCGATCAGGCCATGGAATCGGTCTGCTCGGTGCTGGAAGAGGCGGTCCGAAGCGCCTGACCCGCAGTCCCGGAACGTGTGAAGCAGCCACCAGCCGTGCCCGGACGGTGTGTCGGGCGGCTTCGCGCGTTCTCAGGTGCGCAGCACGTCGAGCAGTTCGGTCTGGAAGCGCAGCGACGAGCGTGGCTGCTCGAGCGCTTCGCCATGCACCAGAAAGATGTCCTCGGCGCGTTCGCCCAGCGTCGTGATGCGTGCCGTGCGCACGTGGATGTCGTGCCGGGCCAGAACCAGGGCGATGCGGTAGAGCAGCCCGGTGCGATCGCCGGCGACGATCGACAGCAGGAAGCTGCTGCCGCGGGCATCAGGATGCAGTTCCACCGAGGGCTGGATCGGAAAGTTGCGCGAGCGACGTGAGGCACGGCCCTGGACCGGCGGCGCCAGTGGCGGATGGTCGATCAGGTGCTGCGCCAGATCCCTTTGCATCGGTCCCGGCAGTTCGCAGTACGGCAACCCGGTATCCGGCTCGGCAAGGATGAAGGAATCGAGTGCGTAGCCATGTCGCGTCGTGTGGATCCGTGCTTCGAGAATCGACAGCCGCCGGGTGTCGAAGAAGTCGCAGATCCGCGCGAACAGTTCCGGTTCGTCCGGCAGGTAGACGACCAGCTCGAAGCCTTCTCCCAGTGGCGAGGCGCGCATGCGCACGATCGGCACCTGCGTGTCGACATGGCGGTACAGCATGCGTGTGTGCCAGGCGACGTCGGAACCGGAATGGCGCAGGTAGTACGCCGTGTCGAGCTGGCTCAGGAAGCGTTCGGACTGGGCTTCGGCAATGCCGTCACCGGCCAGGATGGCGGCGGCCCTGGCACGCACCGCGTGGATGCGCGAGCGGGTTGATGGCGCGTGTCCGTGCAGGGTGCGGCGGGTTGCGAGGAACAGGTCTTCGAGCAGCTTTCCCGTCCATGCATTCCAGACCTTCGGGCTGGTTCCGCGGATGTCGGCCACCGTGAGCAGATAGAGCGCCACCAGTCGGCGCTCGTTGCCGACCAGCGCGGCAAAGGCGGCAATGACCGCCGGATCGCTCGTGTCCTGCTTCTGCGCCACCGACGACAGCGTCAGATGATGCAGCACCAGGAATTCCACCAGGGCGGCGTCTTCCGGATCCATGGCGTGCCGCTGGCAGAAGCGGCGGGCTTCGGCGGCGCCGAGTACCGAGTGATCGCCGCCGCGCCCCTTCGCGATGTCGTGAAACAGCGCGGCAACGTAGAGCAGCCAGGGGCGCTCGAAATCGCTCATCAGTTCGCTGCAGCCGGGGAATTCATGCGCATGCTCGGCCATCGTGAAACGGCGCAGATTGCGCACGACCATCAGGATGTGCTGATCGACCGTGTAGACGTGGAAGAGGTCGTGCTGCATGCGCCCGACGATGCGGCGAAACGGCGGCAGATAGTGACCGAGGATCGACCACTGGTTCATCCGGCGCAGTTCGTGCACCAGGCCGCGCGGCGCCTGCAGGATCTGCAGGAACAGGGCACGATGGTCCGGATTGCGCCGGAAGGCGGCATCGATGCGCGTGCGCGCATTCCACAGGGCACGCAGGGTCGGCGTGGCGATGCCGGTCAGCTCCGGGTGCTCCTGCATCGTGCGGAACGCCTGCAGGATCGTCGCCGGTGCGCGCTCGAAGCAGCCCGGGTCGGTCGCGCTCAGCAGCCCGTTGACGTTGCGAAACAGCCGGTCGATCTTCACGCCCCGCGTGTGCCGGGCCGGGAAAAGAGCGCTGCGCAGATTCTGCAGCACGATCGTATGCAGCTGCATGACGGCTTTTGCCGCCCAGTAGTAGCGCTGCATCAGTTCCTCGGAGGCGCGGCGCGCCTCATGACTGGCCGAACCCAGCGCCACGGCGACCTGTGCCTGCAGGTCGAACACGAGCCGGTCCTCGTTGCGCCCGGCGATGATGTGCAGCATCGCCCGGATGCGCTTGAGCCGGCGCTCGTTGCGCCGCAGTTGCGCGGATTCGCGCGCGATGATCAGGTCGCGCGCCGCCAGGTCGCGCCAGCGCTGGCCGAATCCGGCCGCCCGGGCGATCCACAGCAGCATGTGCAGATCGCGCAGCCCGCCCGGACTTTCCTTCGTGTTGGGTTCGAGGTTCCAGGCGGTGTCGTCGTAGCGCGCATGCCGCTGGCGCATCTCGATGTGCTTGGCGAGATAGAAGGCCTGCGGGTCGAGTGCGTCGCGCAGTCGTGTCCGGGCCTGCGTCAGGCGCAGGCGGCTGCCGGCCAGCCAGCGCAGTTCGAGCAGGCTCGTCTGCACCGTCACGTCGGCGTCTGCCTCCTGCACGCATTGCTCGATGTTGCGCACGCTGTGGCTGATCGGAATGCCGCAGTCCCAGCAGGCACTGATGAATTTTCCGATGCCGTCGGTATCGGCGGTCTCGAGCCGGTCGGCAACCAGGATGAGCAGATCGACGTCAGAGTGTGGAAACTGTTCGCGTCGGCCATATCCGCCGACGGCGGCCAGTGTCGCCCGCCGCACCGGCGCGTACAGTCGCCAGAGTTCGCGCAGCGCCCGATCGGTTGCCCGCGAGAGCAGGCGCAGCAGGGTGTCCGGATCGGGTTTTGCGCGAAAGCCGGCAATGGCTGTCGTGCGTTCGCGCCGGTACTGGCGCCGGACGCTGGCCGGTGCGCCGAGCGTGCGGCGCGGACGGGATCCGGATTCCATGGAACCGGTGATGATAGCGCCGTGTATCCGCGGGCCGGCAGCCCGCTGTGTCAGGTTGCCGGCAGGCTGTCCGGTCGCGGCGGCGCGTTGGCCGACATCGTCAGGATTTCGTGACCGTCGGCCGTGACGAGCACGGTGTGTTCCCACTGGGCCGACAGGCTGTGGTCACGGGTGACGATGGTCCAGCCGTCACCGAGTTCGCGCACCTCGCGCCGTCCGGCGTTGATCATCGGCTCGATGGTGAAGATCATTCCCGGGCGCAGTACTTCACCGGTGCCCGGCCGACCGTAATGCAGTACCTGTGGCTCCTCGTGGAAGCGTTCGCCAATCCCGTGGCCGCAGAATTCGCGCACGACGGAATAGCCCTGGCTTTCGGCGTGCCGCTGGATGGCATGGCCGATATCGCCCAGTGTCGTGCCCGGGCGCACCAGATCCAGGCCGATCCACATGCATTCGAAAGTGACCTGGCACAGGCGCCGGGCCGCCACCGAAGGCTCGCCGATGCAGAACATCCGGCTCGTGTCGCCGTGATACCCGTCCTTGATGACGGTGATGTCCATGTTCAGGATGTCGCCGTTCTTGAGTCGGCGTGGCCCCGGGATGCCATGACAGACCTGGTGGTTGATCGACGTGCAGATCGAGCGCGGGTAGGGCGTGTAGCCGGGCGGCGCATAGTGCAGCGGCGCCGGTATCGTTCCCTGCACCTCGGTCATGTAGCGGTGACAGAGGTCGTCGAGCTCTCCGGTGGTCACGCCGGCCTTGACGAAAGGCGTGATGTAGTCGAGAACCTCGCCGGCCAGGCGACCGGCGACACGCATCGCCTCGATCTGGGCGTCAGACTTGATGATCACGGACATGCTAGCATTATAGGCTTCGCTCGTTTTCCCGTCGGCCTGTCCGGGCCGGGAGTCCGGAGATGCGGGTGAAGTCTTCCATCAGCGCACTTCGTCGATCGAGGGTGCCGCCGCGACTGCCGTACCAGGCTTCGCGGGCGGTCAGCGGCGTCGTGTCAGATCCAACCCATCGGAGTCTTTCATGTCTGTTTCCATGCGACAAATGCTCGAGGCCGGAGTGCACTTCGGTCACCAGACGCGGTTCTGGAATCCGCAGATGGCCCCTTATCTCTACGGCCATCGCAATCGCATCCACATCTTCAATCTCGAAAAATCGCTCGAACAATACAACGAAGCGATGAAATACCTGAAGCAGCTCGCTGCCAACCGTGGCACCGTGCTGTTCGTCGGCACCAAGCGTCAGGCACGCGAGACGATCGCCGAGGAAGCGCAGCGCGCCGGCATGCCGTATGTCGATCAGCGCTGGCTGGGCGGCATGCTGACCAACTTCAAGACGGTCAAGACTTCGGTCAAGCGCCTGAAGGACATGGAAGCGATGGTCGAGGAGGGCGGTACCGAGCGCATGTCGAAGAAGGAGTCGCTGCTGTTTCAGCGCGAACTCGACAAGCTGCAGAAGAGCCTTGGCGGGATCAAGGACATGGCGGCGCCGCCCGACGCGATTTTTCTGATCGATGTCGGCTTTCATCGCATTGCGGTCACCGAAGCGAAAAAACTCGGCATTCCGATCGTCGCCGTCGTCGACAGCAATCATTCGCCCAACGGAATCGATTACGTGATCCCGGGCAATGACGACTCGGGCAAGGCGATCCGCCTGTATGCCCGTGGTGCGGCCGACGCGATCCTCGAAGGGCGCGCGGCTGCGCTGGCCGAAGTGGTCAAGGCCGTCACCGACGAGGAGGAATTCGTCGAGATCGACGAGGAAGCGGAAAGCGCCGAGGAGTAAGAACGGTTACCGTCACCGGTAAGGACGGTTACCGTCACCGGCCGCACAGCCGTACGCGGGGACGGCCGATGGCGGCCATGGCCGGCCGCCCGATGGGTGTGCCGGCGCAATACAAGGGATTCAGGAGTCGAACGATGGCCGCAATCACTGCGAGCATGGTCAAGGAACTGCGCGAGAAGACCGACGCGCCGATGATGGAATGCAAGAAGGCGCTGACCGAGGCGGACGGCGATCTCGGGCGCGCGGAGGAGATCCTGCGCGTCAAGCTCGGGAACAAGGCAAGCAAGGCGGCGGCACGGGTCGCGGCCGAAGGCGTGGTCGCGGTGTGGATTGCCGACGATGCGCGGCTTGGCGCCCTGGTCGAGGTCAACAGCGAGACCGATTTCGTGGCGCGCAACGAGGATTTTCTCGCCTTTGCGGCAACGCTGGCCGAGCAGGTCGGCCGGAACGCGCCGGCCGATCCCGAGGCGCTGGCACTGCTGCCGATCGACGGCGGCACGGTCGAAGAGGTGCGCACGGCGCTGGTCGGGCGCATCGGCGAGAACATTTCGGTGCGCCGTTTTGCGCGCATCGAGGCCCAGGGCCGGCTCAATGCCTATGTGCACGGCGGCGCAAAAATTGCTGCGATCGTCGATCTGGTCGACGGTGACGACGTGCTGGCGCGCGACATCGCCATGCACATCGCCGCCAGCAAGCCACGCGCATTGTCGCGCGAGGGTGTGCCGGCCGAAGACATCGAACGCGAGCGCTCGATCGCCCGCCAGAAGGCTGATGAAGAGCAGGAAAAGCTGAAGGCGGCCGGCAAACCGGGCAAACCGGAAGAAATCATCGCGAAGATGATCGACGGGACCGTGCAGAAATTCCTGAAGGAAGTTACTTTGCTCGGCCAGGTCTTCGTCAAGGACGACAAGCAGACGATCCAGCAGCTGCTCGATGCACGCAAGGCACAGGTGGCAAATTTCGTGCTCTACATCGTTGGCGAAGGCATCGAGCGCAAGCAGGCCGATTTTGCGGCGGAAGTCGCCGCCCAGGCCGCTGCCGCCGGCGGTCAGTAAGGATTGTCGGGAATCACGGCCGGCAGGTCATCCGGCCAGGAACGGTTCGGGCGTGCGCTGCGAATCATTGCAGGGCACGCGCAACCGGCCGACAGCGGGTCCGGTGCCAACCATGGCACCACGAGAAACAGGAGGGTTCGTGAGCGCGCAAGACAGCCCTGACGATCCGGCTTCCATCGGGCCGGAAGCAGCCGCGCCAGTGGCATTGCAATATCGGCGGGTGTTGCTCAAGCTCTCCGGCGAGGCCCTGATGGGCGAGGATGCCTACGGCATCGCTGCCGAGACCCTGCAGCGCATGGTGCGCGAGATCGCCTCCGTCGTGGCACTCGGTGTCGAACTGGCGATCGTGATCGGTGGCGGCAACATCTTTCGCGGCGTCGCGGGTGGCGCGGCCGGCATGGATCGCGCGACCGCCGACTACATGGGCATGCTGGCAACCGTGATGAACGCCCTGGCCCTGCAGGATGCGCTGCGCCAGCATGGGATCGTGGCGCGCGTGCAGTCGGCGCTGAAGGTCGAACAGGTGGTCGAGTCCTACGTTCGCCCGAAGGCGCTGCGCTATCTCGAAGAAGGCAAGGTGGTGATCTTCGCGGCCGGGACCGGCAATCCGTTTTTCACGACCGACACCGCCGCTGCCCTGCGTGGTGCCGAGATGGGGGTCGAGGTCGTATTGAAAGCGACCAGGGTCGATGGTATCTACAGCGCCGATCCGCTGAAGGATCCGTCCGCACAGCGTTTCTCGCGGATCACGTTCGACGAGGCCATCAACCGGCATCTGAAGGTCATGGATGCCACGGCGTTTGCACTGTGCCGCGATCGTGGGCTGCCGATCCGGGTTTTCTCGATCCAGGAAGAAGGTGCATTGCTGCGCGCACTGACCGATCAGGCAGAGGGCACACTGGTTCACGCGTGAGCGCCGCCGCCGGTGATCCGCGACCGCCCGCCTGGTCGCGCGGATGCCGCAGCGGCCGTCTGGAGGAATCATGAGCATGGAAGAAGTCAGGCAGTCGGCCGGTCAGAAGATGCAGAAATCGATCGAGGCGCTGCGCACGAGCCTTGCAAGAGTCCGCACGGGCCGTGCCCACGCCGGTCTGCTCGATCACATCCACGTCGACTACTACGGCAGTTCGGTACCGATCAGCCAGGTGGCCAACGTGACCGTCCAGGATGCGCGCATGCTCGGCGTGCAGC
>DAIUFU010000010.1:0-29440 GCA_036844405.1 Burkholderiaceae bacterium | reverse complement strand
CAGCAGAACCACGTCGTCTACCTCGATCCGGTCGACTGGTACATCCTCGATGCCGCCGGCCTGACTTCGTTGCAGCGGGGTCTGGATGCGATTTCCGCGGCCCTCGACCGTTCGCCGCGATGATGCATCCGGGCCGTGCAGGCACGGATGTGCCCTTGCAACGACCCACGACCGTCCGCGCGGCAGCCTGACGGGTCTCGATCCGCGTGCGCCGGAGCGGCGGTTGGCGCAGGATAGAATCGGACGGTTCCGGATGTTCGCTGGGGAATCGTGCGCATTGCAATTGTCGGATTGGGGGCTGTCGGCGGCCTGATCGCGGCCCGCCTGGCGCTGGCGGGCGCAACCGTCTCGGCGCTGGCGCGGGGCCGTACGTGCGAAGTGGTGGCCCGCGACGGCTTGCGCCTGCTTGAAGCGGCACCGTCGGGCAGCCCGGAACGGGAGCGCATCGCCTCGTTGCGCGTCGAGCAGGAAGCGGCCGCGCTGGGCGAACAGGACGTCGTCATCATCGCGCTGAAGGCACCGGCGTTGACACGGGTCGCGCCGGTGCTGGCGCCGCTGCTCGGGCCGGAAACGTCGATCGTGCCGGCAATGAACGGCGTGCCGTGGTGGTTCTTCCACGGATTGCCGGGCCTCGATCCGGAACGGCGCCGCCGGTGCGCCGCGGCAGTCGATCCGGATGGCGCCATCGCCGTCGCCCTGCCGCCGGAGCGCGTCATCGGTTGCGTCGTTCACCTGGGTTGTTCGACCCCGCAGCCCGGAACCGTGCGGCTCAACAACGGCAATCGGCTGGTTCTGGGCGAACCCGGCGGGCTCGTGAGCGAGCGGGCGCGAACGCTGGCGACCTGGCTCGAACAGGCCGGTTTCGACGTCGACCTCAGCACGCAGATCGAACACGATGCCTGGTACAAGCTGTGGGGCAATCTGTCGATGAATCCGGTTTCGGCCTTTACCGGCGCGACGCTCGATCAGATTCTGGCCGACCCGCTGGTGCTTGCGTTCGTCAACGCAACGATGCGCGAGGTGAACGAGGTGGGTACGCACATCGGCCTGCCAATCGAACAGACACCCGAAGAGCGCAACCGGCTCACCGAAGTGCTCGGTGCTTTCCGTACGTCAATGTTGCAGGACGTCGATGCCGGACGCCCGCTCGAGCTCGATGCGCTGGTCGGTACCGTGACCCGGATTGCGCGTGCCGTCGGTTGTGCGACGCCGAACGTCGACGCACTGTTCGGCCTGACCCGCCTGTTTGCGCAGGTGCACGGCCTGTATCCTTCGGCGCAACGCGAAGAAGGGTGAGCATGTACACCTTGTATTCGCTGCTCGCGCTGGCGCTCGCCTATCTGCTGGGCTCGATTTCGTTCGCCGTGGTGGTCAGCCGGGCAATGAGGCTGGCCGACCCGCGCAGTTACGGATCGGGCAATCCGGGCGCAACCAATGTGCTGCGCAGCGGCAACCGCCTGGCCGCGGCGCTGACGCTGTTCGGTGATGCCGCCAAGGGCTGGCTGGCGGTCATCCTGGTGCGTATGGCCGGCGCGTCATGGGGGGTCGGCGAAGAGACCGTGGCACTGGCCGGGCTGGCTGCATTCGTCGGGCATCTGTTCCCGCTCTTTCACGGCTTTCGCGGCGGCAAGGGGGTTGCCACCGCGGCCGGTGTCCTGCTCGCCTTGCACCCGCTGCTGGGCGCGGGCGTGCTCGTCACCTGGCTGTTGATCGCCTTTTTCTTTCGCTATTCGTCGCTGGCCGCGATCGTTGCTGCCATCTTCGCGCCGCTGTGGGATCTGTTCGTCTTCGGGCCGGGGTGGCGCGTACCGGTGATTGCCGTCATGAGTGCCCTGATGCTCTGGGGGCATCGGCAGAACATCGTGCGCCTGCTGCAGGGGCGCGAGCCGCGCATCGGGGCTGGCCGCAGCGCCGCCGGCAAATGAGTTTCCGGCGGGCGCGGGCCGCCGATTCCGTCACGCGATCTGATCGAGCGGCCAGCGCGGCCGGATCCCGAAGCCGCGGATCCGGCGCCCGGCCGGTGCCACCTGCGCACCGTCACGCTGCAGGCGCAGCGCTCCGGCCAGCGCGATCATCGCGCCGTTGTCCGAACACCATTGCGGCTCCGGAAAGCACACGCGCGCGCCTGCGTCGGCGCCGGCCCGCGTCAGCCGCTCGCGCAGCCGAAGATTGGCGCTGACGCCGCCGGCGACGACCAGGCAGTGCAGGCCGGTGACGCGCAGCGCGGCGACCGACTTGGCGACGAGCACGTCGACGATCGCCGCTTCCAGCTCGGCCGCCAGATCGGCGATACCGGTATTTGCCGGCAGCCCCCGGCGCACGTGCGTGGCCACGGCGGTCTTCAGACCGCTGAAACTGAAGTCCAGATTGTCGGCGCGCAGCATCGGTCGCGGCAGCGTGATGCGACCCGGGGTTCCGCCGGCGGCCAGCCGGGCGATCTCCGGTCCGCCCGGATAACCCAGGCCAAGCAGTTTCGCGCTCTTGTCGAAAGCTTCGCCGGCGGCGTCATCCAGCGTGTCGCCAAGAAGCCGATAGTGGCCGAGTGCGCGCACTTCCATCAGTTGCGTATGGCCGCCCGAGACCAGCAGTGCGACGAAGGGGAACTCCGGGGGATCGCCGGACAGCAGGGGCGAAAGCAGATGGCCCTCGAGATGGTGGATGCCGATGCCGGGGATGCCCAGTGCGAAGGCGATCGCGGCGCCGGTGCCGGCGCCCACGAGCAGCGCACCGGCCAGTCCCGGTCCCTCCGTCCAGGCAACCGCATCGAGCTGGCTGCGCGTCACGCCGGCTTCGTCCAGGACCTGCCCGATCAACGGCACGAGACGGCGGATGTGGTCGCGCGATGCCAGTTCGGGGACCACACCACCGTAGCGACGATGAACGGCGATCTGCGAATGCAGTGCCTGGGCCAGCAGGCCGCGCCGGGTGCAGTACAGCGCAGCGCCGGTTTCGTCGCAGGAAGTCTCGATGCCAAGGACGATCATCAGGTGTCAGGAGAGCGGACGGTCACCTGCAGGCGGCCGTCGCCGGGGTCAGGATGAAATTCAGGGGATAGATGTTGCCTGTGCCGTCATGGCAGCCATCACGCGATTGCGTCCGAGCGATTTTGCCTGGTACGCGTAGCGATCGGCCTCATCGAGCAGGTCACGCAGGGTCTGCCCGGACTCGTGCAGGCTGACGCCAATGCTCATCGTCACCGGCAGCGGCGTCTCGCCGTACAGATACGGCGAGTTTTCGACGTTCGCGCGAATGCGTTCACCAATCGACACGGCGGCCTCCTTGTCCTGCACCGGAACGAGCACGCAGAATTCGTCGCCACCGTAGCGCACGATGATCGAGTCCGCACGCACGCTGGCACGCAGCACGGTGGCCAGATGCTGCAGCACCTGATCGCCGACGGCGTGCCCATGATCATCATTGATCTGCTTGAAGTCATCCAGATCGATCATCAACAGTGCAATGGGACCATCGCTGGCCGCCAGCAGGTCGGGTCCTCTTTCGTGCAGGGTGCGCCGCGAGACCAGTCCGGTGAGCATGTCGGTGCCGGCCAGTCGTGTCAGATGGGCATTCAGGCGTCCCTGAACGATGCCGTATGCGGCAATGACCAGGGCGAACGGAATCGTGCCGAATGCCAGGGCGAACAGGGTCCGCGACAGTGATGCGACCGGAACGCCATCCGTCTGCAGCGAGACCCCCACCGTGAAAAACATGAGCAGGCGGGTCAGGAGAATCGTCGCGAACACGGCAAACAGGGCAAACAGGAGCTTGACGGCCCGCAGTGAATGAAACAGCGGAGAGCGCAGCAGCTCGAGCCCTGCAAGACCGAAGAAAGAGACGTAGAACAGGGTGCTGAGAATGTTGCGCCACAGGACGAGATGCGGCGCTGCGCCGGTGATCATCAGCATGGTGATCGAATAGACGGTCGTGACTGCGACAGCCATCCGGGCCTTGCGTGGCTGCCCGATCAGTTCCGAAGTGCCGAGCAGCAGGAACATGACGGCCATGGCGAGAAAGATGTTGGCCGCGCCGGTGGCGAGATCCACGGGCAGGGTGCCGCGCAGCCCGAGCAGGCTGAAGCCGGTGCCCATCGTCAGTACACTGGCCGCGATCAACGGGAGCGCGCCGCGCGAGAAATCGTCCCGATCGCGCAACAGCATCGAGATGGCGGCACCGACGATACTGGCAACGCCGGTCATCAGGTAGATCGTCGGAACGCTGAGAAGCGGAAAGGTCATTTCTGCGAGGCCGGATTGACGCAGTGCCCGGATCTTGTGAGCTTGTAATTGTACGTGCCAAATGCTACTATCAAGGGTTCCACGTACGGGGGTCCAAATTAATGCCGACTGTTCGCGTCAAGGAGAACGAGCCGTTCGACGTCGCACTTCGCCGGTTCAAGCGCACGATCGAGAAAGCCGGAATCATTACCGAGCTGCGGGCGCGTGAGTTCTACGAGAAGCCGACAGCCGAACGCAAGCGCAAGAAGGCCGCTGCCGTCAAACGGCATCACAAGCGCCTGCGCAGCCAGATGTTACCCAAGAGACTGTACTGAGAAACGCATACCGGGTGGCCGCCGGGTATCCGCCCGTCGGCCGTCCGGCGGGTTGGGCGAAATGTCTGCCGACCGACGGTCGACGGACGATGATCTCTGGAATGTCATGAAGATGGCCCGCCCTGGACTTCCTGGCGGGCTTTTTTGTCTGGATCGGAACGCATGAGTCTGAAAGAGCGGATTTCCGCAGACATGAAGGCGGCGATGCGCGCCCGCGATGCGGAGCGTCTGTCGGCGATCCGGTTGCTGCTGGCGGCGATCCGGCAGACGGAGATCGACGAGCGCATCACGCTCGATGATGCGCAGACGATCGCGGTCGTCAACCGCCTGGGCAAGCAGCGACGCGATTCGATTGCCCAGTTCGAGAAGGCCGGGCGCGAAGATCTGGCCGCGCGCGAGCGCCACGAACTCGAAGTGCTCGGCACCTATCTGCCGCAGCCGATCCCGGACGAGGAACTGCCGCCGGCCGTCGACGCCGCCATTGCGGCGACGGGTGCTTCGGGTCCGCAGGACATGGGCAAGGTCATGGGCGTGCTTTCGCAGCAGTTTGCCGGACGGGCCGATCTGTCGAAGGTGTCGGCGCTGGTGCGTGCGCGCCTGGCCGCGGCGCGCGGATAACGGTCACGGCAGCGGCGGCAGCGATATAAGCGGACAGCAACGGGCCGGGCGGTGATTCCGCAGGCATTCATCCAGGATCTGCTGGCACGCGTCGACGTCGTCGATGTGGTCGGGCGTCACGTGAAGCTGCGCAAGTCGGGTGCGAATTATCTCGGTCTGTGCCCGTTTCACGGCGAGAAGACGCCATCGTTCACGGTCAGTCCCGACAAGCAGTTCTATCACTGCTTCGGTTGTGGCGCTCATGGCTCGGCAGTCGGCTTCCTGATGGAGCACGGTGGTCTGGGTTACGTCGAGGCGATCGAGGAACTCGCGCATTCGATCGGGCTCGAAGTGCCGCGCGAAGGGGGAACATCCGACGCGCGCGAGCAGGCGCAAAAGACCGCAGTGCTCTTCGATCTGCTGGAACAGGCAGCGGGTTTTTATCGCGCACAACTGAAGACGGCGCCGATGGCCATCGAGTACCTGCGCGGTCGTGCGCTCGAAGGGCGCACCGCCGCACGCTTTGCACTCGGTTACGCGCCGGATGCCTGGCAGGGACTGGAAGCGGTCATCGCCGACTACGAAGGCGCCGACGCGGTGCGCGCGGGGCTGGTTATCGAAGGACGCGGCGAGCGTCGCTACGACCGTTTCCGCGACCGGATCATGTTTCCGATCCGCGATGCACGTGGACGCGTGCTCGGTTTCGGCGGGCGGGTCATCGGCTCGGGCGAGCCCAAATACCTGAATTCGCCGGAAACCCCGCTGTTCTCGAAGGGGCGCGAGCTGTACGGGCTGTACGAGGCGCGAGCAGCGATCCGGCGTGAGGATTGTGCCCTGGTGGTCGAAGGCTATCTCGACGTCGTCCTGCTGGCGCAGCACGGCATCGACAATGTCGTGGCGACGCTCGGCACGGCGACGACGCCCGAACACGTGCACAAGTTGCTGCGCCTGGCCGATCGGGTCGTGTTCGCGTTCGATGGCGATGCCGCCGGTAGCAAGGCGGCCTGGCGAGCGCTCGAGGCATCGCTGGCACAGATCGACGACCGCAAGCGCATCGAATTCCTTTTCCTGCCGACCGGGCACGACCCCGACAGCCACGTACGCACGTTCGGTGCCGACGGCTTCCGGCAGGCACTGAACTCGGCGTTGCCGCTGTCGGAATACCTGATCCGTGAACTGGGTGGCCGGGTCGACCTGGCCGTGCCCGAAGGGCGGGCGCGCCTGCTGGCCGAGGCTGGTGCGTTGTTGCATACGCTCGCGGCGCCGGCTCTGCGTATGCAACTCGTGCATCGTCTGGCCCAGGTCTGCGAAATTCCGGTCGATGAGCTGCAGCGGTATCTTGCCGATCTCGCCGAGCGTTCGCGACCAGCGGAACCGGGGTCGCGGGGGGTGGCGGATGCGTCGTCAGGTGGTGCGACCGGTGCGGGAACGTCGCCCGGTGCGGCGTCTTCGCTCTCTTCCCGGCACACAGCCACTGCTGTCAGTGGGGTACGCCTTGCCGGTGGCGCCGGGTTCGGGCTGGTGCGTCGGGCGGCGGCGCGTCCTGATCTCGAACAGAAGATGCGCTGGCTGGCGGCGCTGCATCCGGCATTTGCACGGCGTGCACTGGACCCGGTCCCGGGTCAGGAGCCCGAGGAGGCGCTGGCCGGATGTGCGAGCGCAGGGCTGGTCGAGTGGCTCGAAACCATCGCCGGACTGGAACCGGATGCGTCATTGGCCGGCGTGTGCGAAGCGCTGCGCCGGCAGGCGCCGGCCCTCGTCGATCAACTCGAGCGCGAAGCCGCTGCCATCGACTGGGTGCCGCGCTCGCTGTCGAGCGACGAGGCGTGGAGCGAATTCGAGGCGGCACTCGCTCAATTGCGCGATCGGAGTCTGGCGCGTCGGATGAACGAAATCGTCTCGGCCGGCATGAAGACTCCGGAAGATCGGGAGAGATATCAGAGACTTATGGCAAAACGCCAGCGAAATTGATAGAATGGGGGGTTATGCGACGGTCGGCCATCTAACCATCCGGCCGTCGACGCGCTGGTCCCTGTCCTGCACCAGCCAGCGCCCTGT
This sequence comes from Burkholderiaceae bacterium, assembly GCA_036844405.1. Classification (GTDB taxonomy): domain Bacteria; phylum Pseudomonadota; class Gammaproteobacteria; order Burkholderiales; family Burkholderiaceae_E; genus Zeimonas. The sequence continues at coordinate 22,236 of DAIUFU010000010.1, read as the reverse complement.
AGTTTCCCGGCTGATTCGACTCTCCTGCCTGCGCACGTCACGGCGATCCATTGGGAAATGCCGGGTGCGCCCCGATATCGGATATCCGAGCACAGTCGAAAACCGGTCTGTGAATGAACCCTGAATCCGTCGCCGACGCGACGACCGGACGAAAAGTGACCAGTACAACCGCACGCAAGAACACCGGCAACTCATCGACGTCTTCAAGCGGGTCCTCCGTGAAGACGTCTGCCCGCGCGAAAGCCGCTCGCGCCGAGCACGTCGCCGAGGCGACGGCCGCCGTCCCGGCGGACACGCGCGCCGCGCCGAAGTCTCCGAAGTCGGCCACATCTGCCGCGAAGGCGGTAACGAAGGTGGCATCAAAGGCTGCAACGAAGACTTCGGCCGCCAGAGCGAGCGCAAAGGTGGCGGCAAAGAGTGCCACCGCAGACGAGGCCGCGTCCACGACGACAGGCACGGCAAAGGCGGCGAAGAAGACTGCAACGAAGTCGGCGACGAAGAAGGCGGCGGCTGCGGCGACAGGCGGCACTGCTGCGAAGGTGACGAAGAAGGCATCCGCCGAGGATGCGAAAGCGACGAAGGGCGCGAAGGCAGCGACGACGAAGACGGCGGCGACAAAGACCGCGGCGACAAAGACAGCGAAGGCCACCGGAGAGACTGCGAAGAAAGCGGCGGCGACCAAGGCCGCGAAAGCTGCCAGGGCCACGAAAGCCACAAAGGCGCCGAAAGCTGCAAAGGCAACCAGGGCGACCAAGGCGACGAAAAGTGCCAGGGGCGGCAAGGCAACGAAGGCGCGCAGGTCTCTTGACGAGGAACTCGAGCAGGAAGCCGCCGACCTCGCCGGCGATCAGGTTGACGATTTCGAGGATGCGGATGCGGCATCGATTCCGGACGAACCGGAGACGGCCAGCGCTGCGCCGGCCCGGCCGCGACGCGGCGCCCGTGCGCGCGAGAAGCAGTTGCTGCGCGATCTCGGCGGTCGTCAGGGCATCTCGGAGGAGCAGCGCGAGATCACGCGCAACAAGCTCAAGCAGCTGATCAAGCAGGGCAAGGAGCGTGGCTACCTCACGTATGCCGAGATCAACGACCAGTTGCCGGAAGATCTGGTCGATGCCGAGGTGGTCGAGTCGATCATCAGCACGTTCGGCGACATGGGCATCTCGGTGTATGACCAGGCCCCGGATGCCGAACAACTGCTGATGAGCGGCAGCGCGACGGTGACGGCATCGGATGACGATGCCGAGGAAGAGGCCGAAGCGGCGCTGTCGACTGTCGATTCCGAATTCGGACGCACGACCGATCCGGTGCGGATGTACATGCGCGAGATGGGCTCGGTCGAGCTGCTCACCCGCGAGGGCGAAATCGAGATCGCCAAGCGCATCGAGGACGGTCTGATGGACATGGTGCAGGCGATTGCCGCCTGCCCGACAACGATCGACGAAATCCTCTCGCACGCCGAACGGATCGAAGCCGGTGCGATGCGCATCGACGAAGTCGTGGACGGCCTGCTCGACGAGGACGGTGATGATGAATTCGTGCCGCGGCCGGCCCGGGCGGCAGGCGACGATGACGATGAAGATCCGGCCGTCGCCAACGCGGCGCGCCTGGAAGGTCTGAAAGCAGCCGCCCTGAAGAAGTTCGCGCACATCGGCGAGTGCTTCGATCGGATGCGCGAGTCCTTCGACAAGGAAGGCTATCGCAGCAAGCCCTATCTGGCCGCGCAGGAACAGATCCGCGATGAACTGCTCAGCGTGCGCTTCACCGCCAAGATGGTCGAGAAGCTGGCTGACACGCTGCGCGAGCAGGTCGACGAAGTGCGCGCGCTCGAACGCGCGGTCGGCGAGATCTGCGTGCACCGTGTCGGCATGTCGCGCGAGCACTTCATCAAGGTGTTTCCGGGCAACGAGACCAATCTGCGCTGGTCCGAAGACGAACTGGCGGCGAACCCGCCGTACGCCGACGTGCTCGGCCGCAACATTCCGGCGATCCAGGATCTGCAGCAGAAGCTGATCGATCTGCAGGCGCGCGTCGTGCTGCCGCTGTCGGACCTGAAGGAAATCAACCGCCAGATGGTGGCCGGCGAAGCGAAGGCGCGTCGCGCCAAGCGCGAGATGACCGAGGCCAACCTGCGCCTGGTGATCTCGATCGCCAAGAAGTACACCAACCGCGGCCTGCAGTTCCTCGACCTGATCCAGGAAGGCAACATCGGCCTGATGAAGGCGGTGGACAAGTTCGAGTACCGGCGCGGCTACAAGTTCTCCACCTACGCGACCTGGTGGATCCGCCAGGCGATCACGCGCAGCATTGCCGATCAGGCGCGCACGATCCGCATCCCGGTGCACATGATCGAGACGATCAACAAGATGAACCGGATCAGCCGGCAGATCCTGCAGGAGACGGGCCAGGAGCCCGACCCGGCGATGCTCGCCGAGCGCATGGAGATGCCCGAGGACAAGATCCGCAAGATCCTCAAGATCGCCAAGGAACCGATCTCGATGGAGACACCGATCGGCGACGACGACGACTCGCACCTGGGCGACTTCATCGAGGACACGGCCACGCTCGCACCGGCCGATGCGGCGCTGCACGCGTCGATGCACGGTGTCGTCAAGGAAGTGCTGGATTCGCTCACGCCGCGCGAGGCCAAGGTGCTGCGCATGCGCTTTGGCGTCGAGATGAGCACCGATCACACGCTGGAGGAGGTCGGCAAGCAGTTCGACGTCACGCGCGAGCGCATCCGCCAGATCGAGGCCAAGGCGCTGCGCAAGCTGCGCCATCCGACGCGTGCCGACAAGCTCAAGAGCTTCCTCGAGGGCGGCCAGGGCTGAAGGCGGTCACGGAACCGGGACGATCCGGATCTTCTCGCGAGGATCCGGAAGATGAAAAAGAGGCGCTTCGGCGCCTCTTTTTCATGGGGCTTCCGACGGGCTGTCCGACCCCGCTTCGAACTCTGCCTTTGTCAAGCAGCCTTCTCCCCGGTCTTGACGTTGCGCACGGTTTGGGGAATCTTCTGGGCACCGCCGGACGCGTGCAAGTCCCGCTCACACCTGAAGGTCGGGACAAGAGGTCGTCAAAAGATCGTGACACGCGTCCTTAAAGAAGGGGGAGGCTGTTCATGTTCCGTTCACTCGTGAAGTTCTCGGTCCGGCTGGTCGATCGTTATCTGCCGGATCCGTACATCTTCGTCCTGCTGCTGACGATCATCGCGGCACTCGGCGCCATGTGGTCCGAGCAGCGCAGCGCGCTCGACATCACGCGCATGTGGGGCAACGGGTTCTGGGGCCTGCTGACCTTCTCGATGCAGATGCTGCTGGTGCTCCTGACCGGACACATGCTGGCCAGCACACCGCTCGTGCGCCGCGGCCTGCGCTGGCTCGCCTCGCTGGCCAAGGGCCCGGGCGGCGCCATCATCCTGGTGTCGCTGGTGTCGCTGGCAGCCAGCTGGATCAACTGGGGCTTCGGCCTCGTCGTCGGCGCACTCTTCGCCAAGGAAATCGCCCGTGAAGTGCGCGTCGACTACCGTCTGCTCGTGGCCAGCGCCTATTCCGGCTTCCTCGTCTGGCACGGCGGCCTGTCCGGTTCGGTGCCACTGACGATCGCCACCGAAGGCCACTTCGCTGCCGACCGGATGGGCATCATCCCGACGTCGGCGACGATCTTCTCGTTCTTCAATATCGCCATTGTCGTGGCGCTCTTCATCGTCGTGCCGCTGGTGAACCGCTGGATGCTGCCGTCCGACGACGAGGCGGTCACGATCGATCCGGCCATGCTGCAGGACACCGAGGTCGATACGTCGCTGATGGGCAATCGCCCGGCCGACCGGCTCGAGAACAGCCATGTGCTCGCCTGGCTCATCGGCCTGGCCGGCATCGTCTGGCTGATCGACTACTACTTCGTGCGCGGTGGCGGCCTGAACCTGAACGTCGTCATCTTCACCTTCCTGTTCCTCGCCATCGTCCTGCATGGCACGCCGCGCAAGCTGCTCACGAGCCTGTCGGAGGCGATCGGCGGCGGTGCCGGGATTGTCATCCAGTTCCCGTTCTACGCCGGCATCATGGCGATCATGATCGACTCGGGGCTGGCCAAGAGCCTGTCGGAATGGTTCGTCTCGTTCTCGACCGCAACGACCCTGCCGTTCTGGACCTTCCTGAGCGCCGGCCTGGTCAACATGTTCGTGCCTTCGGGCGGTGGCCAGTGGGCCGTGCAAAGCCCGGTCGTCATTGCCGCCGCACAGGCGCTCGACGCCGACATGGCACGCGCCGCGATGGCGGTCGCCTGGGGTGACGCCTGGACCAACATGCTGCAGCCGTTCTGGGCACTGCCGGTGCTGGCGATCGCCGGCCTCAAGGCCAAGGACATCATGGGCTACTGCCTGATCCAGCTGATCGTCTCCGGCGTGATCATCTCGATCGGGCTGACCTTCCTGTAGGAGGCCTTGCCGCCAGAAGTCCCGGTGGCAGAGGCCCGAAGTGTGTACGATTGCGCACTCGGGCCTCTAGCTCATGCCTGGTTAGAGCAGCGGACTCATAATCCGTTGGTGCCGGGTTCGACTCCCGGGGGGCCCACCATTTACCAGTAAGTGTTTGTCGCGAAGCGCTCACTGATGTGATGGCTGCAATGCCTTGTCCATGCAAGCGCTGGTGTAAGCAGATCGATCGAATCGGACATCCGCGCCTTGCCCGATATCGCTACGCGACCTGCAGATCGGGCGCGGCCATGCGCGCGATGCGCTTGCGTTTTCTCGCGCTCGCGCGCGCCGCCCACAGATCACGCTGTGTCTGTAGCGACAGCCAGTAGCCGGGAGTCGTACCGAGTGCCTCGGACAGACGCAGATCCATATCTGCGCTCACAGCCGAGCGGCCGTTGAGCACGCGCGAAAGCATCGGACGGCTCACGCCGATGTGTGCGGCAAATGCCGTCACCGTCACGTCCAGATCGGCCAGCCAGCCCGCCAGCAGTTCACCGGGATGCGCCGGGTTGTGCATGTCCATTTCGTGTCCTCAGTGGTAGTCGAGATAGTCCACGAGCTCCATGTCCTCGCCGACGAACCGGAACGTCAGTCGCCAGCTGGCCTCTCAGTGATAGCGTCTGACTTCCTCACCAAAACCCGTGCTGTAGATGTGCGCAAACAAGGCACCCGCCTTCAGGTTGATCTCGTCGGCGTCATAAGCGTCCGCTGGCAGATTGGCAAACAGGTGCTTGATGATTTCGGCCTTCACCTGGGCCTGCGCCGTTGCCTTTTCACGCCAGTGGTCGATCTGTAGCTTCCCGCTGGTCAGCTTGTCCAGCAGTTCACGCGCCACCTTCTTGATGGTCTCGCGCTCCTTTTTGGTGAGTGACTCCTTTTGCAGTAGATCGAATACGGTCAACTGATCCTCGTTGTCCAGTCCTTCGCGCAGATAACGCTTCTCCTCTTCACTGCTATCGTCATTGAAGGCGAAGAGGTCGTCCATCACCTTCTGGATCTCTGCATCGTCCTTGTCCTTGTTGTATTCCTGAACGATCTTCTGATAACGCTCGTAGAGATTCACCCGGGTCGGATTGCGCGCCACCATGGCCGCCAGGCGCTCTTCGATCTTTTCCATCAGGTTCATTGCCACGACGTTCCTGAACGGTGTCTTCTCGAACTCGGCGCGCAGACGTGAGAAATCGATGCCAGAAAGATCGTACCGGGGCCCAGGCTGGTTTCCGGGAACGCGCATTGTCTTGCCGTCGGTGGTCAGCGCGGTGTCGACCACGTCATGCAGATCCTGCAGCAGCCGGCTTACGTCCGGTGTGATCCGCGCCTCCTCCAGCTTGTTGCAGATCGCCGTGACGGCGCTCTCCTCGACGTCGAAGTCGAACAGTCCCGGATGCGGAAACAGTCCGCGATGTCGTGCCCGAACATCTTCGACGATGACCTGGTACGTCTTGCGACGTTCATCGCTCACGCACAACAGATTCACCGCCTGCAGGATCCGCTGCTGCTTGTCGAAGCCGCTGGCTGCGATCAGCGCGTCCAGGTCGAAGCCAAGATCGGCGAGGAAGTTGCGCGCCGCTCGCAGGCTGTCGGCATACTCGGCCAGGGCCTCGGCATCGTCGCGGACGGTATCCTGCTCGGCCTCGCCTTTTCCGGTGCCGGCCCGGTCGCCTTGCGCGAACGTTGCCAGCGCTCGTCGCAGGCTCTTGATCATGCCGTTGTAATCGATGATGAGCCCGTGCTTCTTGCCGCCGCCGACACGATTGACGCGTGCGATCGCCTGCATCAGTGTGTGGCCCTGCATCGGCTTGTCCAGGTACAGCGTCGCCAGGCACTTCACGTCGAATCCGGTCAGCCACATGGCGCAGACGATGGCGATGCGGAAGGGGTGATCCGCTTTCTTGAATTCCTTCTCCAGATCGCGCTTGACCATCTTTTCCCGGTGCGGCCGGATGTCCAGAGGTTCATCCCGGAAGTTCCGCCACTTCGCGAATTCGGCTACTTCGCCCTGTTCCTGTGACACCACTACGCAGCATTCGGTGGCCTTCATCCACTCGATGTGCTCCCGGCGTTGTATCAACAACCCCGACGGCGCCTTGTCTTTCGCGGCGAACATCGCCTCTTCGCGTACTACGTCGGCTTCCAGTTGCGCGGTCTTCTCCTGCCACTTCGCCATGATCAGGTCGTGCATCTTCACGCAGGTGACCTTGTCGAGGCAGACGACGAGCGCCTTGCCGCCGCCGTTCTCCACAACTCGCCAGCGCTGGTGGAAGTGATCGACGAAGTGCTGAGCAACCTTCTCCAGCCGTGTCGGCGCGGTCAGGATCGGGTAGTCGCGCGCCAGTTCACGGTAGAGCTTCTCTTCCTTCTCGTCCGTCCAGGGATCTTCGAGGGTCGCGGCCTGCCGCGCAGTCTCGATATACGCCGTAATGCGCTCGCTGACTTTGGGGTCGATGATCTTCAGTTTCTCGCCGACGTTTTCGTAGAACAGCGGCAGCGTCGCACCGTCTGCTACGGCGCGCTGGAAATCGTAGATCGATACGTAGTCGCCGAACACTTCGCGGGTCAACTGCTTTTCGCCGGCATCGATCAATGGCGTGCCGGTGAACCCCAGAAACTTTGCACGCGGCAGGCCCTTGCGCATGTTCAGCGCGAGTCGCCCATACTGGGTACGGTGCGCTTCGTCGCTGATGACAATGATGTCCTCACGCTCCGAATAAGGTTCGACGACGCGCTCGCGGTACTTCTGGATCAGACTGAACACATAGCGCCGGTTCTGGTCCCGCAGCATTCGCCGCAGCGCATCGCCACTCGAGGCCTGGTCGGTCTTGCTGTTGGCACGCCCGCAGTTGGTATAGGTCGACGCGATCTGATCATCGAGTTCAGTGCGATCGGTGATGATGACGAATGACCACGAGGCAGACAGTTTGCGGTGGATCTTCTCGGTGAGAAACACCATCGAATACGACTTGCCCGAGCCCTGCGTGTGCCAGAACACGCCCAGTTGTCCGGCGGCCACCTCGGCCTGAATTCCGGGGTCGGTCGAGGTCAGCCGCGCGATCACCCGGTTCACGCCGAGGAACTGGTGGTTGCGCGACACGATCTTGGCTGTCTGTCCCTCGGAAGCATCGAAGAGAATGAAGTTTTCGACGATGTCGAGCAGACGCTGACGATCCAGCATGCCAGCGAGCAGCATCGGGAGCAGCGGCTGATCTTTCGACGGCTCGGGGTCGTCCTCATCCAGGCGTTTCCAGCGGTGAAAGTGCTCCTTGCCAGACGTGATCGACCCGTACTGTGCGTCATGGCCGTTGGAAATCACCACGAGCTGGTTCCAGTGGAACAGGTGCGGGATGGTGTCGAGATAGTCGGCGTAGTTCTTCTTGTAGGCGCTGTCGATGTGCACCTCGAAGCGCTTGAGTTCGATGAACACCAGCGGCAATCCATTGACGAAACCGATGATGTCGGGGCGGCGCAGCCACAACCTGCCGCGAACCCACAGTTCGCGTACGGCCAGATAGCGGTTCTTTTCTGGCCGGTCGAAGTCGATCAGGCGCAGACGCCTGTCCACGAGCCGTCCACTGGCGTCCCGGTATGTGACCGGCACGCCGTCGCGCAGCAGACGGTACTTCTCCTCGTTCTGTTGAATCAGCGTCTTGGTGATGTCGTCCTGAATGACCAGCGCCAGCGCCTGTTCGTAAGCTGTCTCGGGCAGCCCGGGGTTCAGGCGCTTGAGTGCGGCGAGTACTTCGCGCGTCAGCACGACCTCCGCGTCGTCCGCCCGGCCCAGAAGACTGTCGGGGCCGAAGTCCTCCTCGTTCCAGGCGAGCACGCTCCGCCAACCAAGCTCGCGCTCCAGAAACCCGGCTGCAGGCGCCTGGATCAGCTGGTCTTCGGAGTAGTCCTGCGTGGACATCTATGGCTTTCTCCAGGGTGTCGCCGCGTAAACATGTGAATGCCGATACTCTAGGCAAGACGGGACTGATCCGGTAGCATTGGAAGCAAATGGGTTGCGACTACGCGGCCGGCGCTGGGCTCCTGGTACTACAGGGGCCCTTCTGCTTTTCGGGGCACCGGTTTTCAGCTCGCACCAGCAGGCTGTCACGGAAACACCTTCAGACCCACGCCCATCTTGTTCCCCGCCTTGTCCCGGTAGAACTTGTCCTCCAGCACTGCCGCCCGGTTTTCCTGCCCGGGGCGCAGTACCGTGAGGCCGATCGGTCGGTCGACCGGTTCAGGAACGCTTCGCGCGGCTCCCTGGAGAGCTGAGAGAACACGCCCCGCTTGCGCCGGATGTCCGACTCGTGCAGTACCACCATGTCGTGGCCGAAAGTGGCGAACTTCAGCTGCCGGATTGCGGGCGTCACGCGGGTCACATAATCGTTCTTGCGGAAGATGCAGAACGAGAGCACGAACACCGGGTACTCGGGGTCGATGGATTCCAGGCTGTGGTCACCGCTCTCATCGACATAGATGATGAAGTCGCTGTGACTGCCGGCGGGCCGACGCACAATGTAGGCGGCCCCGGGCTCGGTCACGCAGCCACCTCGTCGGGCAACGGGATGCCGGAGACGTCGAGTTGGCCGGACATGAGTCTGGGCAGGAGCAGATCGCGGGCGTGTACAAGTTGTTGATTCTGTTTCTTGATCCACCGTACCTGCTGAATCAGCGGGTATGTCTTTTCCTCGAACGCAGTGAGTAAACCGTCAATCGGATACAGGATAGGCAGCGCGCGAAATGTCCTTTTTGTGAGCTCCTTGAAAGTTGCACCGGTCGCCAAGCCGACCATTTCTTCCACTCGACCGAGCAAGTTGAACAGCAGAAACATCCGGGCGTTGGGCTGCTTCGGCAGCACGGAAATGAAGCCTTGATTCGTGCAAACAGGCTGCTCCATAAGTGCAAAGAAGCCAATCGATGCACGACTGGTCATCAGGATCGTATTCGCTGGAACGAGCTTGGCCGACGAATTCGCGAGTCCGGCCTCCGTGATCTTTTTCTCTGTATCGAGTAGTACAAGGCAATCATTACGTGTCACATCAGTCGGCGTAATCCAGGGCACGTCGCCGTCCCAATAAGCGGGTCGCTTTGTCGAAGGCGTACCGCCGCCCACTGCCTTGCATACATCGTCCAGAGTCAGAAGCTGCCACCCGTCTGGTACACCACCCTTGACCGGCACTGACTCATGCCCGGGAAAGCGCAAATGCACGAACCACTCGCGGTAGACGCGATGGGCAGCGTCTTCGAGCAAGACAATCCGGCGCTGGTTGGTGGCGATCAGGTCGTCGTAGGTCGCCAGAACGTTGGCGATGGCTCGCTGCCTGGGGAGATCCGGGAAGGAGATCGGCACTTTTGCCAGTTGCTCCCGCGGAAGGTGCTTGATGGCTGCACCGGTAAAGAATCGGGCGAAACCATTGAGCCTCCCGATATTTCGCAGGGCGTAGTACAAAAACGTACTGTCAAGGCAGGTGCGAGGGCGAATGCGATGAAGCGCCTTCTGAATCATCATGCGCTTCCGTTGCCCTTTCCATAGCGCGCATCGCCCCGGCTCACCACCCTCGCACATTACGATATCGCCGGATTTCAGACTGTATCGCTCGAGCTCATGGGACTCGAAGCGCATCTCACGCAGATTATCGAGATCGAACTCTCCCCATCGAACATTGACATTTGCAAGGTATGGGAGGGGCTCGCCACGGTTCTTTGCTTTATCCAGCATTTTGCCGAGAGTGAAGTCCGCAATTTCACTCAGTGGACGAGTTGACCAATTCATCCCAGCAACTTCTCCAGATTGCCGGCAATCCGCGTCGCCAGTTCCAATGCCGTCTCGTTCAACTCGGCCAACTCATTGTGGATCTCGCGCAGCCTTTCCTCGAAGTCCTCATCATCTTCGTCGGCCGCCGGAGCCACACCGACATATCGTCCCGGCGTCAGCGACCAGTCGTTGGCAGCAATCTCGTCAACGGTGACAGCCTTGCACAGCCCGGGTACATCTTCAAACCACCCGCGAGGAAAGCGGCTGTGGAGCCAGTTGCCCTGCTGAATGAAGTAGACAGCCTGCTTCAGGGCCTCGATCACTGAATCGCGAACGGTAGGGTCTTCATTCTTTTTCGCGTCGGCGGGAAGCAGGTGTCGCCGTGCTTCCCGGACGGCCTTTGCGTCATAGGCCGATGCCTTCCGCGCACGCAGGGTTTTCTCGGCGCTGTCGACAAGCCGGAGCCAACGCTTGTGGCGCGCCTCCAGCGTCTTCGTGAGAACCTTCAGGCGCGGGGCGAGTTCATCCAGCTGCTCCTGCAGGCTTGCCAGATCCGCATGCGTTGTCATGTCGGCCGCAGTCAATTCCTGACCCATCGGGTCGATGGTGCCCAACGTGTCGGCGATGGTCTGCGCGATCCGCTCGTCCTCGGTGTATGCCGCATCCAGATCGGCAGAGAAGCGTTCCAGCGCGACAGTGGTGAGATGGTCATCCTCCGGCTGGCCGGCGTTCAGTTCCTCCAACAGGGGCTGACAGTCATTTGTATCAGCGAACCGGGCTGCGAAGTCCCTCAGCGGTGAGGCCAGCGCCTGCAAGGCCGCCGTGTCGGCAGCGATGCATCCGGGCAGTGTGGCAAGCCACTCGGCGACCTTGCGCTGATAGTGCTGCAGCAGCGCCGCGAACTTTTCCTGCTCGCCCCGGTACAGCCAGACGATCGACGAAAGATTGGCCAGTTGCTCGTCGGTGAACACATGCGAGCGTGCCGACACAACGTGGTAGACGTTGCGTGCGTCGATCATCAGCACCTGGTCGTGCAGATCATCCGGCTTGCCCTTATCAAAGAACCACAGCGTGCACGGCAGGCTGCGGGTGTAGAAAAACTTGTTGCCGATGGCCATCATCACGTCGACGTGGCCTGTCCCGACCAGTTTCTTCCGGATGTCGCGGTCCTTGTTGCCGGCATCCGACGCGCTGGAGGCCATGACGAAACCGGCGCGGCCGGTGTCATTGAGATAAGCGTAGAAGTACTGGATCCAGAGGCTGTTGGCGTTGGAGATCGCGCCGGTTTTGGCGTTGGTGCCAGGCAAGCCGAAGGGCAGGCGGCCACCGTTCTCGACGGAGTCGACCTGGGCGGCGACTTTTTTCGTGTCCACGCTGTCGACATTGAACGGCGGGTTGGCCATGACGGAATCGCACCGCCCAACGAGATGATCGATCTGGTCGTAGAAGGTGTTGCCCTGACGGATGTTGGATGCATCGAGTCCGTGCACCACCATGTTCATGCGTGCAAGCCGGGTGTTGGTGTCGCTTTTTTCCTGGCCGTGGAAAGTGACGGCATCGTTGACGACCGCGTGCCGGACGTCTTCGATGAAATGGCCGGTCTGCACGAACATGCCGGCCGAACCGCAAGCCGGATCCAGCACCAGGCCGCAGGCGGGTTCGATGACGTTCACGATCATTCGCACGAGCGAGGGTGGCGTGAAGAACTCGCCGCCTTCCTGTGCACCGCTCATTGCGAACTTGTTCAGGAAGTATTCGTAGATGCGACCGAACACATCGCCGCTGGCTGTCCTGATGGCGGGGCGATCGAAGATCTTGACCAGTTCAGCCAGCAGATCGGGTTCGAACGCACCGTAGCCTCGCGGTAGCGCGCCCTCAAGTACGTCGTACTCGGCTTCGATCGTATCCATGGCCTGATCGATCACCTGCCCGACATCCACACCTTGCGGCAGACCGGCAATGCGATCGAAGCGCGCTCCTTCGGGCAGGTAGATCGCCGCCTTGCCCTGGAAGCCGAGCCGGATCAGTGTCTCGCGCTGAGCGGCCGGCACCTGTGGCGGAATATCCGCCTCGATCTCCGGCAGGAAGGCCTTGAAGCGGTTGTCCGCATGGCGCAGGAAAATCAGCCCGAGCACCGGCATCGAGTACTCGGCAGCGGTGAGTTTCGAATTGGCGCGCAGCTGGTCGGCAGCTTCCCAGAGTTCATTCTCGAGCTGCTGGACGTTCATTCAAGCGTTCTCTTTGTTCTGTTCATCGTCGGCGTTTTTTCGCTGAATCCGGGTCTGCCGGAGGGCGGAGTCGGAATGCCAGAGTGCAATATGACTTTAGTGTCGCATTGTCCCGCCTGTCATTTCGCGACGGTACCGGGACAGGGCAGACAGACACCGGGTTTTTTCGGGCCAGCGATAACTTGAGAGAATGGCTCACAGGCCACGCCCCCAACACCCACCCACGATATCCCGATGAAGCTCAAGAAGATCGTTGCCGGAGTGCTGATCATCATCGCAGTGGTCGGCACCGCCGGCTGGCTCAGCCTCGACAAGGAAACGCGCGGTCTGCTCGCGACCTTTCCGACCAACCGAGACCTCCTGTTCTGGAGTCAGCCGCAGCGCGATGCGGCGTTTCGCGCGCTCGATCGCCTGCCGGTGCTGGCGAAGGCACGGGTGGTGCCGGCGGGCGACACGCCGCTGCCGCTGCCGCCGGGGCCGCCGCTGAAGCTGCCGCTCGACGTCGATGCGTACATGGTCGGCCAGCGCAGCGCGGCGCTGCTCGTCGTGCACGACGGCAAGGTGCGTCTGGAACGCTACGGGCTCGACTTCGACGCGAGCGGGCGCTGGACGAGCTTTTCGGTGGCCAAGTCGATTACCTCCACGCTGGTGGGCGCGGCCCTGCGCGACGGCTTCATCCGCAGCATGGACGACAGGGTGAGCGACTACCTGCCCGACATGAAGGGCTCGGCGTACGACGACGTGAGCCTGCGCCAGCTGCTGACGATGACCTCGGGCGTGCGCTGGAACGAGGACTACTCCGACCCGGACTCGGACGTGGCGCGCTTCAATAACCACAAGCCCGAGGAAGGCGTTGATGCGCTGGTCAGTTATATGCGCCGTCTGCCGCGCGACGTGCCGGCCGGCACGCGTTGGCACTACAGCACCGGCGAGACCAATCTCGTCGGCGTCCTGCTCGGTGCGGCAATCGGCAAGCCTCTGTCGGAGTACCTGTCCGAGAAGATCTGGAAGCCGGCCGGCATGGAGCAGCAGGCCACCTGGATTCTCAGCCGCACCGGCAAGGAGATCAGCGGCTGCTGCATCCAGGCGGCGACGCGTGACTTCGCCCGCTTCGGCCTTTTCATCCTGAACGGCGCCCGGGTCGACGGCCAGAGCATCGTGCCGGACGGCTGGCTCGCGGAGGCCACCACCGAGCGCATCGGCATCGGCGTGCCCGAGCGCGGCTACGGCTACCAGTGGTGGACCTGGGCCGACGGCAGCTTCACCGCGCGCGGTATCTTCGGCCAGGGCCTCTTCATCGACCCCGAGCGCAGGATCGTGATCGCGTCGAACGCCAACTGGGGTGGCGGCGCGCGCGATCCGGTCGCCAGCGAAGCACGCGAAGCGTTCTATCGCGCAGTGCAGAAAGCGGTGGATGACGAAGCGGCGGCGCTCCGGGAGAACGGCCGGGCGCAATGAGTGCCGGGGCGCCCGAGTGTTCCCGACCGTGACGTACGCGATACAGTCCGGAATCGGCACATGACCCACAGGCGCCGGAATCCATGACATCACCTGTTACCAGTCCGCGCCGCGGCAGTGTCCGCTCGCCGCTGAGCGTGCTCGCCACGCTGGCAGCCGTATTCGCGGTACTCCTCACCTGGATCGGCCCGCTCGAAGCGCCGGCGTCGGCCACGCTGGATTCGGCGATGAAGAAAGCGTTTATCACTTTCGCGACAGCGCGCGCGCTCAATGCCGGCATTTCGCTGCTGCAGAGCGGCGAGGTCACGGTGCAGGCGGTGGGCGGCGCCAGCATCCGCCCGGGCGAGGTGCTCGATCCGCTCAACGACCTCGTCGAGCAGTTTTCCAATGTGATGCTCGCAGCCACGGTCGCCCTGGGCATCCAGAAAATCCTGCTGGCGATGGGCATGCACTGGATCCTGTCGCTGCTGGTCACGATCGCCGCGATTGCCTGGATCGTGCTTCCGTTCACCGGACGAATGCGGCCGCGCTGGCTGACCAGAACGTTCGTGTTTCTGCTGATGGTGCGCTTCGTCGTACCGGTTGCACTGCTCGGCACGCACGCCTTGTCGGATGCCTTTCTGGCGCATGAGTACCAGTCGTCGCAGCGGGTGCTGGAAGAAATCGGCAGCGCCGCCGAACCGACGCTCGAATCGGCCTCGGCGGAAGCCGCTCCCGTCGGCTTCTGGGAGCGCCTGCGGAATGCCGTCAGCGGTATCGGCGACATGGGAGAACGCCTCACCCAGCTCCGGACAGCCGCCGGCGAACTGGTCGAGCGGGTGACGACGCTGATCGTCGTTTTCCTGCTGGAGACAATGGTGTTCCCGCTGGCCATCGTCGGGTTTGTCTATCTGGCCGCGCGGGCGCTTCTGCGCCCCATCAGCGCTCGTGCAGTCACGCTCGGCGACTGACCGGAAAAAGAAAGGACAGACAGCTCTGGCTCTCATATTGTAGTAACATGGCTACATTAGCCAGTGAGGGAGCTGTCTCATGACGATCACGACCCTGACGAGCCGGGAGCTGAACCAGAACGTGACCCAAGCCAAGAAGGCTGCCAGGCACGGTCCGGTGTTCATCACGGACCGCGGCAGACCCGCTCATGTCCTGCTCAGCTTCGAGGACTATCAGCGATTGACGAAGCAGCGGCGCAACATCGCCGATGCACTGGCCATGCCGGACGTTGCGGACATCGATTTCGATCCACCACGCGTGGAAATCGGGGCCAGACGGGCTGATCTCTGATGATGTATCTGCTCGATACCAATGTGGTATCGGAGTTGCGCAAGGCACGGACGGGCAGGGCCGATCCGAATGTGGAAGTCTGGGTGGGGCGCGTCGACGCCGCCGACCTTTTCATTTCGGTGATCACCGTCCTGGAACTGGAACTCGGGGTTCTGTCGATCGAGCGCAGGGATGTCGGTCAGGGAGCGTTGTTGCGCTCCTGGCTCGAGCAACGCGTCCTGCCTGCGTTTGCCGGACGCACGTTGCCGGTCGACATCGCGGTGGCGCAGCGTTGCGCGCGGCTGCATGTGCCGAATCGACGCGGCGAGCGCGATGCGCTCATCGCGGCGACAGCATTGGTCCATGGCATGACGGTGGTGACGCGCAATGAAGCGGATTTCTTGCCGACGGGCGTGATGGTTGTCGACCCCTGGCAGCGGCCGTCCTGACCGGCAGGCACAGGATCTCATCAGTATGCGATGCCGGCTGGTCACCGACGCATGCAGTTGACGCACAGCGCAGCAATCTGTCCGTGAACCTGCTTGTGACCGATCCAGTGCAACTGGTGGTACTCCTGTCGGCGGCCTTTTTTGCCGGTGCGCTCAACGCGGTCGCCGGCGGCGGCAGCTTTCTCACGCTGCCGGCGCTGGTCTTCACCGGGGTGCCGGCGGTCGTTGCCAATGCCACCGGCACGGTCGCGCTGCTGCCCGGCTATCTGTCCGGCGCCTTCGGGTTTCGCCGGGACCTCGAATCTCCACCAGGAATGACGATGCAGCACCTGGCCGTGCTGAGCATTCTTGGTGGTGCTCTTGGCGCGGGCCTGCTGCTGGTGACCGGTGAGACCGCGTTTCGTCGGCTCGTGCCCTGGCTGCTGCTGGCGGCAACGGTGTTGTTCGCGGTTGGTCCGTGGTTTTTACACCGCTCCGGAGGTGCCGTACCGGCCGGCAATCTGCGCCCTGTGCTCGGGGTTCTCGCCGTCACGATCTATGGCGGCTATTTCAACGGCGGCCTGGGCATCCTGTTGCTGGCGCTGTTCGGTCTGCTTGGGCAGTCCAGCCTGAACGCGATGAACGGGCTGAAGAATCTCGTCTCGGCGCTGCTCACGGCGATTGCGGTGGCCGTCTACGCCTGGGGTGGTCTGGTGCTCTGGCCGCAGGCGCTGCTGATGATGGTGGCCGCCACTGCGGGCGGCTACCTGGGCGCGCGTGCGTCACGACGCGTGGCGCTGGCAACCATGCGGATGCTCATCGTCACCATCGGGCTGGTGATGACGGTGCTGTTTTTCCGCGGGTGATTTTCATGGCCCTGGAGAAATCGCCGGGTGCATTGACTGCTCGGCGGGTTTCCCGTGCCCGCGTCCCCGGCCGATCCACGATGATGCGTGTGTCCCTGACGGCTTCGCGGTCATCCCGGCCGGAGACGGAAACCTGTCCGGATTTCGCCGACAGCGAGCATGGGCATGCCCGACATCCCGGGGCGAAGGGCGTACTGGTGAAGGATCCGGACTTCCTCGACAGGTCGAAATCATGGATGCCGCCGCTCTGCTCGAACAGCTTCCCGATGCCGTCATCGCGTCCGATCGCGAGGGCGTGATCCGGTACTGGAACGCTGCTGCTGTTACACTTTTCGGTTTCGCGGCCGACGAAGCGATCGGCCAGTCGCTCGACATCATCATTCCCGAGCATTTGCGTGCGCCGCACTGGAAGGGCTATCACGCCGCTCTTGCCGCTGGCAGGACGAAATATTCGGGCAAGCCGCTGACCACGCGAGCCTTGTCCAGGGATGGTGGCAAGTTGTATGTCGCCATGCTGTTTGGCGTGTTGCACGATCCCGACGGTAGCGCCTGGGGTGCCGTGGCTGTTGCCCGCCGGACCGAGCGTCCGGAACGTCCTGAACGTTGATGGGGCCCCGCCAGAACAGAGAGTCGTTGTCACATGACGGAGTCACCCAAGTACGAAGCCTGGTCTTTGAGAAATTTCCGCAATATTCCCCAGATGGAGGGAGTGCCCGAGAACATCCGGTTTGATATCGAGGTTGTCGGGAACGTTCTTCCATTCAAGGTCAACAATTTCGTCGTCGACGAACTGATCGACTGGACGAGGGTGCCGGATGACCCGATGTTCATCCTCACGTTCCCGCAGCGTGACATGCTGCTGCCGGAGCACTATGCCGAGATGGCGGGGCTGCTCCGGGCGGGGGCCGATGCCGAAGCGGTCAGGGAGGCTGCCGATCGCATCCGGATGGAGCTCAATCCGCATCCGGCCGGGCAGGCGGACCACAACGTTCCGAGCCTGGACGGCGAGCAGCTTGACGGCATGCAGCACAAGTACCGCGAGACGGTGCTGTTCTTTCCGAGTCAGGGCCAGACCTGTCATGCCTATTGCAGCTTCTGCTTTCGCTGGCCGCAGTTCGTCGGCCTGTCGGGGCTCCGGTTCGCCAGCCGCGAAACCGATCACCTGATTGCCTATCTGCAGGACAATCCGCAGGTCACCGACGTGCTGTTCACCGGCGGCGATCCGATGATCATGTCGGCGCGGGTTCTGGCGCAGTACATCGAACCGCTGCTCGATGCCGATCTGCCCAACCTGCGCCACATCCGCATCGGCAGCAAGTCGCTCAGCTACTGGCCGTATCGTTTTCTGACGGACGACGATGCCGACGAACTGCTGGCACTGTTCCGTCGCATCGGCGAACGTGGCAAGCATCTGGCGTTCATGGCGCATTTCAACCACCCGCGCGAACTGGAGCCGGCTGCCGTGGGCGAGGCCATCGGACGCATCCGCGAGACCGGCGCCCAGATCCGCACGCAATCGCCGGTAATGCGCAACATCAACGACGATCCGGCGTTGTGGGCCGAGATGTGGACGAAGCAGGTCGATCTCGGCTGTGTGCCGTATTACATGTTCCTGGCCCGTGACACCGGTGCGCAGCATTACTTCAGTATCCCGCTGGTGCGCGCCTGGGAAATCTTCCGCGAGGCCAGCCAGCGCGTCAGCGGTCTGGGGCGCACGGTGCACGGGCCGAGCATGTCGGCCGACCCCGGCAAGGTCCAGGTGATGGGCGAGTGCGAAGTGCTGGGCGAGAAGGTCCTGCAGTTGCGTTTCCTGCAGGGGCGCAATCCCGATTGGGTGCACCGGCCGTTTTTCGCGCAATATGACGAAGAGGCCACCTGGCTCGACGATCTCAAGCCGGCGTTCGGCGAGAAGCAGTTCTTCTTCGAGGAGGAACTCGATCAGTTCTATCGGGAAAGCCTGCAGTCCGCGAGCAGTGAGGATCTCGTGTCGATACGCTGATCCGGCAGGCCCGGAACGTGTGCGGCCGGTTGCGTCACACGTTCCCGGATCAGGGCGGCTCTCCCGCCGTTCTTCGGACGGCTGAAACCGTGGTCGAGAGCACACGGAGATGACCGAAAAGCAGAAAAATGCGGTCGTACTGACGGGGGGTGGAGCGCGTGCCGCGTATCAGGTCGGTGCGCTGCAGGGCTTGGCGCAGATCCGTCGGCAGGTCTGTCCGGACGCGACGGCCGAACCGTTCGGCATCATCGTCGGCACGTCGGCAGGCGCAGTCAACGCCAGTGCGCTGGCCTGTCACGCCGATGATTTCGGGCGTGGCGTCGAACTGCTCGCCGACGTCTGGGCCAATTTCAGCGCCGACCAGGTCTATCGCACCGATTCCGTTCGCGTGATCCAGTCGGGGGCACGCTGGCTGTCGGCGCTGTCGGTCGGCTGGCTGATTGCCCAGTGGAGCGTTGCGCGACCCCGTTCGCTGCTGAACAACGATCCGTTGATCGAGCTGATCGATGGAACGCTGAAGCTGAGCCGCATCGAGGAAATGCTCACCGACGGCCCCCTGCAGGCGATTGCAGTGACCGGTTCGAATTACTCGACCGGTCAGCACACGACGTTCTATCAGTCGCGGTCGGCCATCGAGCCGTGGACGCGTTCGCAGCGCTGCGCGGTACGCACGCCAATCCGTTGCACCCATCTCCTCGCTTCGGCGGCGATTCCCTTCGTGTTTCCGGCGGTGCCGATCGAGGCCAATGGCCGGCGCGATTACTACGGCGACGGTTCGATGCGCGAGGTGACACCGACTTCACCGGCCATCCATCTCGGCGCCGAGCGCATTCTCGTCATCGGTTCGGCGCGTCTGAGCGAGCCGGATGGCGGCGCGCCGATTGCACCGCACTATCCGAATCTCGCCCAGATCGCCGGCCATGCGCTGTCGAGCATCTTCCTGGATGCACTGGCCGCCGACATCGAGCGCATCGAGCGCATCAACCGATTGCTGGAAGCCGTCCCGCCGACCCGGCATGCCGCGTTCGGCGTGCGCCCCATCGAAGTGCTTGCGCTGACGCCCAGCCAGCGCGTGGACCGCATTGCCTCCGAACACATCGGCGCGCTGCCGGCGACGATCCGTGCGCTGCTGCGCGGGATCGGGGTCACGCGTGGCCGCGATCGCATGCGTGGGGCGGCGCTGGCCAGTTATCTGCTGTTCGAGGCCGAGTTCACGCAGCGGCTGATGGAACTGGGCCGTGCGGATACGCTGGCGCGCCGTGCGGAGATCGAACGCTTCTTCGGCTGGAGCGCCGTTGCAGGGGAATCATCGGAGAAGCGGCCGATGGCCATGAGCCATCGATGAGTGCCGGCAGGGCGGGTCAGTGCAACCGCTTGCCACGACCGGACGTCGCCAGATGGAGGGCCGGCTCTTCCGTGCCCAGACCGGAAGTCCACGCTTCCGGGTCATCGGCCGGCGTGCCGCCCGAGTGGAACACGCGTTCGAGCAGCTTCCGGAAAGCATCGATCTGCATGGGCGGTGCCAGCAGGTAGCCCTGGAAGCGGTCACATCCATGCCGAAGCAGATATTGCCCTTGCGCGTCAGTCTCGATGCCTTCGGCAATCACCTCGAGACCGAGGCCACTGCCGAGACCGATGATGACCTGTGCGATCTTTGTTTCGTTGCCCTGCTCTGAAAGCCGCTGCACGAACGAGCGGTCGATCTTGAGCTGGTCCAGTGGCAGCCGGGCAAGATAGTGCAGCGACGAATAGCCGATGCCGAAGTCGTCCAGGGAAATCCGAACACCGACATCGCGCAGCGAGGCCAGTGTCCTGCTGGCCTCCTCGATGTTTTCCATGACGGCCGTTTCGGTGATTTCCAGTGTCAGCTTCCGCGGGTCGATGCCGGTTTCCTCGACGGCCCCGGTCACCATCGCAACGAAGTCCGGGCTGGCCAGTTGCATCGGACTGATGTTGACCGACAGCGACAGATCGCGAAACCCCGGCTGTGTGGACCACTCGCTCAGCAAGCGACATGCCTGGCGCAGGATCAGCGTGCCCAGCGGGATGATCAGACCTCTTTCTTCGGCCAGCCCGATGAACTGCTCGGGGGGGATCATCTGGCCATTGCGATGGTTCCAGCGTGCCAGGACTTCGGCGCCAACGGGATTTCCCTGGCGGTCGGTCTGCAGTTGCAGATGGAGTTCGATTTCCTCCTGGGCGTCCTGCGTGACGCGCGTCAGATCGAGAGCAAGCGCTTCGCGACGCTGCAGGATCCGTTCCATCTCCGGTTCGAAGCGGCGCACGCTGTTGCGCCCGGCCGCTTTGGCCTCGTACATCGCCAGTTCGGCTTTCCTCAGGATGGATTCGGTGCTCTTTTCCGACGGTTCGAAGTCCGTCCAGCCGATGCTCACGGTGATGCTGATCGGATCCGCACCGGGATCGTTGCGCGGAAACGGCTGACCCAGGCTGACGCGAACAGTGGCTGCAAGATCGGTGACGGTGTGCGCGAACGCCGCGGTATCCGCGCTGTTCGTCGGGACGAGGAGCGCGAACGTACCACCGTTGAGCCGGCTCAGTACGTAGTCCTTTTTCATCCAGGAACGCAGACGTTCGGCCACCCGTGTGATCAGCCGGTCGCCGATGCGGTGTCCATGCAGATCATTGACCCGCCTGAAGTGGTCGATGTCGATCAGAAGCAGTGCGCCGCCATGGGCATCACTTCGCTCCAGCAGATGCTGCAGGCGCAGGTTCAGGAAACTGCGGTTCGACAGCCCGGTCAGCTGGTCAGTGAACGTGACGCGCCGGATGCTGGCGCGTGCCTCGTGCTCGTGGGTGAGGTCGATGAGGGCGACCACGTAGTGCCGGACCGCGCCGGCCTCGCCGAACACCGGGGAGACGCCTGTTCGCACGATGCGCGGACTGCCCTTGCGCACTCGCAGCGAGTGTTCGCTTTCCCAGCGTGTTCTGTTCCGCAGCGCTTCAAGCACTTCCACAGTGGCGTGGGCAGCACGGTCCGCCGCGATCAGCTCGACCAGGTTGTGGCCGGTGAGTTCATTTTCGCGATAACCGGTCAGGTCGAGAAAGGCCTGGTTCACGCGCTGGATCGAGCCGTTCTCGTCGGTGATGACGAGCGCCGCTGAACTCTGGAAGGCCACCTCGGCCAGTCGCAGTGCGTCTTCATCGCGCTTGCGCGCCGTCAGATCCTGGACATACGAAACCGTGAAGCGCGCATCGCCATGCTCGTCGCGGAAGATCGACCGATCGATCAGGACCGGGAATTCCTCTCCGCGACGCGTGACATGCACGCTTTCCAGCACTTCATGTTCGGCACTGATGCCATCTTTCGGTCGACCGGACAGTTCTGCGCGGATTCTCTCCGGAAAGAGATGGTCGATCGGCATGCCGGCCATTTGTTCCGGTGTGTAGCCGCGCTCGCGGGCGAAGACCGGATTGACCGCCACAATGGTGCCGGTGCGGATATCGTGGATCTTGATACCGAACCCGGCGTGCTGGAATGCGTGCGCCCACATACGAAGGGTTCGTTCCGAACGCAGGCGATCCGTGATGTCGCGTGCTCCGCCGATGATGCCGGTGATGCGGCCGTCGGCGGCATACAGCGGTGCCTTGCGGATGTCGAGCCAGTACACCGGCCCGCCTGGGCGTTCGAGCGAGGTGAGATAGGAAAGGGCTTGCCCGGTACGGATCACCTCATTGTCGGTGTTGATCATCTGCGTCGCCCGCCCGGCCGGGAACAGTGCATCATCGCGTTTGCCGATCACTGCATCGCGCCCGCATCCCAGCAGTTTG
>DAIUFU010000009.1:6421-29878 GCA_036844405.1 Burkholderiaceae bacterium | reverse complement strand
ACCGGTCTCGGCGACGGCAAGCGCACCCGCAAGGACGGCCCGCGCATCGAGGCGATCGGTCAGGTCGACGAACTGAACAGTGTGCTCGGCGTGCTGCTCGTCGAGCCGATGCCCGACGCGGTACGCGAACAGCTGATCAGCATCCAGCACGACCTCTTCGATCTCGGCGGGGAACTGTGCATTCCCGGTTTCGAGAATCTGCATGCATCGCAACTCGCCCGTCTGGACGCGCTGCTCGACGAACACAATGCGGGGTTGTCCCGGCTGCAGGAATTCGTGCTGCCCGGCGGCTCGCGCGCAGCCGCGTATGCCCACCTTGCCCGGACGGTCTGCCGCCGCGCCGAGCGCGCGGTCGTTGCGCTCGGACACGCCGAAGAGATCCGCCCGGATTGCCAGCGCTACCTGAACCGCCTGTCGGATCTGCTGTTCGTGCTGGCACGCGTGCTCAACCGGCATGCCGGCGTCGAGGACGTCCTGTGGCAGAAGGACCGGGAGCGCTGAAGGCAGACCAGTGCCCGCGGCATTCGGTCGTCCGCTCGGTTCGGCTCACGCCGTCCCGGCGACGGCGTCGGGATCACGGGCCGCTTCGAGCTGGGCCACCAGTTGCAGACTTGCCTGGCGCAGGCGCTCGGACAGCAAACGCACGACGTTGAGCAGGATGCGGTTGGCCAGCACCGGGTCTTCCGCCGCCAGCTTCTGGAATTCGTCCCTGGTCAGCACGGCGATGCGGCTCGGTTCGAGCGCCACACAGGAAGAAAAGCGCGGCTCGCCATCGAGCATCGACATCTCGCCGAGTGCCTGGCCGGCATGCGCAACGGCAATGCGCGATGGATAGTCATGACGGTTGCGGCGCAGGACATCGATCACGCCCTGCATCAGCAGCATCATGAAGTCACCCTCCTCCCCCTCGCGCACGAGCGTGACCGCAGGGCGGACTTCGTAGACGCTCAGGATGGTGCCGAGCCGTTCGATGGCCGCTGCACCGAGTCCGGAAAACAGCGGAACCTCTGCCAGCAGGGCAGCGAGATCTTCGATCACCTCGCCGGCATAACCAAGCGGCTGGGCACCGAGCGCAATCAGGCGCTCATGCGCCGCGCCGGTGGCACTCGCCGCCCATTTCGTCGTCGCCTGCTGTCTCAGCGCTTCCATCGATCTCTCCCCCTCGCCCGGATCGCGTGCCGCAGACGCATGGTAAACGTCCGCGTGCCACTTTGACACGTCTGCCGTGCGGATCGCGATCCGTGCGGCAGGGGCCGGGAATCGATGTCGGTGGGTGGCGCTCAAGGCGTCGGCAGGCGCCACGGCGGCCTGGTGCCTGCCGGACACGATCGGCGGATGCGATCGTGCAGCCGCCGGCCGCTCGGACGGATGCGGCAAGCTGCGCAGGGTCATCCGGCCCGCGCCGCATCCGCAGAAGGATCAGGCTGCCGCGACGGCGACCTGCGCGTGTCGACGCTTGCGCACCGATGCGGCCAGATCCTCGAGCAGTTGCTCGCTCTCGCTCCAGCCGATGCAGCCGTCGGTGATGCTCTGGCCATAGCGCAGCGGCTGTCCGTCGACGAGATCCTGGCGGCCCGCCTCGAGATGGCTTTCGATCATGACGCCGACGATCCGCTTCTCGCCGGCAGCGATCTGTGCGCCGACAGCGTTCGTCACCGGCACCTGATTTTCCGGACGTTTCTGGCTGTTGCCGTGGCTGGCATCGATCATCAGCCGGCACGGCAGATCCTGCGCCGCCGCGGCCCGGCAGGCTGCATCGACGCTGGCTGCATCGAAATTCGGATGCTTGCCACCGCGCAGGATCATGTGGCAATCCTCATTGCCGTTCGTCGACACGATGGCCGAGTGTCCGCCCTTGGTGACCGACAGGAAATGATGCGACTGCGAGGCTGCCTTGATCGCATCGAGTGCGATCCGCAGGTTGCCGTCGGTGCCGTTCTTGAAGCCGACCGGGCAGGACAGACCCGATGCCAGCTCCCGATGAACCTGCGACTCGGTCGTACGCGCACCGATGGCGCCCCACGAAATGAGGTCGGCGTAATACTGCGGCGTGATCATGTCGAGGAATTCCGTGCCGGCGGGCAGGCCGCTGCGCGTGATGTCCAGCAGCAGTTCGCGCGCGATGCGCAGCCCCCGGTTGATGTCGAAACTGTGATCGAGACCCGGATCGTTGATCAATCCTTTCCAGCCGACGGTCGTGCGCGGCTTTTCGAAATACACGCGCATCACCACTTCCAGATCATCGGCCAGGCGTTCGCGCAGCACCCGCAGCTTCGCCGCGTACTCGCGCGCCGCCTGCGGGTCGTGGATCGAGCAAGGGCCGATCACGACCACGAGGCGGTCGTCTTCGCCGTGGAGAATCCGGTGGATCGCCTGGCGGGCATCGAAGGTCGTTTTCGCGGCCGTGTCGTCAATGGGGAATTCCCGCAGCAGGTGCGACGGAGGCGCCAGTTCCTTGATGGCCCGGATGCGAAGATCGTCTGTCTGGAAAGTCATGATGGATCGCTCAAAAAAAAACCGCCGGCTTCGGGCCGGCGGTCTTGTGGATTCGGGGTTGCTGCTTCAGATCTGAACGCGCGCTGCCGAGCCGGTCCGCCGGTGATCGGGACCGTAGAAAAACCAGCGCGTAAATCGGCTTCCGTCGCCGGAAGCACTGCACGACTCATGGCGGCCGGCAACGGCGCCCGTCGACGTACCTGCCGTCGCGGCCGGCATCCGAACCGGAAAATCCATATTCTTGCAGTGCATCATTTCATCAGTGTACGGCGCACGCGCACGATCGGCAAGCATCGCTTTGCTTTTTCGACACAGCCAATCAACCGGTGCAGTCGCGCCGGCCCGGCGGGCGCGCGCCGACCACCGGTTCCCCGACGCCTGCCGACGAATCAGCCGGCAGCCGTTCCTCCAACGGTCATCGCCTCGATGCGCAAGGTCGGTTGACCGACGCCGACCGGCACGCTCTGGCCGTCCTTGCCGCAGACGCCGACACCCGGATCGAGCTGCAGGTCGTTGCCGATCATCGTCACGCGGGTCAGGGCATCGGGGCCGTTGCCAACGATCATCGCGCCCTTGACGGGATACTGCAGGCGGCCGTTTTCCACCCACCATGCCTCGGAAGCCGAAAACACGAACTTGCCGTTGGTGATGTCGACCTGACCGCCGCCGAAATTGACGGCATACAGCCCGCGGTCGACCGATTCGAGAATCTCGCCCGGATCATGTTCTCCGGCCAGCATGAAGGTGTTGGTCATGCGCGGCATCGGAATGTGCGCGAACGACTCGCGGCGCCCGTTGCCGGTGACCGCTGTCTTCATCAGGCGCGCATTGAGGACGTCCTGCAGATAGCCGGTCAGGATGCCGTCCTCGATCAGGACGTTGCGCTGCGTCGGATTGCCTTCGTCGTCGATGTTGAGCGAACCGCGCCGCTGCGCGATCGTGCCGTCGTCGATGACCGTCACGCCGCGGCTCGCGACCTGCTGGCCGACGCGCCCGGAGAAGACGGACGAACGCTTGCGGTTGAAGTCGCCTTCCAGTCCGTGGCCGACCGCCTCGTGCAGGAGCACGCCCGGCCAGCCCGGACCAAGCACCACCGTCATGGCACCGGCCGGTGCCGGCCGCGCCTCCAGATTGGTCAGCGCGGAGCCGACCGCAGCGTCGACGTACTGCTGCAGACGCTCCTCGTCGAAGTGTTCGAAATCGAAGCGCCCGCCGCCGCCGCTGTGCCCCTGCTCGCGCCGGCCGCCCTGCTCGACGATCACGTTCAGCGACAGGCGCACGAGCGGGCGCACATCGGCCGCCAGATGGCCGTCCGAGCGGGCCACGAGAACGACATCCCAGGCGGCGGCCAGCCCCGCCATCACCTGGCACACGCGCGGATCCTTCGCCCGCGCCATGCGCTCGAGACGCTCCAGCAGGGCCACCTTCTGTGCCGCATCCAGCGCCGGAATCGGGTCTGCCAGCCCGTACAGGCTGTGTCCGTTGCCGGGCACCAGCGTGGCCGCAACCTTCGTCCTGCCGGAGCCCTGGGCGGCAATCGTGCGGGTCGCACTGGCGGCATTGCGCAGCGCCTCCGCACTGATCACGTCGGAGTAGGCGAAGGCCGTCCGGTCTCCGCTGACCGCGCGCACGCCGACACCCTGGTCGATCGAAAAACTGCCGGCCTTGACGATGCCTTCCTCCAGGCTCCAGCCTTCACTGCGGCTGAACTGGAAATAGAGATCGGCGTACTGCACGCGGTGCCGGAAAATGTCGGACAGCGCTCGGGTCAGATGCGATTCGTCGAGCCCGTACGGTTCGAGCAGGACCGAGCGCGCGAGCGCAAGTGACTGGAAGGGGGCTTCAACGGGTTTCATCGTGATGACTCGCGGTCGGCGACCGCTTTCGTGACCGGTTCGTGATCGTTCTCCATGCTACAGGAGACGATGGCGCAGGGCCGGGATGCTCGTGCGTACCTTGTCAAGCCGTTTGCGCCGCACATCGGCAAGGACGATTCCACTGCCCTCGGCCTGCATCGCAACCACCCTGCCCCAGGGGTCGACCAGCATCGAATGGCCCCAGGTGCGCCGTCCGTTCTCGTGCCTGCCTCCCTGGGCGGGCGCCAGCACATAGCACTGGTTTTCGATCGCACGTGCGCGCAGGAGCACTTCCCAATGCGCCGACCCCGTCGTGTACGTGAAGGCGGAAGGCACCAGAATCAAGTCCGTCGGGGCGAGAACCCGGTACAGCTCGGGAAAGCGCAGGTCATAGCAGATGCTCAGGCCGACGCGCCAGTCCGCTGCCGTCCCGCCGGTTCCGGACGGGATGTCGAAGACCACCGGCGTGCGCCCGGCCACAATGGTGGCAGCCTCGTCGAAACGCTCCGGCCCGTTTTCGAAACCGAACAGGTGGATCTTGTCGTAGCGCGCCGCCCGGGTGCCGTCGGGGCGATAGACGAGGCAGCTGTTGATGACCTTGCGGGCATCATCGCTGAACAGCGGCAGAGTGCCGCCGACGACCCAGACGCCGGCTTCGGCGGCCTGGGTCGCCAGAAAATGCTGGATCGGACCCTCGCCGTCCGGCTCGCGGATGGCGAGCTTGTCACGGTCGGTGCGCCCGAGCAGGGGGAAATACTCCGGCAGCGCCACCAGCTGTGCGCCGCGTCGCGCCGCCTCGGCGATCAGCGCAGCGGCCTGCGCCAGGTTCTGCTCGGGTTGCGTCGACGAGACCATCTGCAGCGCAGCCACCCGCAGCGAGGGGATCCGGTCGGGGCCGACCGGATCGGCGGCGATTGACTCGACTGTACGACTTTCCATGCGTGCTGACACTCCAGAGAGACCGGATCACGAGGGTGGCAACGCCTGGGTGGATGTCGGACGGGCGCGGCGCACCACCAGAGGATCATCCCAGGCTCCGGTTACATCGTATTCGTGGCCGAACATCTGCTGCAAGGGCTCGCGCAGCACCATCTGCGCAACAAACGTGCCCAGACCCAGGACCGGGTTGGCCAGCGCCGCATAGGCCAGCGAAGCCAGTCCGGCATCGAATTCGGGCCGCACCTGCACCACCAGCGCCTGGGTCTCCTCGGCCAGATCGGCCCGTCCGCGAATCGCCACTTGCGCCGTGACGCCTTTCATGTGGAAATCCCCGGTGTGCGCCACGCCGTCGACGATCTGCGCCGAGCCCGAAATCGTATCGAAGGCGAAACCCTCGGCAAACAGATCCCGGAAATCGAACACCAGCCGGCGGCGCAGCGACTGCAGATTGAGCACGCCGATCAGCTTGGCGATGCCGGGATCGGATTTCAGGAACTGCCCCTTGCCCATGTCGAGCGCAATATCACCCGACAGCGAGCGTGTATCCAGGTGCACCGGAGAACCCTGCCAGGCGATCTGCCCCGACAGCTCTCCGCTGCCGCCACGCAGTACACCGGGGAAACCGAACAGGTCGAGCAGCGCGCCGCCATCGATCACCGCCAGCGAAAAGCGCAGATCGCTGACCGCCGGCGTACCGGCCTGACGCGCCTGCCAGGTGCCGGACGCATCGAGCCGCCCGGCGGGCTGCTCCAGTTGCAGGTGCCGCACCCGCCAGCGCGGTGCCATCGACGTGCTGCCGGACCGCCTCCCGACAACATCCTGCGCAATATCCTGCGCATCGTTTTCCGCCTGCAACCGCAGCGCGCCCAGCGCGCGGCCGCCGACGATGAAACGGTCGACCGCGACGTCGAGTGCAGGCAGCTTCTGCGGGAACCGCCCGGCCAGCGTCTGCAGATCATCGGCGCCCTCCGGCGCTGCCGAGCCGGTGCGCATGCCCGACAGCGCCGTCCATGCATCCAGATCGAGTTCGGGCACCTGGATGCGTGCGGTGAACCCTTCTGCCGGCAGCGCGGCCGACACCGCCGACGGTGGGCCGATCGCCAGGACGCCGCGCCGGAACGCCTCCGCACCCGTCGATCGATCATGCTCGACGATGAGCCGGCCACGCTCGGGCCACGTGATGTCGAGCGACTCCAGCCCCGTCGACGGGCTTGTCAGTACCAGTCGGACCGGCCACCGTTCGCCAGCGGCCTTGACGAACGGTGGCGGCAGGTCGCTGCGCACGTCGGCAAGATCGGTTTGCAGTTGGAACGACGAAACCGGACCGTCCCGTTCCAGCTCGCCGGCAAACGCGATCGGACCCGACAGCCGCGCCGCCAGGCGCTCGGCAAGCGCTTCGTCGATGCCTTCCAGCTGCCAGCGCGCCAGCGCGGGCGCCGGCAGCTCGCCTTCGAGCGCGACCCGCAGGCGCCCGCTGGCCGTGGCCTCGCCATGCAGGCGCAGCGTTCCGCCGAGTACGCGCGCACGCAGATCGCGCAGTGTCACCGAATCTTCGGTGAAATCGATCCGGCCGGCGAATTGCTCGAAGCGCGGCAGACCCTCGCCTGCGGCCACCTCATTGCCGTCGAGCCGGATCGTTCCCCTGGCCCGCGCCTGCTCCGGCGCTTCGAGCGGAACGTCCAGTGCCAGTTGCAGCGCCGCGTCGCCGCCCAGCGTGACGTCGGGCCCGATGGCGCCGAATTCCTCTGCCAGCGGACTCTCCCGCAGAAAACGCAGCAGATCCTGCGCCGGCCCGCGTCCGCTGCCTTCCACCCGCAGCATCGGCTCGTCGAAATCTCCGATCCCGGCGTGTACCGAGTCCAGCCCGATACGCCAGACCCGGCCGGTCTGCGCGTCGATCTGCAGGCCGGCACGTTCGAACCGGAGTTGCCCATCGATCCGTTCGATCGCAGGCCAGCCCGGTGCATAGGCCAGGCGTCCGTCGGCGAGCTTCACGTCGACGCGGAACAGCCCGCTGGCCGGATCACGCCAGGGAAAATCGTCCAGGTCACCACGAATGACGAAACGCACGTCATCCGAGTGGCCGGCACGGATCGCGTCGTGCACCCAGTCGCGCACCTCCCCGGGGACGACCAGCGGCAGGTAGCGTGCCGTGCGTCGGGCATCGGCGCGTTCGAGCTTTCCGCTCAGATCGACGATGCCCGGACCATTGCCAGCGCTGCGCCAGGTGCCCGCGAGTTCGCCGGCGGCATCGGCATTGGCAAAACGCATCGCTTCGATGCGCAGCGTCACCGCTGGCGGAAGGCCGGCTTCGTCCGCGTCGCCGGCGGCTTCGCGCGGCGTCTGCGGCGGCGGGCCGGATGGCGACAGTGATGCCGGTCGGGACGACTGCGCCGGCAACGACGTTCCGCGCATCGTCGGCTGCGCGCCTTCGCCGGGGCTGCCGACCTCCCAGGTGGCGCGTGCATCGAGTCGCTCCAGCGCAACGGCCGGCTCGGCGAAGAGTCCCGGAAACACGAGTTGCAGATCGCTTCCGTGCAGATCGGCCTCCCCACCCTGCCGGGTGACCCGAACTTTCCCGGAGAGATTGCGGAACCCGGGCAGGCGCAGTTCCTCCGGCTGCAGCGGTGCCGGGTTGTTCCGGAAGAACGACAGGCCTTCGAAATCCGCATCAAACACGCCATGCGCTTCGTCCGGCTCGGTCGACCAGGTAAATGCGGCGCGGTGCACGCGGCCTTCGACCTGCAGCGGCGCCAGCATCGCGCGGATGTCGGCCGGCAGCGGAAAGCGGCGCACCCAGTCCATGACCGGCGCGGCCTCGAAGTCGGCCAGCGCCGCGCGTGCCGCCACGGGCAGGCCGTCGGCGCGCAGCCGCAGCATCGGCTCGGCGACGCCCGCATCGAAGCGCTGCCCCCGATCGTCGACCAGTTCGGCGCGCTCGAAGACGATGGTGGTCCGTCCGACGGCATCATGGCTCGAGCGCGCATCGAGACGCAGTGCGCTCACCGGGATCGGCTCGTCCCCGACCTGCGCCTGCAGTTCGTCTGCCGCCAGACGCAGTATCGTGCGGTTGGCCACATCGGGGTCGAGGAAGGTCCAGAGCCGGAAGCCGGCCCGGCCCGAACCGATCGCGAGCGACTGCGCCACCGCCGCCAGACCGGTACCTTCCAGCCAGGGTCGGCCGGCCGCCAGTGCACCAGCCAGATCGATGCCGCGCACGCCAACCCAGGCCTGACCGCGCCATTGCCGCCAGTCGAGCGATGCACCGGACGCCGGCCAGCTGAGTTCCAGTGCCGCATCGATGCCGCTGGCCAGTGTCCCCCAGGCGGGGATGCGCACCGAGCCGCGCATGCGTCGCCCGCGGACACTCCAGGCCAGATCGATGCCGGACAGATCGGCACGGCGTCCCTCGAGACGATCGACGAGTTCGATCCGTGCCGCATGCACCGCGATCCGGTGCTGCGCCAGCAGCCAGCCCGGGAAGCCATCGGGCGTATCGGGAGTCTGCTCGAAACCGGCGATGCGGATGCGATCGGATGCGATCCGCTCGATCCGGACGGCCGGCGCCTCGCTTTCGAGCAGGGCCAGCCCGAAATGCCCGCGCAGCGCCGCGCGGATCGACGGAATGGCACGCAGGCGTTCGATGACCAGCGCATCGACACCATCCTCATCACGAACGCGTATGTCGGTGGCGACGACCCACGGACGCCAGCCCTCGAAGCCGGCGGCCAGGGTGCCGATCCGGACCGGCCGCCCGGCGAGCCGGCCCAGCTGCTGCTCGATCTGCGGCTGCCAGCGTGCGAGATTCGGCCAGATCGCCCAGCGCAACAGCGCGGCCGAGCCGGCGGCGATCAGGCCGAGCGCAAGCACGCACCATGCCGCCCAGCGCAACAGGCGTCCGGTACCGTGAAGGGGTGAAGCCGTCATCCTCGGGAAAAATGAGCTGGCATGAACGACAATGGATGGCGAATCCCCAGAATAACCGTTTCGGAACGGCAGACATGCACTTTGAAGGTGAGCGCCATTCCGCCTGGTTCCGGCGCACGCTCGCGGCCCTCGACACCCGTCACGGAGAACCCGCGGTACGTCAGCGACTCGGAACGCTGTGTTCGAGAGTCCTGTCCGAAGCGGCGATCGCGGCACTGATCGAGCGCGAGCAGAGCCTGGGCAGCCGCATCGGGGGGGGCGCCGACAACCTCGACTCCGCTGGCGGCACCGAGGCCGCCGGGGCGCAGGCCGAGGCCGCGCTCGGCGCTGCCCTGCGTCGGGCACGCAACTGGTTGCTGCTGGCGCTGATCGAGCGCGACACGACCGGCGCGGCGTCGCTCGAGGAAGTCTGCACTGCCATGAGCGCGTTTGCACAACAGGCGACCGCGCTGGCCATGCGCACCGCGGCCGCCACCCTGGTGGCACGCCACGGCACCGCGCTCGATCCGTACGGCCGCCCCCAGGATCTGCTGGCGGTCGGCATGGGCAAGGTCGGCGGCAGGGAGCTGAACGTCTCCTCGGATCTGGATCTCGTCTTCGTCTTCCGCGGGGAAGGTGAGTGCCGTGGCGCCGGGAATCGTGAACACCCGGAACCCGGCGGCACGACACTCGCCACGAGCGAGTGGATGCACCTGCTGGCCCGGCGCACGATCGCCCTGCTGGCGACGCGGGATGCCGACGGGTTCGTTTTTCGCGTCGACGTGCGATTGCGTCCGCACGGCGCCTCCGGACCGCTGGTTGCGTCGCTGCCGACGCTCGAACAGTATTTCTACGCGCAGGGTCGCGAATGGGAGCGCTTTGCCTGGCTCAAGGGCCGCGTCATTGCCGATTCGGGGGTTGCCGGCGACAAGGCACGTGCGGCCGATGAGACGGCGCTGGCGCGCATCGTCGATCCATTCGTCTATCGCCGCTATCTCGACTTCGATGCAATCGAGGCCCTGCATGCGCTGCACGCGAGGATCCGGGCCGAAGTCACGCGTCGCGACCTGGGCAATCCGCGCGCCCGGGACGTCAAGCTGGGCCGGGGCGGCATCCGGGAAATCGAGTTCATCGCCCAGCTGTTCCAGATCGTGCGCGGCGGACAGGATCCGACGCTGCGCAGCCGCAGCACGCTGGAAACCCTGGCAACGCTGGCGCGCAAGGGACTGCTGCCCGAAGACGAGAGCGTGGCGCTGGCTGACGCCTATCGGCTGTTGCGCCGTACCGAGCACATGCTGCAGTACCGTGAAGATGCGCAAACGCACCGGCTCGCGCGCAGCGGCGCCGAGCGCAAGGCGATTGCCGCGATGCTCGGCCTGGCGGACGAAGCCTTCGTCCAGGCCGTCGACGACTGCACCGAACGGACCGCCCGCATCTTCGACCGCCTGCTGGCACCCGCGCACGCCGACGACCTGCGGCCGGCACAGGCGGGCGCGGCACCGCCCGATCCCGAAGCCCTGCGCCGGTTCGCCGTCCTGCGCGAAAGCAAGCGCTACCGGGCGGCGCGGGCCGACACGCGGGCGGCGATCGAACGCCTGCTGGACGACGCGATCGGGCGCGGCACCGGCACGGCCGGTCTGACGCGACTGGCCGACCTGCTCGAAACGATCTGCCGCCGCCCCGGCTACGTGGCCCTGCTCGATCGCTTTCGGGGCGCGTTTGCGCGCGTCCTGCGCGTACTCGACTGGGCACAGTGGCCGGCCGGATACCTGATGCAGCACCCGGTGGTTCTCGACGAACTGCTCGACGGCGAATTGCTCGAGCCGCAGGATTACCGGCTGTGGAGCGACGAACTGCAGACGCGCCTGCATGCACTGCCGGGCACCGGCGAGCACGGCGGCCCCGACGTCGAACGCCAGATGGACCTCGTGCGCGAGGCCTACCACGCACAGGTGTTCCGCCTGATGATGCAGGATCTGGAAGGCCGTCTGAGCGTCGAACACCTGTCCGATCACCTCAGCGAACTGGCCGACCGGGTACTCGATCTGGTCATCCCGCTCGTCTGGAGTCAGCTGCGTCTGCGTTTTCGCGATGCGCCACGCTTTGCCGCCATCGCTTATGGCCGACTCGGCGGAAAGGAACTCGGGTACGTCTCGGACATCGATCTCGTCTTTCTGTACGACGATGACGATGATCGTGCCCCCGAGGCCTATGCGCTGCTGGCTCAGCGGGTGGCCGCCTGGCTGTCGACCCGCACGGCCGCCGGCCTGCTCTTCGAGACCGACCTGCGCCTGCGGCCGAACGGTTCGTCCGGCCTGCTCGTGTCGCGGCTGGCCGCTTTCGAGACCTACCAGAACGAAGCCGCCTGGGTCTGGGAACATCAGGCCCTGACGCGCGCACGCTTCTGCGCCGGGGACCCGTCGATCGGCGAGCACTTCGAGTCGATCCGACGGCGCGTGCTGGCCCGTCCGCGCGATCTGGCCACCCTGCGCCGGGAAATACACGCCATGCGGGCGCGTATCCGCGAGTATCACGACCGGCGAAAATCCGCCGAACCGGCGACGCTGATCGATCTCAAGCACGGCGCCGGCGGCATGATCGACCTCGAATTCGTCGTCCAGTATCTGGTACTGGCGTACGCCGGGAAACATCCGGAACTGCTGGACAATGCCGGCAATATCGCGCTGCTCGGGCGCGCGGCCGCACTCGGACTCGTCGATGAGGCGCTGGCCCGGCGCGGTGCCGACGCCTATCGGCGCTACCGCCGGTTGCAGCACCAGGCGCGCCTCGATGGCGTCGGCGCACGCGTCGACCCGGAGAGCATCCGCGAAGAGCGTGAAGCCGTGCTGTTGCTCCAGGATCGGCTTCTCGGCGCCGATCATGACGTCTGAAGCAGGCGCACACGCGACGATTGCTAGAATGGGCGGCTCATTTCCTTCACTCGCTGTCCCGGGAGAAAACGATGTCGATGGCGGATCGCGACGGTCTGATATGGTTCGACGGAACGATGGTCGACTGGCGCGACGCCAGGATCCATGTGCTCACGCATTCGCTGCACTACGGCATGGCCGTGTTCGAAGGCGTGCGCGCCTACCGCACCGACGCCGGAACGGCGATCTTCCGGCTGCCGGAACACACGCGCCGCCTGTCGAATTCGGCGAAGATCTTCCAGATGAAGCTGCCGTTCGGGTTCGACGAACTGATCCAGGCGCAGAAGGAAGTCGTGCGCCGGAACGACCTCGAATCGTGCTATCTGCGTCCGATCGCCTGGGTGGGATCCGAAAGGCTCGGCGTGTCGGCACGCGACAACAGCATCCACGTCGCCATCGCCGCCTGGCCCTGGGGCGCGTATCTCGGCGAGGAGGCCATCGCTTCCGGCATCCGGGTGAAGACGTCGTCCTTCACGCGCCATCACGTCAACGTTTCGCTCGTGCGCGCCAAGGCGAGCGGCTACTACATCAACTCGATTCTCGCCAACCAGGAAGTGTGCGCGCACGGCTACGACGAGGCCCTGCTGCTGGACACCGAGGGCTATGTCTCGGAAGGCTCCGGCGAGAACGTCTTCATCGTGCGCAACGGCATCCTGTACACGCCCGACGTCGCATCCTGCCTGGAAGGCATCACGCGTGATTCGGTGATCACGATCGCGCACGATCTCGGCATCGAGGTGCGCGAAAAGCGGATCACCCGGGACGAAATGTACTGTGCCGACGAGGCCTTCTTCACCGGCACGGCGGCCGAAATCACCCCGATCCGCGAACTCGACGACCGCACGATCGGCGCCGGCCGGCGCGGCCCGGTCACCGAGCGGCTGCAGACCCTGTTCTTCGACATCGTGGCGGGACGCGAGCCGCGCTACCACCACTGGCTCACCCCGATCGAAAGGCAATGACCGTGAACGAACCCCGAACCATCAGCGAGCCGGGCACGCCGCCGCACAGCGTCGTTATGGTCGATCCCGACGATCAGCCGGCTTTCTGTCCGAACCCGCAGATGACGCTGTGGTCGTCGCATCCGCGCGTCTATCTTGAACTGGAGAAGACGGGCGAAGCGATGTGCGCCTATTGCGGGACGATCTACCGCCTTGCCGATCGGGGCAGCGGCAAACCGGCCGTCTGAGCAGCGGATGGTGATGCGCCAGACCGTGCTGTGCACGGCCGATGCCGTCGAGGACGCTTTCTACGAAGCCATGCAGCAGGGCGAACTGGAAGCGATGATGACATTGTGGGCCGACGAAGAGGAAGTGATGTGCATTCACCCGGGCCATGATCGCCTGATCGGCCTGCAGGCGATCCGCGCTTCCTGGGAGGCGATCTTCCGCAGCGGTCCGGTCAACATCCAGCGACGCGAGGTGCGCGCACACACGAGCGCGGTCCTGGCCGTCCACAACCTGGTCGAACACACACTGGCCTTCCAGCCGACCGGCGGCGCATCGATCCGCGTGGACATGGTCGAATGCGTGGCGACCAACATCTACGTCAAGCAGGCCGACGGCTGGCGCATCATGCTGCATCACTCCGCACTGCGCCCGTCGACGCACGGCGACGAAGGAATCCTGCACTGATGAACTGATCGGTCGCACCCGATGCGCGACCGATCCCTGTCATCCGCTGCGGAATCAGAAATCTTCGCGCTCGTTCAGCCAGCGCGCTTCGAGTTCGCGCAGACGTGCGTCGATCTGTGAAGCGATGTGAAAGTCCGGTTCGCGTGCGCGCTGCGCCAACCGCAACTGCTCGATTGCCGCCGGCAGCGCACCCAGCAGCACGAACCGCTCGGCGGCAGCGCGGTGCGCCAGCGCCGGACGATCGAGGGCCTGCTGTGCTTCGGACAGCTCGGCCCACAGGCGCGCATCCTGCGGGTAGCGCTGCAGCGCGCGCTGCAGGAACGGCACGGCGTCGGCGTATCTGCGTTCGCCGAGCAGCGCCCGCGTGCGCAGGCGATCGAGCGCACGCGACCCGTTGCCGGGCATGGCATCGAGAATCTCCAGCGCCGCCTGCGGCTGGCCGGCATCGAGTTCGACCTGCGCCGCCAGCGCCTCGACGAACGGGTGCGGTGCCGGCAGCCGGCGACGCAACTCGGCGATGGCCGCGCGTGCGCCGGACGCATCCCGCGCCGCGGCGGCCACCGTCGCCAGTCCGAACCAGCCGGCGGCCTCATCGATCGTCCGATCGCGCAACTGGCGCTCGAAGGACGCGCGTGCGTCTTTCAGTCCATCGACGCTGGTGTCGGTCAACGCACGCAGTTTCGCGCGCACGAGCATGAATTCCAGACTGTCGGCACGCTGCTGATAGCGTCCGTCCCGGATCCGCGTCTGGATGTCGGCGATCCGCGCCGACGTGATCGGATGGGTGCGCAGATATTCCGGAGCACCACTTTCATAAAGTCGCCCGGCATCCTGCAGACGCGTCAGGAAGGCGACCATGGCATTCGCGTCGAATCCGCCCTGGCGCAGCATGTCCAGACCGATCCGGTCGGCCTCCCGTTCGGCATCGCGTGAAAATCCGAGCATCTGCTGCTGGGCCACGGTCGAGCCCAGCGACGCCAGTCCGGTGGCCGCCTGCGGGCTCGACCCGGCTGCCAGCGCGGCAAGAACCATGGCTGCCAGCATCACGACCGAACTCTGGCGCTGACGCGCCAGCATGCGCGCGATGTGACGCTGCGTGACGTGCCCGATCTCGTGCGCCAGCACCGACGCCAGCTCCGATTCGGATTGCGCGGCAACGATCAGGCCGGTGTGCACGCCGATGAAGCCGCCCGGCAGGGCGAAGGCATTCAGGGTCCGGTCACGGACGACGAAAAAGTTGAAATCATGGCCGGCCGCCGGCTCGGTCGTCGTCAGCCGGCGCGCAAAACCGGTGAGCCAGTCGGTGATCTCGGCATCGTCCTCGATCAGGCCACGATGCTGCAGTTCGCCGACAATCGATTCGCCGATGCGCCGCTCCATCGCGGGCGACAATTCGTCGGCACCGGCGTCGCCCAGGCGCGGCAGATTGTCGATCTGCGCCGACGCGAGCGGCGGCGCAAGAGCGAGCAACGCGGCCAGCAGGCCCGCCATGCACCGGGTCGGCAGACTTGCCTTGGACACCTGCGGTACCTCCGGGAAAACGGCATTGCTATGATAGACGGGAGCACGAGTCACCATGAGCACCCCAGGCACCCCCACCATGCATCCCGCCGCCGCCGACGGAACGCCTCCGCAGGGCCGCATCGACACATCTGCCGATCAATCGGGCCTGACCCACTTCGACGAAAGCGGCCAGGCACACATGGTCGACATCGGCGACAAGCGTCCGACACACCGGATCGCTGTCGCGCGTGGCACGATCCGCATGCGGCCGGCGACGCTGGCGACAATCCGGGACGGCAGCGCGAATAAGGGCGACGTACTCGGCGTCGCCCGCATCGCGGCAATCCAGGGAGCCAAGCGCACCGCCGATCTGGTTCCGTTGTGCCATCCCGTCGCATTGACCCGGGTCACGGCCGACTTCGAACTCGACGAGACGATGAGCGCCGTACACTGTACCGTGCAGGCAGAGTGCGACGGACGCACCGGGGTCGAGATGGAAGCGCTCACGGCCGTGCAGATCGGCCTGCTGACGATCTACGACATGTGCAAGGCGATCGATCGCGGCATGCTGATCGACAATGTCGGACTGCTGGAAAAGCGCGGCGGCAAGAGCGGCGCCTGGGTACGCACGGAGTCGTGATGCCCGTGCGGCCGAGCGCAGCAGGCAGACGGACATCGGCCGCAGCGGCGTGGCGGACCGCCCTGCACGCTTCGGCCTGCGCCCTGCTGATCGCATCGTGGAGTCCGCCGGCACCGGCCGGTGACCTGTGGTCACCGCTGGCGGCGCGCGGCCTGCCCGAGACGCCGCGCGCCGTGCCTGGCTCGCTTCTCGATCGCGACACGGGGGCGCTGCCGGTGCCCGTCCGTCCCGGAACGACGCCAGAGGCGGGAAAACATGATCCGGCGCGGCAACCTGAAACTGCACGACGCGTCTCGAACGGCAGCGGCTTCTATGTGAATACGGCCGGCTACATCGTCACCAATCATCATGTCGTCGTGCGTTGCCGGCAACTGGCGCGTGGCGACGGCACCACGCTGGAGCTGGTTGCGGTCGACACCGGCCATGATCTCGCCGTGCTCAAGGGCCCGCCCGTTGCCAGCGCGGTGCGCCTGCGCGTCGCGCCCGAAGCCATGCAGGGCGAACCGGTGCTGACCTACGGCTACCCGCTGCAGGGGGTGCTGTCCTCGGCCGGTCAGCTCGGCGCCGGCATGGTCTCGGCGCTGTCGGGCCTGCGTGATCATCCCGGCCAGTTGCAGATCGACGTTCCGGTGCAGCCCGGCAACAGCGGCGGGCCGCTGCTCGACCGGCGCGGTCTGGTGGTCGGCGTCGTGGTGGCCAAGCTCAACGCACTACGCGTGGCGCAGATGACCGGCGACATCCCGCAGAACATCAATTTCGCCATCAAGCTGGCACCGCTGAAGGCGCTGCTCGACCGCAGCAAGGTCACCTACGAGGGCGGCAGCGCCCATGACCGGACCCTCGAAAACGAGGAAATCGCCGAACGGGCGCGCGCCTTCACCACGCCCGTTTTCTGTGCGCGCTGAATGTGCGCGCGGGCGGTGCGAATGATCAGCGGAACAGCAGGGTCGCCAGGCCGAGAAAGATCAGAAAACCCATGCTGTCGGTGCTGAAGGTCAGCAGAACCGACGAGCCCAGCGCCGGATCGCGCCCGAAGCGCTGCAGCGTCAACGGCACGATCAGGGCGATCAGGGCGCCCACCAGCAGGTTGAGCACCATCGCCAGCGTCATCGTGAAACCGAGCAGCGCGCCATAACTCGTCTCCCGATACAGCAGCCAGGCGACCAGCCCGGCAACGCCGCCCCAGACCAGTCCGTTGAGGCCGGCCACGGCCAGTTCCTTGCCGAGCAGACGATGCGCATTGCCCATGTTGACCTGGCCGAGCGCAATCGAGCGGATGATCAGCGTCATCGTCTGATTGCCGCTGTTCCCGGCGATACCGGCCACGATCGGCATCAGCGTCGCCAGTGCGACGACGCGCTCGATCGTGCCTTCGAATGCCTCGATGACACGAGATGCGAAAAAGGCCGTGCACAGGTTCAGGGCCAGCCACATCCAGCGGTTGCGCGCCGACGCCCAGACGCTGGAGTAGATGTCCTCCTCCTCGCGCAGGCCGGCCTTGGTGAGCATGTCCGATTCGGCCTCTTCGCGGATCAGGTCGAGGACCTCGGCGACCGTGACCCGGCCGATGACGCGATTGGCCGGATCGACGACCGGTGCCGACACCAGGTCATAGCGCTCGAACGCCTGCGCCGCGTCGCCGGCGTCATCGAGCGTCTGCAGCGTGAGCACGTCGCGCTGCATCACGTCCTCGACCTGGACCTCGGGCTGGTTGACCAGCAGGCGATCGAGCGGCAGCGAACCGAGCAGCTCGCCGCGCTCGTCGACGACGTAGACCTGATCGGTGTGATCGGGCAGTTCCTCGAGCCGGCGCAGCTCGCGCAGCACCATCTCGAGCGTGAACTCGCGCGGCACCGTGATCGCTTCGAAATCCATCAGCTCGCCGACGGAGCCTTCCGGGAACGACAGCGATGCCCGCAGTTGCTCGCGCTCCTGCTGGCTCAGGCCGCGCCGCACCTGTTCGACGACGTCGCGCGGCAGATCGGGCGCCAGTTCGGCGATCTCGTCGGCGTCGAGCGTCTCGACCGCCTCGACGAGTTCGTCGCGGTCCATCGAGCGGATCAGCGACTCGCGCACCGACTCGGAGACTTCGAGCAGGATCTCGCCGTCCTGCGCCGACTCGACCAGATCCCAGACGAGCATCCGGTCCTCGTACGGCAGCGCCTCGAGGATGAAGGCGACGTCGGCCGGATGCAGGCTGCGGATGCGCCCGTCCAGATCCGCCAGGTGCGGCAGGTCGACCGACTTCTGATCCGAAGCGGGATCTTCCGCCGACCCGAAGTCGCCGCGCTCGCGCCCGCCGGCGTCGCCAATCGATTTGTGCAGGCGCAGCAAATCCTGCACGGCAACGAGGGCGCGCGAAGCCTCTTCCGGATCGCGCGGCTGCATGCCGGTGCGCGGCGTTTCCGGCCGATCGGCGACAGCGTCCGCCGTCTCGTCAGACTGTTGCGCGGTCATTCACCCGTTCTCATGGAAGATCGATCGCATCCATCGAGCGGGCGACGATCGCGGTGCGCCGGGCCAGATCTCCGGACCCGGGATGGGCGTCATGGTAACGCGGTTGCGGCAGCATTGCCGCCAGACGCGCTGCCTGCATCCGGTCGAGCCGGGCCGCCGGAATGCCGTAATGGTGCAGCGCAGCGGCCTCGGCGCCGAAAACCCCGGTGCCCCATTCGGCGACGTTCAGATACAGCTCGAGGATGCGGCGCTTGTCCATCACCATCTCGATCATCCAGGTGATGACGAATTCCTGTGCCTTGCGCAGATAGCTGCGCTTGCCCGAGAGCAGCAGATTGCGCGCCAGTTGCATCGTGATCGTCGAGCCGCCGAGAACGATCCTGCCCCGGTCCCGGTTGCGCTGCCAGGCATGGCGAAGCGCATCCCAGTCGATGCCGTTGTGATGCACGAAGCGCGCATCCTCGGCCGCAATCACCGCCCGCTTCAGATGAACGGACAGATGATCGTAATCGACCCAGCGATGCCACAGGACGAAACCCGGGTCGGCGGTCCGCAGACGCTGCGCTTCGATCTGCATGAAACGGGTGGTGCCGGGATTGAAGTGGCTCCACCACAGCACGTGCGCGAAATACCACAGTTGCAGAACGAGTACCGCGCACCCGACTGTGGCCACCGCCACGGCCAGCAGGCGCCATCCGCGCCGACCCCACGGCGCGCGTTTGCGGCGGCCCCGTTTCATCGGGCCCGTGAACCGTCGGAGCGAAGTCCGGATGGACGCAGCCGGTGATCGTGGCCGCAAGGCACACGAAACGGGCACCGGCGATGATTTCGCATGACCTCAGCCCTGCAGGCTTGCGCGCAGGGTCCGGTACACCGGCGCCGTATCCGGGTGCACGCCATGCCAGAGCCGGAACGATTCGGCCGCCTGCTCGACGAGCATGCCCAGTCCATCACAGACCCGGGTACAGCCGGCGGCTCGGGCCTGACGCATGAACACCGTCGGCTGCGCGGCATAAAACAGATCGCAGGCAAGCCTGGCGGCGGCCAGCACTTCATCGGCCAGCGCAACCGGTTCATTGCGCAGACCGCTGCCGCTGGCATCGATGACGAGATCGAAACC
This sequence comes from Burkholderiaceae bacterium, assembly GCA_036844405.1. Lineage (GTDB taxonomy): Bacteria > Pseudomonadota > Gammaproteobacteria > Burkholderiales > Burkholderiaceae_E > Zeimonas. The sequence continues at coordinate 10,397 of DAIUFU010000009.1, read as the reverse complement.
GGGCTCGACCCGATCGAGCGCCACTTCCCGCAGGCGGTGTGCACGACCTTCCGCTTCCGCCAGATCACGGACCAGCCGGGCGGCATTGGCGCGGCTGCGGTTGGTCACGGTCAGCCTGCCGACGCCGGCGTCCAGCAGCGGTCCGACAATGCCGCGTGCCGCTCCGCCCGCCCCCAGGATCAGTACCGACCGGCCCCGCAGCACAAAATCTTCGCGCTCGACGAGATCGCGTACCAGACCGGTACCATCGGTGTTGTCGCCACGGATCACGTCCGGCTCCTGACGCCCGAAGGACAGGGTATTGACCGCCTGCGCCTGGCTTGCCTCGACACCATGTTCGTGCGCGAGCAGAAAGGCTTCGCGCTTGAACGGCACGGTCACGTTCAGCCCCCGTCCGCCTGCGGCACGAAACGCCTCGACTGCCGCCCGAAAACCGTCGAGCGGCGCCAGAATCCGCTCATAGCGCAGCGCGATCCCGGCCGCACGGGCGAAGTGCTCGTGGATCGCCGGCGAGCGGCTGTGCGCGACCGGATTGCCGATGACCGCATAGCGCATGTTCATTGCACGGCCCGCGCCTGCTTGCCCTGCTGACGCGTCACCGGCGCGCGCCGAACGTCCGGTGCATCGCGCTGCCTGGCGCTTTCGGCCACGGAACTGGTATGCAGTGCGCCGTTGGTGAAATTCCAGGTGCGCACGATCTGCAGGATGTCGCCTTCGCGCGCCATCTGCGGCGTGAAACGCTCGTAAGGCGCGCCCGCCTGCACGATGTCGCGCACCGCGCGATCGAGCACCTCATGGCCCGAGCCGCGGTTGACGATCACGTTCGCCACGCTGCCGTCACGGGCAATCTCGACCGTGATGACCAGTGAACCGTACAGGCGTCCGCGGGCAGCCGGTGGATAGCGCTCCGTGCCGATGCGTTCGATCCGTTCGGCCCATTCGTTGACGTAGCGCGCATAGCTCACACCGGTCGCATCGACACCGAACGTCAGCCGCCGGGGCCGCTTGTTGTAATCCGAGATCTGCCGGTCGATCTGTGCCTGCAGGCGTGCAATGGTGCGATCGACATCATCGGCATCCTCGCCGCGCACGACGGCATCCGGGGCGCGTGCATCCGGCCCGGATGCCGGGCGCGAGTGCGCGCCGTGCGCCAGCGACAGCAACTCGCGCTGGCGCGCCTCCAGTTCGACGACGCGCCGCTGGCGTTCATTGAGCGCATCGCCAGCACGCACTTCGGCCTGCGCCTGCAGTGGCGAGCGCGCACGACCATGCTCGTTCTCACCGCCGCCGACCAGATTCTCCTGCGCCAGCAGCGTGGCCTTCGAGGGCGTATCTCTCGTCCTGGCGTTGACGAGGATGACTTCCAGCTGCGGATCGATGGCCCGGGTTGCCGACGGCAGCGGCGGCACGAAACGCAGCGCAAGAACCAGCGCATGCAGCACGACCGAGGTCGCGATGGCAAACGCCAGCGGATCGCGTTGCCAGACCCGTACCACTTCGCGCACCAGCCCATCGACGACCCGTTCCCGCCAGTGCACGCCCATACCCTTCAGCACTCAGGAAAGCGATCCGCCGGCAGCATCCTCGTCAGCTCCGTTGACCGGCAGCGCTGCTTCGTCGGCACTGGCGTCGATTCCGATGAAGCGGGCCTGCACCGAGAGATCGATTTCATCGGCAGCAAGCAATTCCACCTCGATTCTCCGCCCGGGTGCCAGTTCTGCCGGCATGCCCGATACGGAAAAATACAGGGGCGCATCGACCAGACGCACGACATCCTCGCGCACGACCACCGCCGCTGCCCGCCGCAATCGTTCCTGGGCCAGCCAGCGCAGGCACCAGTAGCGCTCCATGCGCTGCTGGAAATCGACATACGCACCATACCGGGCCTCGAAGGCCGACACGATGGAAAACAGTTCGGTGTCGTTGGCCGCCAGTGGCGGCCTGCGTCCGGCCAGCACCGCCAGTGTCTGACGCTGGTTGACGAGGTCGACGTAGCGCCGCAATGGCGATGTCGACCACATGTACTGACCGACACCGAGCCCCTGGTGCGGCGCGGCATGCGTCGTCGTGCGCACCCGGCCGGCCTGCTGTGCGCGGAACACCCCCGGAACCCGTGCGAGAGACAATAATCGAGCCCATTCCGAATTGGCCAGAATCATCGTTTCCGAGACGATCCGCTCGAGCGGAACATCCCGGCGGCGCTGCACGATCCGCACGCGTTCCGTGCCGTCGTCGCGATCGATATGGAAACTGAAATCGGCAGCAAAGCGCGGCTCCGGCTTGCCGCGCACCTGCTCGCGCGCAGCCGCCAGGGCACACGTCAGCCGCCAGAGTACACGGAACTGCGCGCTGCGTGGATGCCGTTCGTCATTCGACGATTCCAGTGCCGCGCGGTCGAAAAGATCATCGACCGCCTCATGGCGCAGGTTTTCGGCCACGGTGATGCGCTCGACGCGGCTCGCGCGCGCGACGATCCGTTCGCCGGCCGCGTCGGTATCGACATACAGCGACAACACGGCGGCCTCGCGACCGGCATCGAGCGAAAACATCTGCACGAGCGCCTCGGGCAGCATCGTGATCTTCTCGCCCGGCAGATAGACCGTCGCCATGCGCGCGCGTGCCAGCAGATCGGCCTCGTCGCCGTGCGCGATGACCACACCCGGCGCGGCCACGTGCACGCCGATGCGCCAGCCGCCCCCCGGCAGCGCCTGTACCGACAGGCAGTCGTCGACTTCCGTCGTCGACGCGTCGTCGATCGAGAATGCGTCGACCTCGGCCAGCGGCAGCGCGGCCATCGTGCGCTGCACCCCGGTGAGCGGATCACCCGGCATGACCGCGGCAAAACCCTGGGGAAAATGCTCCGTCCGGAAGCGTGCCAGATGCATCTCGCGCGGTGACGCAAAGGCACCGAGGCTGCACAGCAATCGCTCGGGCGTCGGGTACTCCGCCGACAGCGCACGCTCGAGCGACTTCCAGGCCGGGGAATTGCGGTCCGGCCGCACCAGCAGCTGCGCCGCCTGACGTGCAACCGCTTCCGGCAGCTCGCCGCGACGCATCGCCTCGGCATCGGCTTCGATCTGCTCCTGCTCGCGCCGCCGTCGTTCCAGCGTCGCCAGCGCCGATCGGAGCACCTCCGGCGGCGCCGGGCGGAAGCGGCCACGACCCTTGCGATGGAAATGGACCGGCGCCCCATGCAGTTTCAGCAGCAGTGCGACCGCTTCCACCGTACCCCTGCCGTCGCCGAAATATTCGCTGGCGAATTCCTCGAAGCCGAACTCTTCCTGTGGCGCGCACTCCCACAGGAAATCGATGTCCATCGACTCGGCCAGCGTACGCGCCGCCGGCAACAGTGCTTCGGGGGCCGGCTGGTCGAAGCGCAGCAACACATGCGCCGACCGGATCTTCACCCGCTTGCCGCTGGTCGTCTCGGCCTGCAGACTGGTTTCGCTTTCCGACAGCACGGTGGCAGCGCGGAACTCGCCGCTGTCTTCGTACAGGAAATGGTTCATCCCGGGTTCCGTGGTGATTTGCGTCTGACGGATGAGCGCGTGCGCGGCCGTCACCCGCACCCGCAGGGCGCGCCGGCAAGTGTACGGGCGCGGTGACGCCGACCGCGACCGATGCGCCCACGCAGGCGCACCGGCGAACGTCGACACATCCGCCGGCAGTGCAGCAACGCTTCCAGAGGCGGGCCGACCCCGCCCCGGAACGTCGGCTACAGCATGATGCCGCCGGACACTTCGATGACGGCGCCGTTCAGATACGACGCCTCGTCGCTGGCCAGGAACGCATAGACGTTGGCGATTTCCTCGGGTTCGCCCAGGCGCCCGAGCGGAATCTTGTCGATCGTCTTCTGCATCACCGCCGGCGGAATCGACGCGAGGATCGGCGTGCGCACGAAGCCCGGACAGACCACCGCCGAGCGCACGCCCTTCGGTCCGAGTTCCCGCGCCCAGGTCTTGGTGAAGCCGATCAC
>DAIUFU010000009.1:1290-6321 GCA_036844405.1 Burkholderiaceae bacterium | reverse complement strand
GCGACTGCCTCCTCGACACGTTCCGGATGATGATCGGCGACGACGATCGCCGCTCCCTCGCGCACGAACTTGCGCGCCGTCGCCATGCCGATACCGCCAGCGGCACCGGTGATGATGGCCGTCTTTCCCTGCAATCTCATGATTTCCCTTCCTTTGAGCCCGTACCCGAAAAATCGTGGAGTCCGAAACCGGCGAAGCCGAGCACGTCTTCGATCAGCGGCTCGAAATCCGTCAACCCGTGATCCCCGCCGTCCAGCAGAATCGTGCGCACGCCCGGATAGCGCGCGACCATCTCGCGCCAGTCGAGCACCTCATCGCCCCTGGCGGCGACCAGCAGCCAGCGCTCCGGCTGGCGGATGGCGCCGACGCGCAACTGACGCAGTTCGTCCAGATGGCGCGCCTCCAGCCGCAGAGGCAGGTCCTCGTGGAAGCTGCGCAGATCGCCGACGTAGGGCGCCAGGTCGCGCGCCGGCTCGACGGCCGGATTGAGCAGCACGACGCGCGCTCCGGTGCGCTCACCGAGCCAGGTCGCGTAATAACCGCCCAGCGAACTGCCAACGAGGGTGTCGCCGGCCCGCGGCGCGATCTCGCGCAGGACAAGATCCATCGCCGCCGCCGGTGACATCGGCAGCTGCGGACAGAGAAATGCGCCCCCTGCCCCGCGTCCGGCAAGCCGTTCGGCCAGCTTGCGCGCCTTGAACGAGCGCGGCGACGAACGGAATCCGTGCAGATAGATGAGGCGTCCCCGGTCTGGCGCCACCGCCGGTCCGGCTGTCGCTCCGGCTGCGGATGATGCGCCCGGCGCATCGCCGCGCGTCGGCGCGAAGCGCGTCTCCAGCGCGCTCAGCAGGCGCGCATGGATGCCGCCGAAGCCGCCATTGCTCATCACGAGCACCACATCGCCGGGCTGCGCGTCCATGACGATCGCATCGACCAGCGCGGGCACATCCGCTTCGACCCGGGCGCGCGCGCCCAGCGGCGCGAGGACCCGCGCCACGTCCCAGTCGATCGCTCCGGCATGGCAGTAGACCGCCTGCGCACCCTGCAGGGCAGCGGGCAGCCTGGCCGCCATCGCACCCAGCTTCATCGTGTTCGAACGCGGCTCGAACACCGCGAGAATCCGGCGCTCCGGCCCGATCCGCTCGCGCAGACCGGCAATGCTCAGCTCGATGGCGGTCGGATGGTGGGCGAAATCGTCGATGACCGTCACGCCGCCGACGACGCCGCGCGTCTCCAGCCGGCGGCGCACCCCGGCGAAGCCGGCGAGCGCGGCCAGTGCGTCGACCGGCGATACGCCGACGTGACGCGCAGCCGCAATGGCGCCGAGGGCATTGGCGCGGTTATGCGCTCCGGGCAGCGCCAGGCGGCAACGGCCCTGCCGCTGCCCGGCGAACAGGACGTCGAATTCACAGCCTTCGCCATCGTCTTCGATCGCCTCCGGATACCAGCCTTCGGGCACCGACAGGGCCTCGCTCCCGCTCCACAGGCCACGCGCCAGCACGCGCTCCAGGGCGGGTTCGGCAGCGTTGTGGAGGATCCGCCCACTGCGCGGAACCGTGCGCACGAGATGGTGAAATTGCGTCTCGATCGCCGCGAGATCGGCGAAGATGTCGGCGTGATCGAATTCGAGATTGTTCAGCACCAGCGTGCGGGGACCGTAGTGGACGAATTTCGAGCGCTTGTCGAAAAACGCGGTATCGTACTCATCGGCCTCGACAACGAAGTGCCGGCCGGTTCCGCGCCGTGCCGAAACGGCGAAATTGGCAGGCACGCCGCCGATCAGGAAACCGGGGTCGAGGCCGGCATGCTCGAGAATCCAGGCCAGCATCGACGCCGTTGTCGTCTTGCCGTGCGTGCCCGCCACGGCCAGCACCCAGCGGCCCGGCAACGCGTGTTCCGCCAGCCACTGCGGCCCGGAAACGAAACGGTCGCCGGCGTCGAGAATGGCTTCCATCAACGGGTTGCCGCGGCTCACGACATTGCCGACGACCCACAAATCGGGCGCGAGCGAACGCTGCGAAGCATCGTAGCCTTCGATCAGATCGATGCCGAGCCGGCGCAGTTGCTCGCTCATCGGCGGATAGACGCCGGCGTCGCAACCGGTGACACGATGGCCGGCCTGCGTGGCAATTGCTGCCAGGCCGCCCATGAACGTGCCGCAGATGCCGAGGATATGTATATGCATGGGGCGATAATGTGCGGTTGCGGATTCTACAGACATGAACGACAAGCCTGAACCAGTGCACGAACTGGCGGCGGATCCGGTGCGGCGCGAAATCGCCGCCGCTGCGGCCCGACTGCTGGCCGACGGTGCGCCGGACTATGCGCACGCCAAGCGCAAGGCGGCCCGCAGCACGCTGGGCACGCGCGATGCGCGCGGGCGGATGCCCGACAATGTCGAGATCGACCAGGCCCTGCTCGAACATCTCGAACTGTTCGATACCGGGCATGCCCGGCGGGTACGCCAGCGCAGGCGGATCGCGGCGCAACTGATGCTGGAGCTGGAACGCTTCCGTCCCTACCTGACGGGAGGAGTCTGGAAAGGCATCGTCACCGAATATGCGCCGATCCACCTGCAACTGTTTCACGATGATACAAAGGACGTGCAGATCGATCTTCTGAATCGCGGCGTGCGCTTCGAGACCGGCACCATGCCGCATTTCCGCAGCGGCGATGACGTCGAGGCCTTCACTTTCTGGCATGCCGGAGAGCCGGTGCTGCTGTCGCTGTACCGTCACGACGATCTGCGCGGTGCGCTCAGGGCCACGCCCGGCGCCGGCAGTCTGCCCGAACGCGGCGACCGTGGTGCCCTGCTCGAACGCATGACCGCCGACGCGGATCCGGCTGCGGATCCAGCCACGGAGCCGGTATGAAACCCGCCCGACGCGCGTGGATCGGAGCTGCGGCGCTGGCGCTCGGCTTTGGCGGTTTCGGTGCCTGGATGGCGGCGCGGCGCTACCGGCTCGACGCGGCCGACCATTCGGCGGTCGACCTGCTGTTCGCCCTGACCCTGCCGGATGCCAGCGGAGAGGACATCGCGCTGGCGACCTGGCGCGGGCATCCGCTGGTCGTCAACTTCTGGGCCACCTGGTGTCCGCCTTGCGTGAGCGAAATGCCGGAACTGAGCGAACTGCAGAACGATTACGGCGAGCGTGGCCTGCAGATTCTCGGCATCGGCATCGATTCCACGGACAACATCCGCCAATTTGCCGAGAAACGGCCGATGAGCTATCCGCTGCTGATCGCCGGGGCGAGCGGGAACGAACTCACCCGCCACTTCGGCAACACATCGGGCTCACTGCCGTTCACCGCCGTCGTCGATCGCGACGGCCGCATCCGGCACCGGATCCTCGGGCGCTTCGACAATACCGAGCTGCGCGCCGCGATCGCGGCCACGCTCTGAGAACGTTCGAAGCAATCGGCCGGCAGTCCGGCCGAGCCCGGAATCCTGCGGTTCTACTGGCGTTCATCGCTCAACAAGCGTATAAAGGCGTCCAATTTTCAGGAAAATGCGGTCTGTCACCGCCTGTCAAGCGCTTGAACACATCATCGAAACTGCTCTGGGCCCTGCACGGACCGAATCTGAACCTGCTCGGCACGCGTGAACCGGAGATCTACGGCTCGACCGGGCTGGATGCCATCAATACGGAACTGGAACGACTGTGCACGGCGCACGGCCATCGTTTCGAAAGCTTCCAGTCGAACCACGAAGGAGCACTGGTCGACCGCGTACAGCAGGCATCTCGACGTCAGGTAGCATTCATCGTCTTCAATCCTGCCGCCTTCACGCATACCAGTGTCGCCTTGCGTGATGCGCTGGCGGCCGTTGCCGTGCCCTTCATCGAAGTGCATCTGTCGAATATTCACGGCCGGGAAGCATTCCGGCAGCATTCCTTCTTTTCCGATCTTGCAGCCGGTGTCATTTCGGGACTCGGGCCGATCGGTTATCGGCTCGCCATGCAGGCGGCACTGGAAAAAATTGCCGGCAAGGGGCAGGAAGACGCATCGGCAGGGTCTGCCGACGGCGCTCCACCGCCTGCTCGCGGAGGCTGAATCAACATGGATTTGCGAAAACTGAAAACCCTGATCGATCTGGTCTCGGAATCAGCGATCTCGGAGCTGGAAATCACCGAGGGCGATGGCAAGGTGCGCATCGTCAAGAGCGTGCCGCCGATCGTGATGACCGCGCCACCCGCAGCCGCGGCGGCGGCAATGCCGGCAGCCGGCGCGGCGGCACCGGCTGCCGAGATGACGGTGCCGTCGACCATCGCCGGCTCCGCACCGGCCGCCCCCGAACCGCCCGCCGGACACATCGTGCGCTCGCCGATGGTCGGCACCTTCTACCGCTCGGCGCAGCCCGGCGCCGAACCCTTCGTCTCGGTCGGCAGCAAGGTCAGTGAAGGGGACACCCTGTGCATCATCGAAGCCATGAAGCTGATGAATGAAATCGAGGCCGACAAGAGCGGCACGATCAAGGCCGTCCTCGTGGAAAACGGCTCACCGGTGGAATTCGATCAACCCCTGTACGTGATCGAGTGAACGCTGGATGTTCGAAAAGCTGTTGATCGCCAACCGCGGCGAGATTGCACTGCGCATCCAGCGCGCGTGCCGGGAACTGGGCATCAAGACGGTCGTCGTGCACTCGCAGGCCGACACCGAGGCGAAATACGTCAAGCTGGCCGATGAATCGGTCTGCATCGGGCCGGCGCCGGCACGTGACAGCTACCTCAACGTCCCGGCCATCATCAGTGCCGCCGAGGTCACCGACGCCGAAGCGATTCATCCGGGGTACGGCTTTCTGTCCGAGAACGCCGACTTTGCCGAACGCGTCGAGAAGAGCGGCTTCGTCTTCATCGGCCCGCGCCCGGAATCGATCCGCATGATGGGCGACAAGGTGTCGGCCAAGGAAGCAATGAAAAAGGCCGGCGTGCCGATCGTCCCCGGCTCCGAAGGCGCACTGCCGGAAGATCCGAAAGAGATGCTGCGCATCGCACGCGCCGTCGGCTACCCGGTCATCATCAAGGCGGCCGG
>DAIUFU010000009.1:0-1190 GCA_036844405.1 Burkholderiaceae bacterium | reverse complement strand
CCGCGCCGCCTCGTCGACCGCATTGCACAGCGGTGCGCCGACGCCAGCCGGAAAATCGGCTACCGCGGTGCCGGCACCTTCGAATTCCTCTACGAGAACGGGGAATTCCACTTCATCGAAATGAACACGAGGATCCAGGTCGAGCACCCGGTGACCGAACTGATCACCGGCATCGACATCGTCCAGGAGCAGATCCGCATCGCCAGCGGCGAACGACTGCGCTTCCGGCAGCGGGACATCCGCATGCACGGTCATGCGATCGAATGCCGGATCAACGCCGAGGATCCGTTCCGCTTCACGCCCTCGCCCGGACGCATCACGGCATGGCATCCGCCGGGCGGCCCCGGCATCCGCGTCGACTCGCACGCATACACCAATTATTTTGTCCCGCCGCACTACGATTCGATGATCGGCAAGGTGATCTCATGGGGTGAAACCCGTGACCAGGCCATCCGCCGGATGCGCATTGCGCTATCAGAAATGGCCGTGGACGGCATCCAGACCAACCTGCCGCTGCACCGGGAATTGTTCGCCGACGCCCATTTCGTGCAGGGCGGAACACCGATCCACTACCTCGAAAACAAGCTCGCCCTGCGGCGCAGCTGATCGCGCCTGTCCATGTGGATCCGGATCCGTTTCGTCATTGCCGGCGAAGGCGCCGAATCCTGGAGCGACGCACTGCTGGCCGCCGGTGCCGTGTCCGTCGATGCCAGCGATGCCGATGCCGATTCCGAAGCGGAATGCGCGCTGTTCGGTGAACCGGGAGAACCGCCGGCGCCACCGGCGTGGCCACGCACGCGGCTGACCGTGCTCTTTGCCGATGACGAGACTGGCGGGTCGGCCGGCGGCGAACGGATTCTCGAGGCAGTCCGTGCCGGGCTGCCGAATGCCACATCGCCGTCCGACATCGAATCCGACACACTGGCGGACGAAGACTGGGTGCAGGCCGTCCAGCGCGAATTCACCCCCTTCGCGGTCGGCCGCCGACTGTGGATCACCCCGTCCTGGCACGCCGGGCCGACGGAAGTACCCAATGGACGCCAGGCGATCGTGCTCGATCCGGGCCTGGCCTTCGGTACCGGCAGCCACCCGACGACGCGGCTTTGTCTCGAATGGCTCGATGAGCACATTGTCAGCGGCACTTCGCTGATCGACTATGGCTGCGGCTCGGGCATCCTGGCGATCGCCGC
>DAIUFU010000008.1:9183-32387 GCA_036844405.1 Burkholderiaceae bacterium | reverse complement strand
GCGCGCACCGACGACGGCGGCGCAAGCTGGGAGCCGTTCGAAGTGACGGACGAGGATCCGCACCTGTACCGGATTTTCCACGACGCCGAGGGCGCCGTCTGGATCGCCGCGGAAATGGGCCACGTCTTCCGTTCACGCGACGGGCTGACTTTCGAGACCGTCGAGGTTCCGTACACCGGATCGTTCTGGGGCGGCATGAAGGCGCCCGACGATTCCCTGCTGCTCTGGGGCATGAGCGGCACCTTGCTGCGCAGCACCGACAATGGCCGGTCCTGGCGCCAGACCGACACCGGCACCGACAACCCGATCACCGATGCGTGCGTCACCTCCGACGGCCGCCTGATCCTGGTCGGACTCAGCGGCACCGTGCTCACCAGCCGTGACAACGCGGCCACCGTAAGCACCGAAATCCGGCCGGACCGGCGCGCCTACACCTCGGTGATCGCCATCGATGGCAGGCCGTTGGCGTTCAGTCTGGAAGGTACGGAAAATGCGCGCCAGCCATGATGTGAACGCCATCGTCCTCCAGACTGCGCTCAGCCTTGTCGTGCCCGCCCTTGTCGTGATTGCCCCGGCCGTGCTCACCCTCGCCGCGCCGGCGGCGAGCGCACAGACGGCCAGACCGGCATCGTCGGCCGCTGCCCCGAGGCCGGTGTCGTCGGCCGCTACCCCCAGGCCGGTATCGTCGGTCGCCACCTCCAGGCCGGTGTCATCGGCCGCGACTCCCAGGCCGGTGTCATCGGCCGCGACTCTTTACGCGCTGAACTGCATGGGTTGTCACGCTCCGCCCAGGACGCGTGAACTGGACCGTGGTCCCTTGCGCGGCGAGTTCTACCACTCGGACAAGGGCCGCAATTTCTTCATCCGGATGCCGGCTGAAGGCCGACGCCTGTCGGCGACCGAAGAGGCATCACTGCTCGAGGAAGTATTGACGTGGAAGCGCGCCTGCGCAGCAATCCGGCAAGACGCGCCGATGGTGAACTATTACGGCGAACCGCACGCGCGATGAGCGTGCCGAAGGGGCTGCCGACACGCAGCGCGTGGGTACGCCGCCTGTCGGTGCTCCTCGCCATCGTGCTGCCGGCAACCGGATGGTTCCTGGTCACCGGCAGTGGCGTGCCTGCAGCGACGGCCACGCAGCTTTCGGGTTCCACCGTGCCTGCTGCCGCCGTGCCCACGCACGACCCGCAGTCGGCAGCCGATCTGCTCGCACTCGGCCGGGAGCTGTTCTTCGAGTCACGGCTGTCGGGCGACGGCAGCCGCAGTTGCGCCAGTTGCCACGCACCGGACAAGGGCTTCAGCGATGCACAGCCGCTGTCGCGCGGCTACAACCACTCCGGACACTTCCGCAACACGCCGTCACTGCTGGCACTGTCGTCGAAATCCAGGCTGATGTGGGACGGCCGCTACCCTGCCGAACGCCTGCACGATGTCGTGTCGGACATGCTGCTGTCGCCGGTGACGATGAACGGCGAGCGCCAGATCATCATCGAAAGAGTACGGCAACTGCCGGCACTGATCGATGCCTGGCAGCGGGCCTTCGGCGAGCGCAACCCGCCGCACTTCGACGGGCTCGTCGCTGCCCTGGCCGCCTGGTCCTCCAGCCACGGAAACGGCGAGACTGCCGTTGACCGGGCGCGGCACGGTGAGCGTCAGGCGCTGTCGGCACGCGCACGCGCCGGCATGGCCTTGTTCGAAGGCCGTGCCGGCTGCGTGCATTGTCATTCCGGCGCCGCCTTCAGCGACGGAAAACTGCACCGGCTGGGAGTACCCGAGAACCTGGACATCCTGCGCGATCCCGAACGCACGGTCAGCCTGTTGCGCCACTACGCCGTCCATGGTGCCGTCCATGGTGCCGGCCATCCGATGGCAGCGCGGGGCGACGACGGCGCCGCCGTCTGGACCGGCCAGGCGACCGATCGCGGCCGCTTCGCCACGCCCACCCTGCGCGGCGTCGCACAGACCGCGCCCTACATGCACAACGGCATTTTCGCGACGCTCGAGGAAGTGGTCGACTTCTACGATCGCGGCGGCGGCCCGGGCAGTGAACTGCGGCCCCTGGAACTGAGCACCGACGAGCGTGCCGCGCTGGTGGCCTTTCTCGAGGCCCTGACAGTGCCGATGCCGGCGCAGGAAGCGCCGGGCGTCGACAACTACGCCACCGACGCCGGAGCGGGACGATGAGCACGCGGGCGCCGGAAGCCCCCCGGCAGCGCTTCCACGGCGCAACGCTGGCCGCCATGCTCGTGGTCGGTGGCGCCGCGCTGGCGATTGCCGCGCTGACCCTGTCCACCCTGGTCGGGATCTTCCTGCCCGGCTCATCGGTTGCCCATGCCGTATCGATGACCGGCGCCGGGGAATCCAGGCGGGAGATGGCGGGCAGCGTGCCGCCACTCGGTCCGCTGCCAGCCGTACCGGTGCCGGCCGACAACCCGGCATCGCCGGCAAAGACCGAACTCGGGCGCCTGCTTTTCTTCGATCCGCGTCTGTCGGGCGACGCCTCGACGTCGTGCGCTTCCTGCCATATCGCGCAACACGGCTGGTCTCATTTCGAACCGCTCGCCCCGGGGTATCCCGGTCATCGGCTGTGGCGCAACAATCCGACGGTCCTGAATGCCGCACATTTCGACCGCCTGATGTGGGACGGCACGATCGACCGGCTCGAAGTGCAGGCCCGCTCGGCCATGCAGGCGCCGGTCGAAGGCAACGGCAAGGCGGACATCGTCGAGATGCGCCTGCGGCTCGTCCCCGAATACGTCGATCGTTTCCGGGACGTCTTCGGCACCGAATGGCCGCAACTCGACGACGTCTGGCGCGCCATCGCCGCCTTTGAACGCACCATCGTCTCGGACCCGCAGCGCGTGCCCTTCGATCGTTTTGCTGCCGGCGACCTGCGCGCGCTGACGCCGGCTGCGCGCCGCGGGTACGCGCTCTTCACCGGCAAGGCCGGCTGCATTGCCTGCCACTACGGTCCGCTGGCCAGCGACCAGCAGTATCACGCGCTTGGCGTGCCGCGCCAGCCATTGTTCGACTCGAGTCCGCTGGTGCAGATCGCCGTACGCTGGCAGAACGCGCAACGCGATGCGCCGCGCGCGCTCTATCGCGATGCCGACGAAGATCTCGGACGCTGGTACCAGACCCGTGATCCCGCCGACATCGGCCGGTTTCGCACCCCGTCGCTGCGCGAACTGCGCTATACGTCGCCCTACATGCACAACGGCGTGTTCGCCACGCTGGCCGAGGTCGTGGAATTCTTCGATCGCGGCGGCGGTGACGGTCCGAACAAGTCGCCATTGCTGCGCCCACTCGGCCTGGGCGATGGCGAAAAAAGCGATCTGGTCGCCTTCCTGGAATCCCTGAGCATGGACGAGCCGCTGGTGATGGCGACGCCATCCCTGCCGCCGATGCTGCCGCTGGTCATCCTGCCGGATCCGGTTCGCGGCACGCACGCCCGCCCCGATCGCCCGGCACATCTGGCGCTCGACCAGAGCAGCGGGACGGAGGCCACGGACATCGATACCGATCCGGACGCGACGGCCGGTGACGGTGCGGGCACTGCTGCCGATTCCGGCAATGCACCGCCCCGGATCCGTTACAACCGCTACACCCGTCAGGTTCAGCGGCAATGATTCGCGCCCTGCCTGCGTTGCCCGACCGCCGTTCCGGATCCGGGTCTGACCGGACCGACCGCCGCGGGCCGATCCGTTCACCACGCGCGGCAGCATGATGTCGGCCGGTCGGCTGTGGAACCGCTATGTCATGGCGCGCCAGCGCTGGTGGATTCCGTTGACGATCGTGCTGGCGATCGGCGCCCTGAGCATGGTCTGGCTGGGCACCCGCACGTACGCCGATGCACCGCCGATACCCGATTTCATCGATGCCCGCGGCGACCTGCACGTTACCGCCGATGCGATCGTGCGCGGCCAGGTCGTGTTCCTCAAATACGGTCTGATGAACTACGGCAGTTTCTTCGGCGACGGCGCCGGACGCGGTCCGGATTTCACTGCCGACGCCCTGCACCGGATCGCGCTGGCGCTGCGCGACTGGTACGGCTCGCGCGACGGCGCCGACCCTGATTCGGCACTGGCGCAGGCACAGCGCACGATCCGGCGCAACCGCCACGATCCGGTGACCAACCGGGTACGCATCGATGATGCCCAGGCCTACGCGGCGCGCGATCTCGAGCGCCAGGTGATGGCCCGCTTCAGCGGCGAAGGCAACGAGCCGTTCCATCCGGCCGGATGGATCTCCGATGCAGATGAACTGCGCGATCTGGCCGCCTTCTTTTTCTGGGGCGCATGGGTGTGCGGCACCGAGCGGCCGGGCAAGGCCTATTCGTACACCCATGACTGGCCATACGACGAACTGGCCGGCAATCGCCCCGGTGCCCAGGTGCTGCTGTGGAGCGCCGTTGCCGTTCTGGCGCTCATCGCCGCGCTCGGTGGCGTGCTGTTCGCATACGGACGCTACTCACGGATTGCCGGCTGGCAGGGAATTTCAGCCCGAAACGGAGCCGAAGCCGGCACGCCGGAGGATCGTCCGGACGGGTTATCAGGAAGCCTGCCGGGCGCAGGGAAAGCATCGCTCGTCGACGAGGCTTCGGCGCTGCAGCGCGCCACCTGGAAATTCTTCGTGCTGGCGGCGGTCCTCTTCGTCCTGCAGATCATTGCCGGCATTCTGACCGTGCACGACTTCCTCGGCCTCACCCGGATCTTCGGTATCGACATTGCACAGACGCTGGCCATGCCGATCGTGCGCGGCTGGCATCTGCAACTGGCGCTGCTGTGGATCACCTCGTGCTGGATCGGCTCGTCGATCTTCGTGATCTCGACGGCCAGTCCGGTTCCGGTCGCGGGCCAGCGTCTGCTGGTCGATCTCACCTTCATCGTGCTCGTGATCAGTGCCGTCGGTGGCCTGGCCGGTGTCGCGCTGGGCCCGCATGGCGCATTCGGCGAACACTGGAACTGGCTCGGCAGCCAGGGATGGGAATTCGTCGAGCAGGGCCGGCTCTGGCAGGTCCTGCTTTTCGTGGCGATCGCACTGTGGCTGCTCGTACTGGTACGCGCCGTCCTCCCGATCTGGCGCACGGGCGACGCATGGACACTGCCGAAATGGCTCGTCTGGTGCGTCCTGTCCGTTTTGCTGCTGTTCATTTCCGCTTTCGTCACGACGCCGGAAACCAATTTCGTCATTGCCGATTTCTGGCGCTGGGCGGTCATCCACATGTGGGTGGAAGCCTTCTTCGAAGTCTTTGCCACCGCACTGCTGGCGTATTGCATGGTCCTGATGCGACTGGTCAGCCAGGCCAGCGCCACGCGCATCATTTACCTGGCCGCCCTGCTGTTTCTCGGTTCCGGACTGCTCGGCATTTCGCACAATTTCTACTGGAATGCGAAGCCGGTGATCATGCTGGCCATCGGCAGCGTCTTCTCGACGCTGCAGGTCGTGCCGCTGATCCTGCTGACGCTCGAAGCCTGGCAGTTCCGCAACACGCCCCGGCGTGCAGGCCCGTCCTTCGCCCATGGCGAAGCGTTCCTGTTCCTGCTGGGGGTGAATTTCTGGAATTTCCTGGGCGCCGGCATGTTCGGCTTTCTCATCAATCTGCCGATCGTCAATTACTACGAGCACGGCACCTATCTGACGGTCAACCATGGACACGCGGCACTGATGGGTGTCTACGGCAATCTGGCGATCGCGATGATCGTGTTCTGCGCGCGCTTCCTGGTGCTGCCGCAATACTGGAACGCACGCCTGCTGCGCACGGTGTTCTGGTCGGTCAATCTCGGCCTGGCCGGGATGATCGTGTTCGATCTCTTCCCGGTCGGCATCGCGCAACTCGTCGATGTGCTCGAAAACGGCCTGTGGCATGCACGCTCACAGGCTTTCGTGCAGGGTGAACTCTTCCAGGCCCTGACCTGGGCACGGATCTTTGGCGGCGCGCTCTTCGTCCTGGGCGGCGTCCTGCCGCTGGCCTGGTTCGTGCTCACGCGCTCGGCCAGGCTG
This sequence comes from Burkholderiaceae bacterium, assembly GCA_036844405.1. Lineage (GTDB taxonomy): Bacteria > Pseudomonadota > Gammaproteobacteria > Burkholderiales > Burkholderiaceae_E > Zeimonas. Next base: position 26,384 of record DAIUFU010000008.1, on the reverse strand, counting down.
GGGGCGGCCGCCGACAGGGGTGCCGACCCGATTGCCGTGGCCCCGATCGCGGAAGCGTCTTTCTGAAGCGAAGCAGGACGATACAGCCGGCCTTCGCGTTCCGGCCGCAGCAGACCGCAGGCCCGTGCCGTCCGTAACGTTTTTCTACCCGCCGCAGGCGATCAGTGCGGCCTCGATCGCGTCGACCAGGATGTCGATCTGCTCGCGCTGGATCACCAGCGGCGGCGACAGGATCAGGTTGCCGCCCGAGACGCGCACCATCGCGCCGTTGCGGTAGGCGTGCTCGGCCACTTTCGCCGGCAGCGGTGCCTTGCGATCGAGCGCCGTGCGCTTTTCCTTGTCCGCCACGAGTTCGATGCACATCATCAGGCCGATGCCGCGCACGTCGCCGACCATGGAGAAACGATCGGTGAACGGTGCCAGCCGCGACATCAGGTACTCGCCCTGCACGCGCGCGTTCTCGACGACGTTCTCGCGCTCGAGAATGTCGAGCGCCGCCAGCGCCGACGCGCAGGCCACCGGATGCCCGCTGTAGGTGTAGCCATGCATCAGCGCACCGGTGCCGGATTCGTCGTGCAGGAACGCATCGGCCACGCGTGCGTTGACGACCGTGGCGCCAAGCGGCACGTAGCCGGAGTTGATGCCCTTGGCCAGACACATCAGGTCGGGCTTCACACCCCAGAGCCGTGAACCGAACCAGGAGCCGGTACGTCCGAAGCCGGTGACGACCTCATCGGCGATCAGCAGGACGCCGTGACGGTCGCAGACTTCGCGCACGAGCGGCCAGAAATTCGGCGGCGGCACGATGACGCCGCCGGCGCCCTGCACCGGCTCAGCGATGAAGGCCGCAACGGTATCCGGACCCTGGAAGCGGATCTCGCGCTCGAGCAGTTCGGCGCAGATCTCGCCCAGGCGGGCCGGATCATCGGTATAGGGATTGCGGTAGAGCCACGGCGTGTCGATGTGGAAGCAGCCGGGCAGCAGGGGTTCGTAGGCGCGCCGGAACGAGGTGTTGCCGTTGACCGACATGCCGCCGAAATGCACGCCGTGATAGCCCTGCTTGAGCGCGATGAACTTGAAGCGGTCGGCCTGGCCTTCGAGCTTCCAGTACTGGCGCGCAATTTTCATCGCACCTTCGACCGCATCCGAACCGCCACTGGAAAAAGCGACGCGCGTCATGCCCTCCGGCGCCAGCAACGACACCAGGCGCGCCGACAGTTCGATCGCGCGCGGATGTGTCGTGCCGCGAAAGCACGAGTAATAGACGAGCTCGTCGAGCTGCTCGACGATCGCCCGCTTGATCTCGTCGCGACCGTAACCGAGATTGATGTTCCACAGGCCGCCGACCCCGTCGACGACCCGATGCCCGTCGACGTCGGTGACCCATACGCCGTCCCCATGCGCGACGATGCGCGGCGGCTGCTCCTGCATCTGACGCGGGTGCGCCATCGGATGGAGCATGTAGCGCGCGTTGTCGGCACGCAGGGTTTCACTTGTCTTCACCTGACTCTCCACCGGTCTGTTCCGCGTGTCGTCGCCATCGGTCGCCCGGGCTTCATTCGACGCCGAGCAGCGTGCGTACCTGGGCGAAACAGCGCTCCGGATGGGCGACATCGAAATGTACTGCGCTCATGCCCACCTGCCGGGCGCCATCCACGTTGCGTAGCTGGTCATCGACAAACAGCACGCGCTGCGCCGTCAGGCCGAGGGCATCGAGTGCCAGCTGATACGCGCGCGGATCCGGCTTCAGGATCCGGGTATGCGTGGCATCGACGAGCACGTCGATGTCATGCAGCAGGCCGAGCCGGTCCATGAACGAACGGCCCCAGTACAGTTCCAGCTCGTTCGACAGGATGCCGACCTTCAGGCCGGCGGCTCGTGCGGCACGCACCGTCTGCCAGGCGGAGGCGCGAACCGCCAGATCCGGGTCTTCGCCACGGATGGCCTGGAAGAAATCCAGCGGCTTCCACGACGGCTGTCCGACCATCGCGCCGACCTCGGCCGCGCGGACGTCCCAGTACTCCCGCTCGCTGATCTCGTCGCGCTGCATGCGTTGCCAGAGGACATCGGTTGCCGGATCGACCGGCCCGAGCCAGTCGAGCGTGCCTGACGTCAGACCGAGCAGGCGTTCCGACTCGCGATGCCGTTCGAACGCAGTGAACGTGACGACACTGCCGAAATCAAGCAGCAGTGCATCGTATGTGCGTGCCCCGGATACGCCGCCCGCCGGTGAGCCCACCTGTGCTGCGGACGCGTCCCCACCCTGTTCCTCCCGGTCGTTCACGACCGGGTCTGCCACTTCATCGTTGTGCACCTGGATTCCTCGCTTGTCATCCATCCCGGCGCCGGCCATCGCCATGCACCGGGATTCCTTTCATCACTCCATTCTTGCGCCGTAGCGCAAGGCGTATTCCACTGCATCCCAGTGCAGTTCGGCCCGCGCGCCGGCCATTGTCGTGATCGGCCTGGCCTGCACGAGCACGATCGGTTCGCCGGCGCGACGCCCGCGCGGAACCACCCATTCGATGTCCACCGGGTAACCGTAGTGACGCTCGACGCCGATCAGTGCGCGCGCGATCGCATCGAGTTCGTCCTCATCGAGCACGCGCGCATTGCGGAAGGCCCGCGGCATCGGCCGTTCGAGCACCGCGCCGCGCCGGTAATCCATGACCGACACGGTGTCCTTCGCACCCACGCGATAATCGAGCACACGCAGGCCTTCACGATCCAGTTCGGCGTGATCGGGCGACACGACGCCCTGCACGACCGCCTCGCCGTACCCCCATGAACCCTCGATCACCAGGCGATCGGAACGCCCGGTGAGCGGATGCGCGGAAAAAGCCACACCGGCCGCACGCGCACGCACGAGTTCCAGCACGCCCACCGCCATTGGCGTGCCCCTGACTTCCAGCCCGCTGCGGATCCGGTAATCGAGTGCGCGCGCGGAATAGAGGCTGGCCCAGGCCCGGCGCAGGTGGAGATCGACTTCGTCCACGCCGGACACGCCCAGCCAGGTTTCGTACTGCCCGGCAAAACTGTGATCGGCCGCATCCTCGCCGACAGCGGAACTGCGCACTGCAACCGGCTTGTCGACCTCGCGCACATCGAAGCACAGTGCATCGTAGGCCTCGACCAGATCCTCGCGCATCGACGGCGGCAGGGCCGTCGCGTCGAACTCGCTGCGGATCCGTGCGGCAACCTCCTCGAGTTCGGCGAGCGTGACGTCCGCGCCCGCCGCCTGCGCCTGCCCGAGCCAGGCGTCGATCCTTGCGCCGATTCCGGTTGTGCCGATGAATTCCAGCCAGGCGCCGGTCGTCACCGCAAAGCCGTCGGGAACGGGAAAGCCGGCCGCCCCCAATGCGGCCAGACGCGCGATTTTCGGCCCGACGGATGCGCTGTCCGCCTCGCGCAGCCGGTGCATCGGCACCACGCGCCCATGCGTCGGGGTCGCCGGCGTCTGCCTGCCTCCACTCATCACATGCCCTCGGCCAGGATGATGACCGTTCCCGTGTCGCCGTCGACTTCGAGGTAGTCACCATCGCGGATGCGTTGCGTGGCGACGGCGGTGCCGACCACGCAGGGCACCCGGTATTCGCGGCTGACGATCGACGCGTGCGCCAGCGTGCCGCCCTGATCGCAGACACAGGCGGCGATGCGCGTGAAGGCCGGCGTCCAGCTCGGCGACGTTCCTTCGCACACGAGCACCTCGCCGGCCTGTACCGCGTGCAGTTCCTGCGGGCTGTGCAGCACGCGCGCACGACCCCGTCCCTTGCCGGGCGCGGCGCCCAGCCCGTGCAGGGTATCGGCGCCGCTGACGCCGGCACGCACTGCCGCCAGGAATTCGTCGGTGACTCCATCGAGTTCGATCAGGATCGGATCCGAGATCGAATCGGGTGCCGCACCCAGGTATTTCGGCATCTGCGCCCGGCGTTGCAGCCAGCCGGCATGGAAGGCGCGGCGCGCCGCGATGAGCGTACCGTGGCGCTCGAAATCCGCTTCGCCGCCGGCAATGGCGTCGAGTTCGCCAAGGAAAAGGAAAAAGACGTCGTCGACGTTTCCGGCGTGCCGACGCCGCGCGATCTCGAGCGCCGCGCGGCGCAACGGAATCGTCGCACGCAGGTCGATGTAATGATTGTGGTCTTCGTTCCACCAGACGAAGTTCGCCCGCTCGCAGGTGGCCAGTCCGTCGTCGAAGGCTCTGCGTTCGGCGCGCGTGAGGCGGCCGCGAATGGCTTCCAGCGCCTCGCCGCGCTCGTGACGCGCCTCCGAAAGCGCAGCGTTGAAATCATGCAGGTCGCTTCCTTCGAGCAGGAAGGTGCGCAGATTCCCCAGCGGCGTGACGGGTGATTCACGCCAGCTCGGCAGACGCGGATCGGCCATCGAGTCGGTGCGCCAGCCCCATTCGTCAAGGAAAGCGTTGAAGCGCTCCTTCCATTCCCGCGCATCGGCGTGTTCGAGCGCCGCCGCGATGTCCTCCGCCGGGTGATCCACGAACAGACGTTCGAGCGCCGTGCCACGCAGCGCACGCGCGAGTCCGCACAGCGCACGGTCGCAGGCGGTGATCGTCGACTCGCGCCCCTGCAGCAGGCGCGGCACCTCGGTGCGCCCGATGCCCAGCTCGGCGCACAGCCCGTAGAAGCCCGCCTGATTCAGGATCAGCGGGTACATGAGCTCGAAGTGGATTTCCCAGGCGCGCCGCTGGAACACGCGCGCATCGCGCAGCCTGGCAAGGAGGGCGGCATCGGTGTCGTCAGCCGGATCGTGCCGCTCGAAGCGCCGTGCTTCCGTATCCAGCCAGTCCACATGCGCCCGCCACAGCTGCGGAAAGCCGTCCAGAAACGCCGGCAGATTCGTGCGCAGATGCTCCGCACGGCGATCGGCCTCCCGGGCCGAAGCCTGCTCCAGCTCCGTGAAATACGGATGCGTGCCGGCCAGGCGAACGGTCAGGCCGTTCGAGGTCGGCAGGGGCACACGATCGGCGGCCTGTTGCGTCGCCCAGGCAAAGCCGTCATCGAGATACGACAGTCCGAGCGGCGTGACCCCTTCGGGAAACCGGTATTCGAGCAGCCAGAAGCGTTCAAGATCCTCCTGGCGCAGTGGCGCGACCCTTTCATGGCGCACCAGATCGGGCCGATGCGCTTCGTCAGCTCCCGGATAGCCTGGATCGTCGACGATCTGCTGCACGATGGACGGCGACGAATGCGTCGCAACGGGCGTCGGACTCGATGATGCTGCGGTGGAATGCATCGGCAGGATGGTCGGCGAAAGTTTCCATCGAGTGTGCAGAATGCCGGATTGGTTGTCAATGCAACCAAACCGCCTTCTCGCCGACCTGCGCCGAAGCCTGTGCGTGATCTGCACCGACGCGCGGCGTGAGGATGAACCCGGGAAATCCCGGGACGGCCGGAAGCCGCACAGAAACGGTTGCAACGACAACCATTCCAGGGACGAGAACCGGGCAACCGCAAGCACGAACCTCGCCGGCGAGCGGCATGCGGACCCCGGGGGCCGGGTCGACCGCCGGGGTTGCATATATCATCGGGACATTCTTTTCACTGCATTCCTGCCGCGCATGACCGATGGCAACGACTCGTTGTGGCTGCACGAGTACATTCCCTACAAGCTCTCGGTTGTCGCCAACCGTCTGAGCCAGTCGATCGGTGGGCTGTTCGAGCAGCGCTTCGGCATCCAGATTCCCGAATGGCGCATCCTGATGGCCCTGTACGCACACGGTCCGATGGCGCCCAACGGCGTGGTCGAGCAGACCAGCATGGACAAGGCGCGCGTGAGCCGCGCGCAGCGACGCATGGTCGAACTCGAACTGCTGGCCGTCAGTGAAGACCCGCGCGACCGCCGACGACTGGTGCTCTTTCTCACCAAAAAGGGCGAAGCGCTGTGCCGTTCGATCATTCCGGCCGTCCGGGACATGGAAGCCTGGTTTCTCACCGTGCTCGACCCCGAGGAGCGGCGGATTCTCGATCGGGCATTGACGCGACTGCTCGAGCGCAGTCAGGAACTGCGCAACGGCCTGCAGCCGATCGTCGAGGAAGTGACGAACACCGAACGACCCGAAGAAGTCTGAGATTCCCTTGCGCATCACCCGACTGATCCGCATCCTGTTCGTCGCCTGGCGCTTCGGACTGGATGAGCTGGCGGTCGCCGGCGCGGCGGCAACGATGCGCTCGCGCTGGCTGCTGCTCGCCGGGCGGGTGCTGCGCTTCGGCCGACGGCTCGACACGCCGCCAGGGGTGCGCCTGCGCCAGGCGCTGGAGAGTCTGGGACCGATTTTCGTCAAGTTCGGCCAGGTCCTGTCGACGCGCCGCGACCTGCTCAGCATCGACATCGCCGACGAACTCGCCCGGTTGCAGGACCGCGTGCCGCCGTTCGACGGCGCCATCGCCGTGCGCGAAATCGAACGCGGGCTGCGCCGGCCGATCGACGAGCTGTTCGCCTCATTCACGATCGAACCGATCGCCTCGGCCTCGATCGCCCAGGTGCATCTGGCCCGCCTGCACGACGGCCGTGAAGTCGCCGTCAAGGTCGTGCGCCCGGGCATGGCGGCGATCATCGGACGCGATCTCGAACTGATGCGCACCGCCGGCGGCCTGCTCGTGCGCCTGTCCGCCGATGCACGCCGCCTGCGCCCGCTCGACGTCATCGACGAATTCGACACCTATCTGCACGACGAACTCGACCTGATCCGCGAGGGCGCCAACGCCAACCAGCTGCGCCACAACTTCGAAGGCACGCGCCTGCTGCGCGTGCCGGAGATCTACTGGGACTGGTGCGCCCCGAACGTGCTGACCATGGAGCGCATGCACGGCTTTCCGATCAGCCAGATCGAACGCATGCGCGCCGCCGGCATCGATCTGAAGAGACTGTCACGCGAAGGCGTGGAGATCTTTTTCACGCAGGTGTTCCGCCACGGTTTCTTCCACGCCGACATGCACCCCGGCAACATTCTCGTCGGGGCCGAAGGCGACGACTTCAATCGCTACATCGCGCTGGATTTCGGCATCGTCGGCACCCTGTCCGAATTCGACAAGAACTACCTGGCGCAGAATTTCCTCGCCTTCTTTCGTCGCGACTACCGGCGCGTGGCCGAACTGCACGTCGAGTCGGGCTGGGTGCCGGCGGGCACGCGCGTCGAGGATCTGGCGGGCGCGGTACGCGCCTGTTGCGAACCGTTCTTCGACCGCCCGCTGAAGGAGATCTCGCTCGGGTTGGTGCTGCTGCGCCTGTTCCAGACCTCGCGCCGCTTCAACGTCGAAATCCAGCCGCAGCTGGTACTGCTGCAGAAGACCCTGCTGAACATCGAGGGCCTGGGCCGCCAGCTCGATCCCGATCTCGATCTGTGGGTCACGGCCAAGCCGATCCTGGAGCGCTGGATGCACGACCAGATCGGCCTGAACGGACTGCTCGAACGCCTGCGCATCGAATCGGCACAGTGGAGCCGGCTGCTGCCGGAACTGCCGCGTCTGGCGCACCAGGCATTGCAGCGCCAGGCGGCCCAGGAGCGCGAACCCATGGCGCACGCGATCGATCGTCTTGTCCGCGAACAGCGCGCGATCCGGCGCTGGCTCGCACTGCTCGCCGTGCTGATCGCCATCCTCGGCGTGATCGGCCTGATGCGCTGAAAACGGCGTCCGGACGGCCCGGGCCCGTCCCTGTCCGGCGTGCGGCCCGCGCGTTCGCTGACCGGCAGCGATGCATCAACTGCACACACCTGTCCAACGGCGGGCGGCGCCTGCACAGGAGCCGGGAAATCAGCTAATCTGTCGCGCTTTTCGATTCTCCCTGACCTCGGGAGTCCAGGCGTTCCGACAGTGCGCCGATCCGTCCTCCGGCTTCCCGGCGACCGTTGTCTGCCGGAATCTTCCGCTGCTGCGCGAATCTTCACCGTCCGCCGATGCTGACCACTCTCGTCATGATCTACCTGGCCGTGACCGTCGGGATCGGCCTGTACGCTGCACAGCGGGTGCGCAACTCGCGCGACTATCTCGTCGCCGGACGAAGCCTGCCGCTGTACATGAACATGGCCACGGTATTCGCCACCTGGTTCGGCGCCGAAACCGTTCTGGGCGTTTCGTCGACCTTCCTGCGCGACGGCCTCGGCGGCATCGTCGCCGACCCTTTCGGCGCTGCCTTCTGCCTGATCATCGTTGCGCTCTTCTTCGCCCGGCCGTTCTACCGGATGGAACTGCTCACGATCGGCGACTTCTATCGCAAGCGCTACAACCGCACCGTCGAGATCGGCACCGGTGTGGCCATCACGCTGTCGTACCTGGGCTGGACATCGGCACAGATGGTCGCGCTCGGCATCGTCTTCAACACCCTGTCGGCCGGCTCGATCCCGCTCACGCAGGGCATCATCATGGGTGCCGGCATCGTGCTCGTCTACACGCTGTTCGGCGGCATGTGGTCGGTCGCCTTCACCGACCTGTTCCAGACGACGATCATCATCGTCGGCCTGCTCTACATCGCGATGTTGCTGGCTGACATGGCCGGTGGCTTCGGCGCCGTATGGGAAGTGGCAACCGCCGAAGGCAAGCTCGATTTCTGGCCGAAAGCGAATCTGAAGGACTGGATTGCCTTCCTCGCCGCCTGGGGGACGATGGCGATCGGCTCGATTGCCCAGCAGGACGTGTTCCAGCGGGTGACCTCGGCGAAGAACGAGGACATCGCCGTACGCGGCACATTGATCGGCGGCACCTTCTATCTCTTCTTCGCCTTCGTGCCGATGTTCATCGCCGTCTCGGCGCTGCTCATCGAACCCGACAAGGTGCATGCGATCCTGGCCGACGACAGCCTGGATTTCCAGCTGATCCTGCCGCAGCTGATTCTCAACCAGACGCCGATGTTCGCTCAGGTGATGTTCTTCGGCGCGCTGCTGTCGGCGATCCTGTCGACGGCCAGTGGCGCCCTGCTGGCGCCGACCGCGGTCTTCACGGAAAACGTTCTGCGCCCGTTGCTGGGCGGGCGCATCGACGACCGGCAGATGTTGCTGATGCTGCGCATGGTGCTCGTGATCTTCGCGCTGGCGGTGATGCTGTTTGCGCTGCACAGCGAATCGTCGATGTTCCAGATGGTGCAGAATGCGTACAAGGTGACGCTGGTCGCGGCATTCACGCCGCTGGCCTTCGGCCTGTTCTGGCGCCGCTCGACCCCGCAGGGGGCGATGATGTCGATCGTGTTCGGACTCGTCGCCTGGGGAATCGCCGAGTTCACCGCCCCGGAGGCGCTCGTTCCGCCACAGTTCATCGGCCTGGGCGCATCGATTTTCGGCATGGTCTTCGGCTCGCTGGCGCCAGCCGTCGCCGGTGGAACCGGTCATCCGGATGCGGTGGGCGAAAGGAATGTGCGATAAGACCACCCCGGACGGCGCCGCACATGCGACAGTCGGAGCGGCACAGTCGCCAAAGCTGTGTCAATATTTCCGACAGACTCGACATCTGCGGACAGGCAACGGGAAGCGAAGGGAAAAATGAACATCGTCATTCTGGCTGCCGGCATGGGCAAGCGGATGCGCTCGACCCTTCCCAAGGTCCTGCACACCCTCGCCGGCAAACCGCTGCTGCAGCACGTCGTCGACACCGCGCGCGCGCTGGCGCCGCGCTCGGTCACGGTCGTCTACGGGCATGGCGGCGAATCCGTGCCGCAGGCGGTCCCGGGCAGCGATCTGCGCTGGGTGCTGCAGGCACCACAACTGGGCACCGGACATGCGGTCCGACAGGCGCTGCCGGAACTCGATCCCGAAGTGCCCACCCTGGTCCTGTACGGCGACGTGCCGCTGATCCGGCCGGAAACGCTGACGCGCCTCCAGACGGCCGCCGGCCGTGACCGTCTGGCACTGCTCACCCTCGAACTCGACGATCCGACCGGCTACGGACGCATCGTGCGCGAATCCGGCCGGATCGTGCGGATCGTCGAGGAGCGCGATGCCAACGCAGGCGAACGCACCATCCGTGAAATCAACACCGGCATCCTGGTTGCGCCGACGACCGCGCTGGCGCGCTGGATCGCAGGCCTGCGCAACGACAACGCACAGGGCGAGTACTACCTGACCGACATCGTCGCGCAGGCCATCGGCGACGCCGTCGACGTCACGTCAGTGCACCCGGACCACGCCGGCGAGACGCTCGGCGTCAACAGCAAGGGGCAGCTCGCCCGGCTCGAGCGTCTGTTCCAGTTGCAGCAGGCCGAACGCCTGATGGAGGAGGAAGGCGTGCAACTGGCCGATCCGGCACGCATCGACGTGCGTGGCGAACTGCGCTGCGGACAGGATGTCTTCATCGACGTCGGCTGCGTCTTCGAGGGCGAGGTCGAACTCGGTGACGGGGTCTGGATCGGACCCTACTGCGCCATCCGTTCGACGCGGATCGCCGCGGGCGCACGGATCTTTCCACATTCCTGCCTCGATGGCGCCAGTGTCGGCGAACGCGCCCGCGTCGGTCCGCTGGCGCGCCTGCGCCCGGGCGCCGAACTCGGCGCGGAGACACACGTCGGCAACTTCGTCGAGGTCAAGAACACGCAGATGGGCGCAGGGTCGAAGGCGAACCACCTCGCCTACCTCGGGGATGCACAGATCGGCGCGCGCGTAAACATCGGCGCCGGAACGATCACCTGCAATTACGATGGCGTGAACAAGTACCGGACGATCGTCGAAGACGACGTCTTCATCGGCAGCGACAGTCAGCTCGTCGCACCGGTTCGCGTCGGACGCGGAGCCACCATTGGCGCCGGGACGACACTGACCCGCGACGCGCCGGCCGAACGTCTGACCCTGTCGCGGACACGGCAGACGACAGTGGAAACCTGGCACCGCCCGGCACGCACGAAACCCCAGACCGCCTGAGAACGCATCAAGCCGGGCGTCACCGCCCGGCGTTCTCGCCCGAAACCCGCTTCGGGCCCGGGAAACCAGCAACGGGAGATTCATCGGACCCATGTGTGGCATCGTTGGAGCGGTTGCGCAGCGTAACGTCGTGCCGATCCTCATCGAGGGTCTGCGCAAGCTCGAGTATCGCGGCTACGATTCGGCCGGCATCGCCATTCTTGACGGGACGATGCAGCGCATCCGTTCCGTCGGACGCGTCGCGGACCTCGAAACGCAGACGCACCGGACGGGCGTGTCGGCACCGACCGGCATCGCGCACACGCGCTGGGCGACGCACGGCGGCGTCTGCGAAAGAAATGCCCATCCGCATTTTTCCGCGCGCGACGATATCGAAGTCTCGGTCGTGCACAACGGCATCGTCGAGAATCACGAGGCACTGCGCGCACGCCTGCAACTCGCCGGCTACGAGTTCGCCAGCGATACCGACACCGAAGTGATCGCGCATCTGCTGCACAGTCATCTGCGCGACGGGAAGACGCTGTTCGCGGCCGTGCAGCATACGGTGCGTGAACTCGAGGGCACTTACGCCATCGCCGCGATCCAGCGTGCCGAGCCGCACACGGTGGTCGGCGCGCGCAAGGGCTCTCCGCTGCTGCTGGGCATCGGCACGGGCGAACATTACCTCGCCTCCGATACGTCGGCGCTGCTGCAGGTCACCCGGCACGTCGCCTATCTCGAGGACGGCGACGTCGTGCGCATCGACACGAACGGCTACGAGATCGTCGATGGTGAGAGCCGTCCGGTCGAGCGCGCCGTCATCGAAAGCCGGCTGTCGGCCGATTCGATCGAACTGGGTCATTATCAGCATTACATGCAGAAGGAAATCTTCGAGCAGCCCGGCGCCATCGCCAACACGCTCGAGATCCTGACCAACGCCCGCTCGGTATCAGCCGGTCTGTTCGGGGTCGACGCACAGGAGATCCTGGAGCGCACGCAGCACATCCTGATCCTTGCCTGCGGCACCAGCCATCACGCCGGACTGGTGGCCAGATACTGGCTGGAGGCGATTGCCGGCATCCCGGTTTCCGTCGAGATCGCCAGCGAATATCGCTACCGGGAATCCGTCGCCCTGCCGAAGACGCTGGTCATCACGATCTCGCAGTCCGGCGAAACGGCCGATACGCTGGCTGCGCTGCAGCATGCGACGACACTCGGCCTGCGCGATTCACTGGCCATCTGCAACGTGCCCGAATCGGCCCTGGTGCGCCAGAGTCGCCTGCGGTTCCTGACCCGCGCCGGCCCGGAAATCGGCGTGGCGTCGACCAAGGCGTTCACGACGCAGCTGACCGTCCTGTTCGTGCTCACACTGGTACTCGCGCGTCTGCGGGGCCGACTGTCGGCACAACGGGAAAGCGAATTACTGGCCCAATTGCGTCATCTGCCGACGGCCCTGAACCGCGTGCTCGAATGCGAGATGGCAGTGCGCCACTGGGCCAACCGTTTCGCACCCAGGCAGCATGCACTGTTCCTCGGGCGCGGGATCCACTATCCGATTGCGCAGGAAGGTGCGCTCAAGCTCAAGGAAATCACCTACATCCACGCCGAGGCCTACGCCGCCGGCGAACTCAAGCACGGCCCGCTGGCGCTGGTCGATCGCGAGATGCCGGTCGTCGCCGTGGCACCGAACGACACCCTGATCGAAAAGCTCAAGTCCAATCTGCAGGAAGTGCGCGCGCGCGGCGGAGAACTCTTCATCTTCGCCGACCAGGACGCCCGCATCGAACCAAGCGACGGCGTCAACATCATCAACCTGGGCGGCCATGCCGGTCTGCTGTCGCCAATCCTGCACACCGTTCCGCTGCAGCTGCTCGCCTATCACGTCGCACTCGCCCGTGGCACCGACGTGGACAAGCCGAGGAACCTGGCCAAGTCGGTGACGGTCGAGTGACACCTGCGAAGCGACCGGCCATAACCGGTTGCCTCGCAGGTCCCGGGACGGATTTCCCGCCCGGGTGCCCGACTCCGATCAGTCCGGCATTGCCAGCTGCTTGACCAGTGCCTTCCCGTCCGGCTTTTCCTGGTAGCGGATGAAACCGAGCAGCGGGATGTCCGCCAGGAAGTCCTTGAGCGTGCCGACGGTTTCCGAAATGCACATCATGTCGAGTTCCATCTCGTTGGCGACCCAGCCGGAGATCGGCAATCCACGCGCCTTGATGGCCTCGACCGTCAGCAGTGTGTGGCTCAGGCAACCCTGGCGCAGGCCGACCACCAGGATCACCGGCAGACCCAGCTGTTCGGCCAGATCGGCCTGGGTCTGGGTATCGTTGAGCGGCGCGCAGAAGCCGCCGATTCCTTCGACGATGACCAGATCGGCCATCGTGCGCACTTCCTCGAAGCAGTGCTGGATGTGGTTGAGGTCGATCACCTTGCCGACACCCTTGGCCGCAATGTTCGGCGCCACCGGCTCTTCGAAGTGGTAGGGGTTCAGATATCGGCGCGGAGCATCGACGTTGCTCGCCTCCATCAACCGGTCCATGTCGTCGCCCTTGCCGGCCACGACGGGCTTGAGCCCCAGAACCTTCATGTCCCAGGACAGCGCCGCGGTGTGCAGCATCCCGGTCGCGATCAGCGACTTGCCGACTTCCAGATCCGTGCCGGTCACGAAATACGCCTGTTTCATCAGATGATCTCCAGAGAAATTCGGTTTGATTCCATGCGGGGCTGGCCTCGACCAGATCCGGTCTGACGAAGCCGGATCTCATGGTGCTCCTCGATGCCACGTCTGAAGTGTATCAAGCGGGCCCGGCACATCGACGGGGCGGTGCGGAAACGGGCGGCCCCGCCGGCTCGCGGACGAAAGCCGGCCAGACGAGGGAGCGCACGCCGTGGTTCCCGTTCCGGGCGGACGGTGCTGCCGACCCAACCGGGGTAGCATCACTGCATGCCGTGCCCGGTACCACCGTCGTGACCGGCTGCATGCCGGCGTGCCTGGTGCATCGACCGACGGCGTGGCACGAATCCCGCATCCGGCGCGACCCGGTGCAGTGTTTTCGACTGCAGCCGAACTCGCGCCGCATGCCCCGCACTGCCACTTCGAAGGAAAACCGACATGTTGATCGAGCGTATCTGGACCGCCAATGCCTGGCGCAACTTCAACTACCTGATCGCCTGCCCGGAAACGGGCGAAGCGCTGGCCATCGACCCGCTCGATCATGAAAAATGCCTGGCCACGGCGAAAGAGCGTGGCTGGGAGATCACGCAGATCCTCAACACCCACGAACACGCCGATCACACCGGTGGCAACGACGCCGTCGTGGCGGCCACGGGCGCCAAAGTGATTGCCCATCACAAGGCCGGCGCCAGCATTCCCGGCATGGATCGCGGTGTTCAAGCCGGTGATGTGATCAAGGTCGGGCGCACGGTCGAACTCGAATGCCTGGACACCCCTGGGCACACGATGTGCCATGTCTGTCTGCGCTCGCACACGGACGAGCCGGCCCTGTTTTCCGGCGACACACTGTTCAATGCCGGGGCCGGCAACTGCCACAACGGCGGCGATCCGCACGAGCTGTACAAGACCTTCGTGCAGCAACTGGCGCGACTGCCGGACAACACGCGCATCTATCCCGGACACGATTACATCGAGAACAATCTGAAATTCACGCTCGCCTGTGAGCCGGACAATGCAAAAGCGGCCGAACTGCTGGCCAGCGTGAGCGGCCAGGATCCGGCGCAGTCGATCGTCACGACAATCGCGCAGGAAAAGGACGTGAACACTTTCCTGCGTCTGGACAGCACCAGCGTGGCGGCGGCCTTGCGGGAGCGGTTTCCGGAGCTGTCCGCCACGCCCGATCCGGAAACCGTCTTCGTCCGGCTGCGCGAACTGCGCAACAGCTGGTAGACCCATCGCGTACCACCCGCGACGCGGGCATCGGTGTCGGGTCGCGCGCTGACGCACCCCAGGGACTAGCTGGCGAACCCCAGGGACTGTCCGGCGCGCCCCGGGGATTGTCTGGCGAGCTGCGGGAATCTTTCGCCGCGCGCCAGTAATCAGCCGGCGTCGGGTGCGACTTCCTGTCGTGCGCCGCGGGTGTCGTCTTCAGCCCTGGTCAGCGGCCGGGTCTCCAGGGGCGGTGCCGCCGGCAGGCCGGTCACCGTCAGGATTTCCTGCTCGTCGAGCGTCTCGCGCTCCATCAGCGCGGCGACCAGCGCGTCGAGCTCCCGGCGGTGCGCGTGCAACAGGCGGGTCGCCTCCTCATGGCTCTCGCCGATGATGCGCTGCACTTCGGCATCGATGGCGCGCGCAGTCTCCTCGCTGACGGCGCGATCGCCGGCGAAGCCGCCGTACGCCGGTCCGCCCAGATACGGGTTCTCGCGCGGCGCGAGCTGGACCATGCCGAGCCGGTCGCTCATGCCCCAGCGGGTGACCATGTTGCGCGCCAGTTGCGTCGCCTGCTCGATATCGTTCTCGGCGCCGGTCGTGCGCGTGCCGTAGACCACTTCCTCGGCCACCCGCCCGCCGAGCATGCCGATGATGCGCGCGCGCAGATACGCCTCGGGATAATTGTAACGATCGGCCTCGGGGCGCTGGTAGGTGACGCCGAGTGCCCGCCCGCGCGGCACGATCGACACCCGGTGCACCGGATCGGCGCCCGGCACCACCAGCCCGAGGATCGCGTGCCCGCTCTCGTGATACGCAATGCGTTCGCGATCGGCGTCGCTGAGCAGGATCGGCCGTTCGGGGCCGAGCGCGATCTTTTCGAGCGCATCCATGAAGTCCTTCGCACGCACCGCATCGAGATCGCGACGCGCCGCCAGCAGGGCCGCCTCATTGACCAGATTACGCAGATCCGCGCCCGACAGGCCCGGCGTCGAGGCACCGAGTTCGGCCAGATCGACGTCGGCGGCCAGCGGGACATTGCGCGTGTGCACCTGCAGGATGGCCTCGCGCCCGCGCCGGTCGGGCAGATTGACGACGACGTGCCGATCGAAGCGGCCCGGGCGCAGCAGCGCCTTGTCGAGCACGTCCGGCTGGTTGGTCGCCGACAGGACGATGATCCCTTCGCGACTGGAAAAACCGTCCATCTCGGTGAGGATCTGGTTCAGCGTCTGCTCCTGTTCGCTCGCGCCGCCGATGGCCATCTGGCCGCGCGCGCGCCCGATCGCGTCGAGCTCGTCGATGAAGATGATGGCCGGTGCATGCTCGCGCGCCTGCTTGAACAGATCGCGCACACGCGCGGCACCCACGCCGACGATCATTTCGACGAACTCGGACGCGCTCATCGAGAAGAAGGGCACGCCCGCTTCGCCGGCCACCGCGCGCGCCAGCAGCGTCTTGCCGGTGCCGGGCGCGCCGATCAGCAGCACGCCTTTCGGCGCCGTGCCGCCCAGCCGCTGGTATTTCTGCGGATCCTTCAGGAAATCGACGATCTCGACGAGCTCGTTTTCCGCTTCGTCGATTCCGGCGACGTCGTCGAAGGTCACTTTCTTCGCGCTCTCCTGATCGTAGCGACGGGCCCGGCTCTTGCCGATCCCCATCATGCCGCCCATGCCACCCACACCGCCCATCCCCTGCTGGGCACGCCGGATGAGCCAGAAGTAGAAAACGATGAAAAGGATCGCCGGGCCGAAACCGAACAGCAACGTCGCCAGCGGACTGCTGCCGGTCTGGATCGGCACGGCGCTGATCTCGACCCGGTGCTCGATCAGAAACGCTTCGAGACCGTTGTCGACGAAGGCCGGCAGCACCGTCGTGAAGGTATCGGAGGTCCGCGGCTCCTGCTGCAGGCGCTGCTGCGCGCGTGTCGAGCCGGGAGCCACCGGCAGGGCTTCGCCCGGCGGCGGCCAGGTGATCGGCGACTGCAGCCGGCCCTCGATCGTCTGCCCCTGGTTGTAGATCGCCTCGACATTGCCCTTGGCGACTTCCTGCTTGAACGCCGTGTACGGCAACGGGATCATTTCACCCGGCGCCGGAAAGAGCAGACGCACGAGAAACCAGTTGGCGAGCAGCAGGAAGGCGAACAACAGCCAGGTGCGGTTCGACGGCATGCGCCCCGTGCCCTGGGTGCCGCCCGGCCGGCCGGCTCCGTTCGGCGCCCCCGCTGGTGATCCCGCAGAGCCGGGCGGGCGCCGGTTCACGCCATTCGTTCCCCAGGCAAACAGGGCGCCACGCCTGTCGGGTCTGCGTCGATCGGATTCGGCCATGACGAAGGGGTCCAGGGTTGGCCGCACCCGAAGAAACGGGCGGGCGATTCACACGACGGCCGCGTCAGTCGGAAATGTCGGTTGCTCCTGACCAGAGCCGTACCCGGAAACACGATACCGTGTTTTCCGAAACTCCGTCCTGCCGTGCGTGCGGACGCGC
>DAIUFU010000008.1:0-9173 GCA_036844405.1 Burkholderiaceae bacterium | reverse complement strand
GCGACAATCGCGGCTGATCGTGCGGCGCCGGCCAGGCGGGCCGCCTGCGGGCGCCCGGCAGCGGCGTGGTTCGTTCCCGCCCGGAGCCGCACCGCCCCGGACACGACCGATTCCTGTCTCTCACACGCCTGACGAATCTGCCGCGGAGATTCCCTTTTGCCGATCTCTCCCCCGGAAGCACCCCTGCAACCGGTGCCGTCGCCCACGGCCTGGGCGCCGCTGAACCTGCCGATCTTTCGCATGTTGTGGGCCGTCTGGATGACGGCGAACACCTGCATGTGGATGAACGACGTCGCTGCCGCCTGGCTGATGAGCACCCTGACGCCGTCGCCGGTTATGGTCGCGCTGGTACAGACGGCGGCGACGCTGCCGGTATTCCTCCTCGGCCTGGGCAGCGGCGCACTGGCCGACATCCTCGACCGGCGCCGCTTCCTGGTCATCACACAGTTCTGGGTCGTCGGCACGGCGACCCTGCTGTGCCTGGCGACACTGACCGGCACGATCGACCCAGTGCTGCTGCTCGTGCTCGTGTTCCTGAACGGCATCGGGCTGGCGATGCGCTGGCCGGTCTACTCGGCGATCGTGCCCGGACTCGTGCCGCGGGTGCAGTTGCCGGCCGCGCTCGCCCTGAACGGCGTCGCGATGAATGTCTCACGCATCGTCGGACCGATCGCCGCCGGCGCGCTGATCGCCAGCGCCGGTACCGAATACGTCTTCGTGCTCAACGCCGTGCTGTCGCTGGTTGCGGCACTGGTCATCCTGCGCTGGAAAACCGAAAAGAAGACCAGCGCACTGCCCGGCGAGCGTTTTCTTGGCGCGATCCGCGTCGGCGTCCAGTATGTGCGCCAGTCGGACCGCATGCGCTCGGTGCTGCTGCACGTCATCATCTTCTTCAGCCAGTCGACGACGCTGATTGCACTGCTGCCCCTGCTCGCGCGGCGCATCGACGATGGCTCGGCAATGACCTTCACCGTTCTGCTGGCCGCAATGGGCGCCGGCGCCATCGCCTCGGCATTCGTGCTGCCGCGTTTTCGTGCAACGACGACGCGCGACGAGCTGCTGCGCTACGGCTCGTTCGTCCAGGCAGCCACGATGGCCGGCGTCGCGTTCTCGCCCACGCTGTGGCTGGCGATTCCGCTGATGATTCTCGCCGGCGGCGCCTGGCTGATCGCAGCCAACTCGCTGTCGGTCTCGGCGCAACTGGCACTGCCCGATTGGGTACGCGCGCGCGGCATGTCGATCTACCAGGTCGCACTGATGGGCGGAGCCGGCCTCGGTGCGGCCTTCTGGGGGCAATTCGCCTCGTGGACCGACGAGCGCGTGAGCGTCGCGGCGGCCGCCGCCGTCGGTACCGGATTGCTGTGGCTGACGCGCCGCCACCGGATCCACGGCGGCGTCGAGGAAGACCTGACGCCGCAATCGTGGAAAGCACCGGTCACGCACGAGCCGGTACCGCCGCTGGCGGGCCCCGTGCTGACGACGATCGAATACCGGATCGATCCGGCCCGCGTCGGCGAATTCCGCGAGATCATGCAGGAGACGCGGCGCAGCCGTCTGCGCGGCGGCGCACTGTCCTGGGAACTGTTTCGCGATACCGTCGAACCCGACCGCTTCATCGAGTATTTCGTCGACGAGAACTGGGTCGAACACCTGCGCCGCTTCGATCGCTTCACCGTCTCCGACATCGCGCTGCGGCAGCGACGTTTCGCACTGCACGTCGGCAAGGAGCCGCCGATCGTCACGCGCAGCATCGCCGAACCGCTCGAGCGCGACTGAACCGGAATCGGCAGCGCTCATCGACGGCGAACCATGGATATAATCTTCGCCAGCATGTCGCATCTCCGTACCCGGACCCGGTTCGGCGGCACACGCAGGCTTCCGGAGTCACGGGCCGGCAGGCGTCTGCCAGCCGCACTCGCCTGCCTGGCATTCCTGTTGCAGGCCCTGGTTCCGTCCTTTGCCTGGTCCGTCGCGGCACGACACGGCGCTGCCGGCAGTCCGCCGGATCTGCTGGTCGGCACGATCTGCTCGGCGCACGCTTTCGACGGCGATACCGTGGCCGACCCGGCACGTACCGGCGACCCGGCCCCGCCGGAGCCGCTGCCGGCGGCTGCGCACTGCCCATTGTGCCTGCTGCCGACCGGCAGCGACAGCGCACCGCTGGCCCCCTTCTTTCCGGCCCTGGCCACGCCCGCCGCACCAGACCAGCCGGCGATCGACACGGCAACCGACGTTCCGCCGACGATCTGGCGGCGCTCGCCATCCGCGCGTGCCCCTCCGACGGCCTGAGAACCGCTGACGTCTTTTGCCATCGGTCGCGCCTGCAAGGCCCGTCCGATTCCCCGACAGGCTGACGGAAAATTCGTCGAACGATTCCGCCGCCTGGTTCCGCCTGGACGACGCGCCACACCTGTGCCATCCGCGCCGTGTACCGCCGTCGATCCGGGCCCATCCGGACAGCACCAGATCATCATGACCAAGCACTCTCATTCGGCCGGACCGCGGCCATCCTTCCGATTCCCGGCTTCGGGCCGCCGCCCCATCGTTCACGGCCCGTCCGCCCGACGATTCCGCGCCGGCCTGTGCGCCACCCTGATCGCCGGGTGCCTGGCTGCGGCGCTGCCCGGCGGCGTCCACGCCGACACCAGAATCGACGACGCCTGGACGCGCGCCACGGTCAGCGCACAGCGCACCAGCGGTGCCTTCATGACCATCACCTCCGACACGCCGGCCCGACTCGTTGCCGTGCACACCCCGGTGGCCGGCATTGCCGAAATCCATGAAATGACCATGGTCGACAATGTCATGCGCATGCGCCCCATCGAGTCGCTGGCCCTGCCGGCCGGCACTGCGGTCGTCCTGAAGCCGGGTGGATATCATCTGATGCTGCTCGATCTGAAGGCCCCGCTGCAGGAAGGAGAGCGGATCCCGCTGACGCTGACGATCGAAAGTGACGACGGCACGCGCGACGACGTGACCGTGCAGGCCACGGTACGTGCGCTGACGGCCCGCCCGGCCGACCATGGCGGCACCATGGACACGACCGGTCACGGACACGGCCGACACTGACAAGGGGAAGGAGACGCCACAACCCGTCACCGCGCAGCGGAAGTCTGCGCGCCGGAAGGATCCGCCGGACGTTGGTCGTCCGGATGGCTTCGGGCGCGCGGATTTCCAGCGTGCGGGACGCTTCGCCGGGGATGCGTGGACCCGAAATGTCCGGCCAATGACCCCTCGGCCGGACATTTCTTGACGGCGATCGTGAAACGTGCGGAAATGCTGCCGTCCTTCAAGATGTATTATCAATAGATCTTTCAACCGAGGGTGCAATCGATGAAATCCGTTTCCGCCGGCGGTGTCGTCCCCTTGCTCGAACCCGAACCGGCCACGCCGCAGCAGCAGCGTTCCGTTGTCCTGCGACTGGCATTCCGGCCTTTCTATCTGCTCGCGGCCATCTGGGCCGCGCTGGCGGTTCCGCTCTGGATCGCACAGTTCGCCGGCGTGCTGGCGCCACCGGCGACCTATCCGGCCATACTCTGGCACGCGCACGAAATGACATTCGGCTTCGTGCTTGCCGTCGTCGTCGGCTTCCTGCTGACCGCGAGCCGCGTCTGGACCGGGGTGGAAACACCGCGGGGCGCACCACTGCTGGGCCTGGTCGCCTTGTGGGTGGGCGCGCGCATCTTCAACTACATTGGCCCGGCATCGGTCGCGATGGTGTTCGATGCCGCGTTTCTGATCGCAGCGATGATCGCGCTCGGCACGGTGCTGCTGAAGGCGCGCAATTACCGCAATCTGTTCACGCTGGCGATCCTGACCGTGTTCCTGATCGCCAATTCGCTGTTTCACCTGGCACTGTCCGGACGGATCGACGCTTCACCGCTGCTGGCGGCGCATCTGTTCGTCTACGTCGTGCTCGTGCTGATCACGGTCATCGGTGGACGCGTCATCCCCACGTTCACGGCCAACGCCCTGCGCGGCATTCGTCAATGGCGCGACCGCCGCCTCGACTGGACGTCACTGGCCGTGACAATTCTCGCCTTCCTGCTGGTTCTGCTGCCGTCACCGGCCGCGCTCACGGCAACGGTCTGCGTGCTCGCCGCCATGCTGCAGGCGGCGCGGCTGATCGGCTGGAATCCCTGGGCGACACGCCATACTCCGATCCTGTGGATCCTGCATCTCTCGTATGCCTGGCTGCCGATCGGACTGCTGCTGCTCGCGCTGAGCCGGCTGGATGTCGTCGGGGAATCGGCAGCGCTGCATGCGCTGACGCTCGGCGTCATCGGCGGCCTGATCATCGGCATGATCACGCGCACCGCACTGGGTCACACGGCGCGCCCGATGAAAGCCGGCAAGTCGGAAATAACGGCCTTCGCACTCGTGCACCTGGCTGTCGTCCTGCGGCTGGCGCCGATGCTGATCCCGGCCCTGCCGTACCTGCCCTGGACGACCGCGGCAGCGACTGCCTGGAGCCTGGCCTTCGTTGCCTATCTGGTGAAATACGTCAGCGTACTCACGCAGCCGCGCCTGGACGGCCGCGACGGATAAGAAAAACAGGACGCAGAACGCACGAGCGGCGCCACCAGGGCGCCGCTGTACTCCCCGAGTGGCGAGCCTGCGGCGGTCTTGTTCGATCCGCCGCCCGCTCCTGCCCCGGGGCCGTCAGCCGGACAGTGTCCGGCTGCGCGTCAGGCCATGTCAGGCCGCTTCGCAGTGCAGTGACTCATTGTCCACTTCGGCGGGTGCATAGTCGAATTCGAGCCGACTGAGTGCGCGCTCGAAATGCTGCCGCTGGGCAACCGCGTGCTGCTCCAGACGACGTCCGCCCCAGACACCGGCCAGCCGGGTAGGCGACACGCCCTGGATCTCGCTGGCGTTCTGTCCGGCACGCCGGATCGTGACCGCACACAGCATGTACAGACCGACACGCCGATCGGCGCGCGACGCCGCGTGCATTGTCGGACCGTGCCAGGCGTACAGCGCAATCGAGGTGACGCGCCCATCGGCGCTCTCGCCTTCGGGCTGCGCTTCCCCGGCAATGACGAAATCTTCGCGCTCGAGCGCACGGCGCAACAGGCTGGCAGCGCGCTCCACAGGCACTTCGATCGTGAATCGTACTGGCAAGGATTCCACTCGAGACTCCCTTGAATGCTCAGGGTCGACCCCTGACAAATGAGACTGGTTCTTATCCTGAACCAGCTCACTTAGGATTGACTTAAGGAACCGTCACAGGTGGCCGCGTCGGCATCCCGATCTTCCGCGCAAAGACGGACAGATTCGGGGACGGACACGGGGACAGATTCTGGAATAGCTTATGATTATCTATCAATGTGATATCAAACAGGAAATTTATCAAGCCCTGCGTGCGTGACCATGCCTTCCCCATGGATTCCAGGCAGCGGACAGGCTCTTCTGCATCCGAAACGATGTGCTATAAGAGCGGCACCAAAAGAACCGGACGATGCGACGCCATGAAGACTGTTTTCGACGTCAAGGGAATGACCTGCGGGCACTGCGTCAAGGCCGTGACCAAGGCGGTGCAGGAACTCGATCCGCAGGCTCGCGTCGCAGTGGATCTCGCCACCGGCACGGTCGAGGTCGAGTCGGGTCAGGCGGCGCCGGCCATCGTAGGCGCGATTACCGAAGCCGGATACGAGACCAGCGAACGGCCTGCCTGACCGGACAGGCCGTTCGCCGGATGACTGCCGTCACGCCGTCTCCGGCGCGACGGGCCGGTCAGTTGACCTGCAGCCGCTTCGAAGCGGGCGCAGCCTTCTTCGGCAGCGTCAGATTGAGGACACCGTCCTCGAAGCGTGCGTTCGCCGCGGCCTCGTCGATCTCGGCGGCCAGCTGGAACGTGCGTCCGACGGAACCGTAATAGCGCTCGCTGCGCAATACGCGTTCGCCTTCCTTCTGTTCCGATTCACGCTTGACTTCCGCACTGATCGAAACGCGGTTGCCGTCGATCTGGACGTGGATGTCGTCTTTCTTCACGCCCGGCATCTCGGCCTGGACCGTGTATCCGGCGTCCGATTCCTTCACTTCCAGACGAATGTCCAGCGCATTGGCATGCTCGCCATCGCGGGTCGCCGGCTGGAACACGCCGCGGAACAACTCGGGGAAGACATCGGCAAACGGATCGTATAAAGACAGTCGGGTCATTTCTTTCTCCTTGCACCCTTGGGGCAAAAAGGCGCCCTCTCCAGTCCCGGTGCAGGGTTTGCTGCTGCACTTCGGGGCGCCACGAACCGGAGATCCGGGCGCCCGTGGTGCTTTTCAAGAGTGTCCGGCTGACCGACGTCGGCGAATCGTCAGACGCGCTCGACGGTCATCGCGATGCCCTGACCGACGCCGATGCACATCGTCGCCAGCCCGCGCTGCCCGCCCGTGCGTTGCAACTGATGCACGGTGGTCAGGACGATGCGCGCTCCCGACATGCCGAGCGGGTGTCCCAGCGCAATCGCGCCGCCGTTCGGATTGACATGTGGCGCATCATCCGGCACGCCGAGGGCGCGCAACACGGCCAGCCCCTGGGCAGCGAAAGCCTCGTTCAGTTCGATGACGTCCATGCCGTCGATCTGCTGACCGGTACGGGCCAGCAGTTTCTGCACCGCAGGCGCGGGCCCGATCCCCATCACTCTCGGCGCGACGCCGGCGGTCGCCATGCCGGTGAATCGGGCTCTGGGTGTCAGCCCGTGCCGGCGCACGGCGGCTTCGGAGGCGAGGATCAGCGCGGCTGCGCCATCGTTCACGCCGGACGCGTTGCCGGCCGTGATCGTCCCGTCGGCGCGCACGATCGGCTTCAGCCGCGCCAGCGCCTCGATCGTCGTCTCGCGCGGATGTTCGTCCCGGTCGACGACGAGCGGATCCCCCTTGCGCTGCGGGATCGTGACCGCCACGATCTCCTCGGCAAAATAACCGTCGGACTGCGCACGCGCGGCCCGCTGCTGGCTGCGCAGCGCCATCGCATCCTGGTCCTCGCGCGAGATGCCGTGTTCGACGGCAACGTTTTCGGCCGTCTCGGGCATCGAGTCGATCCCGTATTGGCGCTTCATCTCGGGATTGACGAAACGCCAGCCGATCGTCGTGTCGTAGATCGCACTGCTGCGCGAAAACGCGCTGCCTGCCTTCGGAATCACGAAGGGCGAACGCGACATGCTTTCGACGCCGCCGGCAATCCCGAGCTCGATCTCGCCGCAACGGATCGCGCGCGCAATGGTGCCGATCGCGTCCATGCCCGATCCGCACAGGCGATTGACGGTGGCGCCGGGCACGCTGACCGGATAGCCGGCCAGCAGCAGCGCCATGCGCGCGACGTTGCGATTGTCTTCGCCGGCCTGGTTCGCACAGCCGAAAATCACTTCGTCGACGGCTGCCGGATCGAGGGCCGGATTGCGTGCCAGCAGTGCCTTGAGCGGGATCGCGGCCAGGTCGTCCGTGCGCACTGCCGACAAGGCGCCGCCGTAGCGGCCGACCGGTGTACGTACCCCATCACAGAGAAAGACTTCGTTCACAGCACAACGCCCCCAAAATGAGTCAGAACCCGGATTGTGCACCGCAATGGCTCGCGCACGCATGCGACCGGCGGCCGGATGCACTGCTTCCGGAGGCGCCGACGCGGCACGGCGGCGGCACGGTGCCCCCCGGACCGCCCCGCATGCGCGATATACGGCAATACCGCCTGCGCCTGCCACACAGGATCATCGAGCCGGGGTGCGGAAGCCTTCGAGCGTGTCGACCTGCCGCCGGAGCAGACGCAGCAACACCAGCCCCGGAAGGGCCGCGAACACGGAAAAGATGAAAAACGACGGCCAGCCGAAGGCTTCGACGTAGACACCGGACACCGGTCCGACGTACACCCGCCCGACGGCGGACAACGCCGACAGCAATGCATACTGGGCGGCGGAAAAGCGCCGATCGGTCAGTGCCATCAGAAAGGCGACGAATGCCGCCGTGCCCATGCCGCCGCACAGGTTCTCGACGCCAATGGCCGACGCCATCCAGACATAGCTCTTGGGCAGGATCGCCAGCAGCCAGTAACCGAAATTGGAGACCGCCTGCAGAATGCCGAAGAGCATCAGCGAGGCATACAACGGACGCTTCGCCAGCCAGGCGCCGCCGGCCAGCGCACCGATGATCGTGGCCGACAGGCCGAGGATCTTGTTGACCGCGCCCACTTCGGTCGGCGTGAATCCGGCGCCACGGATCAGGAAGGTCGTCGACAGGCTGCCGGCAAAAGCATCGCCGAGCTTGTACAGAACGATCATTGCCAGCAGCGCCAGCGCCCGCTCGCGCCGGAAAAAGGCATCCCAGGGCTTGACGAACGACGGGAAACCGGCCTGGCGTGCCGCCTGCAGGGCGATGACGAGCGTGCACACCAGGACGATGCTGTCGGCCGCCAGCGAAGCGAAGCGTCCGCTGCCGAGCCACTGCCACGGCAGCTGGCGAAGCAGCCAGAACGCGACTGCGCCGGAGACCACCATGGCCACAAAACCGGTCAGTTCCGCCCGGACGTCGCTGGCACTTCCGTTCGCCGGCGGCACCTTTGGCGCCCACAGGGTGACCAGCGACAGCAGGGCGAAAAGCACCCCCATCGCGCGGAACATGCCGGGCCAGCCGAGCCATTGATCGGCCAGAATCATCGCCAGGCCACCGGACACCAGCATGGCCAGCCGATAGCCGAGCACCGAAACCGCAGCGCCGGCACCACGCTCCTCGTCCGGCAGCAGATCGGTGCGATAGGCATCGAAAACGATGTCCTGCGACGCCGACAGGAAGGCGATGGCCACGGCGCAGGCGCCCACGGCATGTACGGCCGTGCGCGGATCGAATGCGGCCATGACGAAGCACGAGATGGCCAGCAGCCATTGCGTCACGAACAGCCAGCCGCGCCGGCGTCCGAGCAGCGGCGGCTCGAAGCGGTCGGCCAGCGGCGCCCAGACGAACTTGAATGTATACGGCAGACCGACCAGCGCGAAGAAACCGATCGTCGAAAGATCCAGTTCCTCGACGGTCAGCCACGCCTGCAGTGTGCCGGCCGATAGCGCCAGCGGCAGGCCGCTGGCAAAACCGAGCAGCAGCATCGCCGCCATGCGCCGGTTGGCAAAGACCTGCAGCAGCGGGCGCCCGGTCACGGACAACCGGCCATCACAACGCGTGCAGCCATCGATCGC
>DAIUFU010000007.1:16731-32959 GCA_036844405.1 Burkholderiaceae bacterium | reverse complement strand
GCTGCATTGCTATTTCAGTTCGTAGCTGGTGCTGCGCCCGCCCGCATCGGATTTCCGCAGCACGCCGCGCGCAAGCAGGTCGCGCAGCGCCGTGTCCGGCGAGCACCTGGCAATGGCCGCCCACTTGCTGCTGGTGAGTTTGCCTTCGAAGCCATCCAGCAATCGACCGAGCAGCCTCACCTGTCACTCGTTCATTGGCGTGGTTGCCCAGCGCTGCCAGAACCGCGCTTTGGCCAGCACGGTATCGAGCGTGTGCTGTGCCTGGTCGACGGTGCGATGGAGAGCGTCGAGGAACCACGCAAGCCATTCGGTGACGTCCATCAACCGTTTCTGCGTCCGCTCCAGGATGTCGTAGTACACCCTGCGCTCTCGCTGGATCTGCGCTAATCGATGCATTTTGTGCGGTGAATACGGTCATCATTCGCCGCATGGCGGATCGCTTGTCTTGGCGCACGACCGACCGGAGACCACGACCCGTCAGCTACGAACGCTTGAAATCGCGGTAGAAATTTTCGTGGGGGCCAACGGCCTCCAGGTACACCAGCCGGACGCTGTCATCGACGGTGTAGCCCAGCAGGTACAGCTGGTTCTGGCTGCGGAATTTGTAGACCCGCAGGTCGGCCAGATCACCTTTTTTGCGCTCACCCACCGTGGGGTCGACGGCCACCACCTCGGTGGCCGCGTCCACATCGGCAGCGATGTTGTCGTTCAGCTTCTTGTAGGCACGGGCAAAACGCCGGGTCTGCCTGAGTCCGTAGCTCATGCACGGCGCGACCGAGGCACAAAGTCAGTGGCTTCCGCGCGCGCTTCGGACAGTGAGGCCAGCGATTCCGCAATGAAGCTCACCGGCAGGTCGGGATTGTCCAGTGCGGCCCGCCCGACCCTGGCCCAGTACTCGATCTGCCCGGCAATGGTGCGGTGCTCGCTTGCCGCCTCGCTGCGGGCCTGGTCGTACAGCGTCTGGTCGATGCGAATGGATGTCGATGTGCTCATCAGAGCCTCCGACCGGGATGCGTTTTCGGTGCAATCAATTTACCACAAATGTAGTAAATTATCGTGGAATCGGACCATGACACTTGTCCATCCGGCATCCCGCACCATCGCGACGCTGAATCATTGCACGCCCCAAACCCGGCTCCAATATGCCCGTCAGGCTCAGGCTCCTGTTCGCCGATCACGAAATGACTCCAATTACCGACCGGGTTGGCCAGTCACACCTGGAACAGCAACCGACCACGGTACGACCCATCGTGCGATATCATGAAATATCAAGATAAATCATGATGAAACAGTATGGCTGCTGGCGTCCACGAAAAATTTTCCTCACAAGCTGCACCCGAGGTGCTGGCTGCACTGCGCCAGATCGCAAAAAGCCAGGGGCGCCAGTTCCAGACGGTGCTCGATGAAGCCCTGCGCGACTACATCGACCGGCATCAGAACGAACGTCCTCGTCGTCACGTAATGAGCGCGTTCGCATCAAGCCTGGACGAGTTCGACAGGCTCTATCGCGAACTGGCCAAGTGAGCCATGGCGCACGATTATCTGACCGTTGCCGATGTGCTGGGCATGCACACAGTGCTGATGCAGCGCTACGGTGGCACACCAGGAGTGCGCGACCCTGGCGCACTCGAATCGGCCTTGTTTCGACCGCATACCGGCTATTACGAGGACATCGTGGCCGAGGCGGCAGCGTTGCTGGAGAGCCTTGCCGTCAACCATCCCTTCATGGACGGCAACAGACGCATTGCCTTTGCCGCCGCCGACGTGTTCCTGCGCATCAATGGCTGGCGCCTGAAGGGTACGCCGATGCAGATGCACGCCGAAATAATCCAGATGTTCGAGGCGCGAACCTTTGATGTCGCCCATCTTGATCCGTGGTTGCGCGCGTTCGCGGTCGCGGAAAAATGACGGCGACGATCGCCCGCCGGAATCGGCTCGGATCGATCACGTCCATGAACTGCGAAGGATGTGGCGATTGGTCTCCGGGCGGTACCCGGCGCTGCAGAATTGGGTGTAAATGGCTCCAGCACTGGTTCATCCTCAAAACGGACGCACCGGATCACATGCATGCAGACTGATCCCTGATGCCTCTTGATCATGACACCCTCGCCACGCTGCGCGAGCGCCACCCGGCCTGGCGCCTGCTGGCCTCACCGCATGCGCCACTGGTGGCGAGCTTCCTGCATCGAGTGTTCGTGACACCCAACATCCGGGTGATGAGCGAAGCCGATCTCGCGGAAGCACTGGAGGATGAGCTGTTCGCCGTGCGCGAGTTGTCGGGACCCGATACCTACCCGAAGAGTGCGCTGGAGTACCTGAACGACTGGGCCGCGCCCGACAAGGGCTGGCTGCGCAAGTTCTACAAACCGGGCACGGATGAGGCCCAGTTCGACCTGACGCCGGCCACGGAGAAAGCCATCGCCTGGCTGCTGTCGCTGACCGAGCGGCCCTTTGTCGGCACCGAGTCGCGCCTGTTGACGCTGTTCGCGCTGCTGGAGCAGAGCAGCGCCGGCACCGAGACCGATCCGGCCCGGCGGGTTGCCGACCTGCGCAGAAAGCGTGACGAACTGGATGCCGAAATCACGCGCGTACTGGCCGGCGAGGCGCCCCTGCTGGACGATACGGCAGTCAGGGACCGTTTCCAGCAGTTCCAGCAACTGGCGCGCGAACTGCTGGCCGACTTCCGCGAAGTGGAACAGAACTTCCGCCTGCTCGACCGCAAGGTACGCGAGAAGATCGCGCTGTGGGAGGGAGGCAAAGGTGAGCTGCTCGACGAGGTCATGGGCGAGCGCGACGCCATTGGCGACTCCGACCAGGGACGCAGCTTCCGCGCCTTCTGGGACTTCCTCATGTCCGGAAAGCGCCAGGAGGAACTCTCCGAACGGCTGGACCAGATCCTGGCACTGCCCGCCGTCGCGGCATTGCGCCCCGAACCGCGTACCCGCCGCGTGCACCACGACTGGCTGGAAGCGGGGGAACACACGCAACGCACGGTGGCGATGCTCTCGCAGCAATTGCGCCGCTTCCTCGACGATCGGACCTTTCTGGAGAACCGCCGCATCGTGGATCTGCTGCACGGCATCGAAAGCAAGGCACTGGCCCTGCGCGATGCCGCGCCCGGCGGTCAGCTGATGCATATCGACGCAGCAGGCGCCGACATCACCCTGCCGCTGGAGCGGCCCCTGTTCAAACCCGGCCTGACGCAGGCACTGGCCGATCTGGTGCTCGTGGCTGGTGAAGATGACATCGACACCAGTCGCCTGTTCGACCAGGTCATCGTGAACAAGGCACAGCTGCGGTCAGCCATCCAGCGAGCACTGAGCCGGCAGCCACAGATCACATTGCGTGAACTCCTGGATGCCCGACCACTGGATCATGGTCTGGCTGAACTGGTCGCTTATCTGGAACTGGCCCATGCCGGCACCGCCGGCAATGCACCGGGCACTCCGGGCGGTGTGCGTGCCCTCATCGACGAGACCGTGACCGAGCGCATCCGCTGGCTGGGGAGCAATGCGGCAGGCGAGGCCGTCACGCGCGAGGCGTGTCTGCCGCGCGTGATCTTTACGCGGTGAAAAGCCGAGCCGTCAGGGAAACAGGAAGATGAACGACGCACTGCATGAAGATGATTCCGGGCAGATCCCGCCCGGCGCCGGAACGGCGGTGCCCGAACTGTCAGAGCTGATGGTGCATCTGCTCAAGGGCGTGCTCTATCGTGATGACAACGAGCGCATGTGGGCGAGCCTGCTGCGTCTGCAGGCACGGGTCCGTGAACAGGCTGCCGTTTTGCTGCTCGATCTGGTGCAGGATGAGGCTGAGGGCTACGCCTTCCTGAAGAGCCGGCCGGATCCGGACGAATCCGGGGGAGTTCCCCGCATGCCACGGCTCATCGTCCGTCGTTCACTGACCTACCCGGTGAGCCTGATGCTGGCGCTGTTGCGCAAGCGCATGGCCGAGTTCGACGCTGGCGGCGGCGATACCCGGCTGGTGCTCTCGCGCGACGAAATCGCCGAGCTGATGCGGGTGTTCCTGCCCGATGGCACGAACGAGGCCCGACTGATCGATCAGGTGGACGCGACGATTGCCAAAGTGGTCGATCTGGGTTTCCTGCGCCGACTCAAGCCCGTCTCCGCAGGTATGCAGGACAGGGGCCACTTCGAGGTACGGCGCATTCTGAGGGCCTTTGTCGACGCACAGTGGCTGGCCGAATTTGACGCACGACTGGAGGCCTACCGCACGACACTGTCCGCCGCATCAGCCGGAACATCTGCCGCGGCGGCCAGCAGGGACGAAGCGGGCGAGGAGATGCGCAATGCCTGAAGCGGCAACACTCGGCCTGGAGTTTGCGGGTGACGACAGCCGGACGGGATTTCGGCTGCAGCGACTGGAGGTGCTGAACTGGGGCACTTTTGGCGGCCGCGTCTGGCGCTATGAACCCGACGGCCACAACAGCCTGCTCACAGGCGATATCGGCTCCGGCAAGTCCACGCTGGTCGATGCCATCACGACCCTGCTCGTGCCGGCCCATCGCGTGGCCTACAACAAGGCCGCTGGAGCGGATGCCCACGAGCGCTCATTGCGTTCCTACGTGCTGGGCCACTACAAGAGCGAGCGCAACGAGGTCACGGGCAGCGCCCGGCCGGTGGCGCTGCGCGATGCGTCGAGTTACTCGGTCATCCTCGGTGTGTTCCGCAACGAAGGCTATGACCAGGTCGTTACGCTGGCGCAGTTCTTCTGGCTGAGGGATCCGCAGGGCCAGCCCGCCCGTCTGTTCGTGGCTGCGGAGCGCGCACTCGCGATTGCCGACGACTTCAGCGGCTTTGGCGGCAGCATCGCCACCCTGCGCAGGAAACTGCGCGGTGCGGACTGCGAGCTCTTCGACAGCTTCCCGCCGTACGGCGCCTGGTTCCGTCGCCGCTTCGGCATCGAGCACGAACAGGCTCTGGAGCTGTTCCACCAGACCGTCTCGATGAAGTCAGTGGGAAATCTCACCGACTTCGTGCGCAGTCACATGCTCGAACCATTCGATGTGGGCAGCCGCATCGAGGCGCTGATCCGTCACTTCGACGATCTGGATCGTGCGCATCAGGCCGTCCTGAAGGCCAGGCGGCAGGTAGACCTGCTGACGCCCCTGGTCGGAGACGGAGCACGTCACCAGGCCCTTCTGGCCGAGATCCAGGACTGGCGCGATGCCCGCGATCAGTTGCGTCCGTACTTCGCCCGCCTCAAGGGAGAATTGCTGGACCGCCGTATCGCCCTGCTGGCTCAGGAAATGGCCCGGCTCGATGCACAGATCGAACGTCTGGACGGTCAGCGGGAGAGCGCACGCGTCGCAGTCGGCCGTCTGGAGCGGGCCTTGCGCGACAACGGCGGCGATCGGCTGGAGGAACTGGCGGCAGAGATCCGCCGTCTGGAACAGGACAGGGAAACACGCCAGAAGAAGTCGGAGCGCTTCCGGGAACTGCTGGCACGAATCGATGAGAGGCCACCCATCGATGAAGCCGGCTTTCTCGTCCAGCAACAGGGCATTGCCCAGCGTGCCGAAGGGCTGTGCGAACGCATTGCCGACCTGGACAACCGTGAGCGTGAGGAAGACTTCGCCTTCCGCAAGAGCAGCGAAGAACATACCGCTCTGTCGGACGAAATCAGCAGTCTCCAGCAGCGCAGGAGCAATATCGGCGCCGTACAGGTGCGGATCCGCGATGCGCTGTGTGCGGCACTGGAAATCCGTGAAGACGAACTGCCTTTCGCGGGCGAACTTGTTCAGGTGCGCGAACATGACCGCGACTGGGAAGGCGCAGCCGAGCGTCTGTTGCGCGGCTTCGCCCTTGCGCTGCTGGTCCCGGACGCGCATTACCGGAGCGTTGCGGACTGGGTGGATCGCCAGCATCTGAACGCCCGGCTGGTGTACTTCCACATGAGACCGAGAAAGGCGGCCCGGGACGCGGATCTGCATCCCCGGTCGCTGGTACGGAAACTGGTGATCAAACCGGATTCGCCGCACTATGAATGGATGGAGCAGGAGCTGCACCGACGCTTCGACGTCGCCTGCTGCGACACGGGCGAGCAGTTTCTTCGCGAGGTGCGCGCCATCACGCGTGCTGGCCAGATCAAGGACCCGAGCGGGCGTCACGAGAAAGATGACCGCCGCCGCATCGACGACCGCAGCCATTATGTACTGGGCTGGAGCAATGCGGACAAGCTGCGTGCCTTGCGGGACCGGCGAGAGCGCCTCGAAGCCGGCATGGCCACCCTCGGGCAGCGTATCAGTGAGATCCAGCAGGCGCGCAACGAACTGCGGAGCCGACTGGAGGCGCTCAGCAAGCTCGAAGAATTCACGAGCTTTGCCGACATCGACTGGATGAGTCACGCCCGCCGGATTGCAGCACTCGTCGAGGAACGGGCAGGACTGGAAGCGGCATCGGACACACTGCAGGAACTCGGTCGTCAGCTCAAGAGGGCGCAGGACGACCTGGGGGTTACGGAAGACAGGCGCGACGCGGCTCGGGACAAGCGCGCAGAGATCACAACCAGACACGCATCGGCGCAGGATCTGCGCAGCCAGATGGCAGACATCTGGAATGGCGCGCCGCTGGCCGGGCCACAGATCGACCGGCTGAACGTCTGGCGCGAGCGTGCCCTGGGCGAGCATCAGCTAACGGTTGAATCCTGCGAAAACCGCGAACAGGAAGTGCGCCAGTGGCTGCAGCAGCACATCGACGCGGAGGACAAGCGCCTCGCGCGACTGACTGAACGCATCGTCGACGCCATGCGCAAATTCAAGGAAGAGTTCAAGGCCGAGACGCTGGAAATGGATGTGAGCCTGGCTGCGTTGCCCGAATACGGGCGGATGCTCGGCGGACTGGAAACCGATGACCTTCCGCGCTTCGAAGCACGGTTCAAGGAACTGCTCAACGTCAACACGATCAACGAAATCGCCGGTTTCAACGCCCGACTGGCGCGCGAGCGGGAGACGATCAAGGAACGCGTCGCGTTCATCAACCAGTCGCTTCAGGCAATCGATTACAACCCTGGCCGATACATCAGGCTGGTGGCACAGCCCAGCCCGGATGCCGAAGTTCGCGACTTTCAGCAGGATCTGCGCGCATGTACCGAGGACATGACCGGCGCGACGGATGAACAGTACTCGGAAGCCAGGTTCCTGCAGGTCAAGGCGATCATCGACCGCTTCCGGGGCCGCGAAGGGTTTTCGGACGCCGACCGGCGCTGGACTGCCCGCGTCACCGACGTACGCAACTGGTTCCTGTTTTCAGCGAGCGAGCGCTGGCGCGCTGACGGTGCCGAGCACGAGCACTACTCGGACTCCGGCGGCAAGTCAGGTGGTCAGAAGGAAAAACTGGCCTACACGGTGCTGGCCGCGAGCCTGGCCTATCAGTTCGGACTGGAATGGGGTGCCGTACGTTCGCGGTCGTTTCGCGTCGTGGTGATCGACGAAGCGTTCGGGCGCGGGTCGGACGAGTCGGCACAGTACGGTCTGCGCCTGTTCGGGCAACTCAACCTCCAGTTGCTGATCGTCACGCCGCTGCAGAAGATCCACATCATCGAGCCCTTTGTCTCCAGTGTGGGGTTTGTTCACAACGAAGACGGGCGCGATTCGCGTCTGCGTTGCATCCCGATCGAGGAATATCGGGCGCAAAAGGCTGCAGAGACGATATCGGATATGACGGACGGAACGGTCACGACCGTCACCGCGACATCATGACCTGGACCACGCCGGCGGACCTCCGCGCACGGGTCAAACGCCTGTGGGACCGCGGCGACCTGCTGCGTGCAACGGTCACCGACGCCATGTCCTGGCCACTACGCCTGAATCTCAAGACACCCGGCGCTGCAGACCTGACCGACCGCTTCGAGGCCGTGCGCTACTGGGTGCGCACCATCGCCGATACTCCGCAGGTCCGGATCGAATGGCGGGAACGGAACCACCGGGTCCAGGGACGGCAGCGTCTCCCTACGGCCGTCTGGCTCGACACCCTGCCAGACGCCCTGGCCTTCATCGGCAGATCCCGTCAGGCGCAGCACTTCATGGCCTTGTGGGAGCAGACGGTCGTCAGACAGCCTGTGCTGCTCGGGTGGCTTTCCCGACGGCCGATTCAGGCGCTGGACCACGCCGACCGCTGGGAGCGGCTGCTGGCCGTCGTCGCCTGGGTACAGGCGCATCCACGTCCTGGCGTGTACCTGCGCCAGGTCGATGTACCGGGAGTGGACAGCAAGTTCATTGAGACTAACAGAGGCGTACTGACCGAACTGCTGGATATGGGACTGTCACCGGGAGCCATCGACACCGGAGCGACCGGCGTCGCACAGTTCACCCGCCGCTTCGGGTTTCTGGACAAGCCTGTGCGGATCCGGTTTCGTCTGCTGGACCCGGCGATGCCTGCCCTGCCGGGCTGCCAGACCCTGTCCGACGCGCTGGCGGATATCACGCTGGACGCCACCAGCTTCGCGGCACTGGACTTGCCCGTCGAGCAGGTTTTCATTACCGAGAACGAGACCAACTTCCTTGCCTTCCCGAAAGTGGCGGGATCCATTGTGGTCTTCGGCGCCGGTTATGGCTGGGAAGCACTGGCGCGCGCTTCGTGGCTGCATCGATGCCAACTGCTCTACTGGGGCGACATCGACACCCACGGTTACGCCATCCTTGACCAGTTGCGTGCTTACTTCGCCAGCGTGTCGTCCTTCCTCATGGACCGGGAAACCCTGCTTGCGCATCGTCCCTACTGGGGCGAGGAACCCGAGCCTGCGCGCCATGATCTGCCACGCCTGACTGCCTCGGAGCGGGCGGTGTATGACGACCTCAGACAGGATCAGTACCAGCCCTGGCTGCTGCTGGAGCAGGAGCGCGTGAGCTTCGGCTGGTTGTGCCATCGACTGGCCCTGTCGTCAGCCGCAGGCTTTACGCCACCGACACGCACTCGTTTGCCCGGAGACACGGCGTCGAGCTGACCGACGGAACCACACGGAAGAATGCGACACGGCACTCCCTCCCAACCCCCACTTCTGGCAAGATGCCGACTCCACAGGCGAAGATCCCGCCCAACCCGACAAAGATCAACCCGATCTGGGCCACAATGACGCCCGAGGTCGAATGGAGAGGACGGTGTGACACCCGCAGTACCGCAAGCGATCCATGCGCGGCTCAGTGAAGCTGCGATCTTCCTGGTGGTCACGCTCGAGCCCGGGCCGCAGGCGCAGTCCGCCGTGCGCAAGCTGTGCGGCGATCTGGCGGCGCTCGCGCGCGGGCTCGGTTTCCGCGCGCCCGAAGCGGAGCTGTCGTGTGTCGTCGGCATCGGCTCGGATCTCTGGGATGCCTTCTTCGGCGATCCCAGGCCGGCCGGTCTGCATCCGTTTCGCGAGATCCATGGTGTGCATCTTGCGCCGTCGACGCCGGCCGATCTGCTGTTTCACATCCGCGCGGCGCGCATGGATCTGTGCTTCGAGCTGGCCACACGGATTCTTGCCCGCCTGGGGGACGGCGTCGCCGAAGCCGACACGACGTCGGGCTTCCGCTATTTCGATGGCCGCGACCTGCTCGGCTTCGTCGACGGAACGGAAAATCCCGCGGGTCACGAAGCGGTGGAAGCAACGGTGATCGGCGACGAGGATGCCGCCTTCGCCGGTGGCAGCTACGTCATCGTGCAGAAATACCTGCACGATCTCGAGAAATGGGAAGCCTTGCCGGTCGAGGTCCAGGAAGGCGTCATCGGCCGGAAGAAGTTCTCCGACATCGAACTGGACGATGATGTCAGACCGAGCTACGCCCACAATGTGCTGACGTCGATCGAGGAAGACGGCGAAGAGCTCGAGATCCTGCGCCACAACATGCCGTTCGGCGATCCCGCCCGCGGCGAATTCGGCACGTATTTCATCGGCTATGCGCGCTCGCCCGAACGGATGGAGCGGATGCTCGACAACATGTTCATCGGCGATCCTCCCGGCAACTACGACCGGCTGCTCGACGTGAGCCGTGCCGTCACCGGATCGCTGTTCTTCGTTCCTTCGGCCGCCTGGCTCGAGGCGGCTGCGGCATCGGCGGATACCGCCCCCCTTGCACCGGACTCCACGCCGGCCCCCGTACCGGACACGCCCGATTCGTCGCCGCAGCCGTCAGCGCGGGACGGATCCCTGGGCATCGGTTCCCTCAAGACAAGAGACCCGTCATGAACAATCTCCATCGAGAACTGGCTCCCGTTTCCGCTGCGGCCTGGGATGAGATCGAGGCCGAAGCCACCCGCACGCTCAAGCGCTATCTGGCGGCGCGTCGTGTAGTCGACCTGCCGGACCCGCAGGGAAACGCACTGTCGGCGATCGGAACCGGCCACGTCGAGCGCATCGACAGCCCCGGTGAAGGAATCCAGGCGAGCCGGCGCGTGGTCAGGACGCTCGTGGAACTGCGTGTGCCGTTCCGGCTCGATCGTCAGGCGATCGACGACGTCGAGCGCGGCTCGCTCGATTCGGACTGGGGGCCGGTGAAGGAAGCCGCTCGCACGCTTGCCTTCGCCGAGGATCAGGCCGTGTTCGACGGCTACGCCGCCGCCGACATCGAGGGCATCCGCCCCGGCGCCAGCAATCCGGCCTCGTCGCTGCCTGACGATGCCGACGACTATCCGATCGTGATCGCGCAGGCGGTCGACCAGCTGCGTCAGGCCGGGGTGGAGGGTCCGTACCAGCTCGTGCTGGGCGCCGACGCCTACACCACGCTGAGCGAGAGCAGCGATGACGGGTATCCGATCCTGCAGCACATCCGACGGCTCGTCGACGGCGACGTCATCTGGGCGCCGGCCATCGCCGGTGGCCTCGTGCTGACGACGCGCGGCGGCGACTTCACCATGCATCTCGGCCAGGACATCTCGATCGGCTATCTCGGCCACTCGGCCAGCGAGGTCGAGCTCTACCTGGAAGAGAGC
Organism: Burkholderiaceae bacterium; assembly: GCA_036844405.1. GTDB lineage: Bacteria > Pseudomonadota > Gammaproteobacteria > Burkholderiales > Burkholderiaceae_E > Zeimonas. Next base: position 22,034 of record DAIUFU010000007.1, on the reverse strand, counting down.
TTCACCTTCCGGCTCCTGACGAGCGAAGCGGCCGTGGCGCTGACGGCGCCCGGCGCGAATCCGGCAGGCTGAGCCGTCGGTCACCATCGATTGCGACCCCACTGCGGGCCGGGCCCCGTCGCCTGGTCCGCGATTCCGCAGAGCGCATCCACACGGCCCCCGGGGCGAACCACCTGGCCAGCCCGGTGCTGACAGGCAAGCCAATACAGGGCATGCTGCGTCCGCCGAAACGAGACCCGAAGGGTCCTGACGCATCTGCTTCGACACGGGCCGCACGCGTGCGGCTTCATCCGGTCTACGGGTACAAGGAGGATATCCGCATGAAACTGCAGCGCATTTGCGCACTGGTTGCGTTTGGTCTGTTCACCGCCGCTCCCGCTGCCGCCGGCGAGATCGATCCCGGTCTGTGGGAAGTACGGCACGACTTCCAGCAGGCCGGTCAGCCGGGCATGGCCGAGCAACTCAAGCAGATGCAGGCGCAGATGCGCGCGCAACTGGACAGTCTTCCACCCGAGCAGCGCCGGATGGTCGAGCAGCAGATGCAGGGCATGCTCGGCACCGGCGGAGGGCTGATGAGAGACGGCTCGATCCGCATCTGCATGACGAAGGAAGACACCGAGTTCGATCTGGCCGCCGCCGGCGTTGGCGACGATGAATGCAAGTACACGGACATTCAGCGCAAGGGCAATACCTGGACCGGACGGATGACCTGCAGCGGCGATGATTTCCAGGGCAAGGGAACGTTCCGCACCACCTTGCACGATCGCCGCCACTACACCACGAAGGTCGAGATGGATCGCCCGGGGCAGGGACGCATGACCGCGGACATCGACGCCCGCTTCGTTCAGGCGGAATGCACGAAACCGGCCCGCTGACGATCGGCTGCCACGGGTGACCCGCTGTAGCCCGTAAGCGGCGGCACTCCCGGCCGCTTTCCGTCTTTCTTCCCTTCCCCCTCCGCCTTTCCGGCCATTCCCCGAACCCGACCCCGCAAGGAGCCTCTCCGGTGAACAGCAACCACCCGGATCCCGCCCGTTCCGGTCAGCAAAAAGCATTCCTCACACGCGTCCAGGACATCCTGCTGCGCCCGAAAGAAACCTGGCCGGAAATCGACGGCGAGGACGGCAGCCCGGCCACGATCTACCGGAACTGGGTGCTCATCCTGGCGGCGATCCCGGCCATTGCCGGCTTCATCGGCGCCAGCCTGATCGGTGTCAGCGGCTTCGGCATGCGCATCCGCGTACCGATCGCGAGCGGGATCTTCTCGATGGTGATCAGCTACGCCCTGTCACTCGTGATGGTCTACGCCGTGGCCTGGATCGCCAACGCGCTGGCGCCGCGCTTTCAGGCGCGCCAGGACATGGGCAGCGCGCTCAAGCTCATCGCCTACGGCGCCACCGCCGGCATGGTCGGCGGGATCTTCAGCATTTTCCCGATCCTGTCGATCCTCGGCCTGCTGGCGGGTCTGTATTCGATCTACCTCGTCTACACCGGCATCCCGGTACTGATGAAAGCGCCCCGGGAACGCGCAACGGGCTATACGGCACTGCTGGTCGTCTGCACGATCGGCGTGGGTCTGGTGATCAGCCTGCTGAACATGGCGATCACGCCGCGGTCGGTTTCCGATCCGGCGGCCGTCATCACCGGCCAGTCCGGAGAGCCTTCGGTCAACATCCGCATCCCCGGCACCGACATCACCATCGACAGCAAACGCATCGAAGAGGCCGGCCGGCAGCTGGAGCAGGCGAAAGAGGACAAGGATGATGAAGCCGCCGCCAGGGCCGTCGGCAATCTCCTCAAGTCCGCCATGGGCAGCAGCGCCAGCGCCGCCTTCTCCGCGCAACAGTTGCGCGCGCCGGTCCCGGACACTTTCGGCGGGCTGAAACGCACATCGATCGAGGCGAAGACCGAGCAGATCCTGGGCTTCGAGCTGACCAGGGTACACGCGACCTACGTGGAAGACGACAAGCACCGGGAGCTGACGATCGAAGATGCCGGTGCCTCCCCCAGCGCTGCAATCGCCATGGCCGATTGGGCCCGAACGACCTCCGAGAAGGAAACCGATACGGAAGTCGAACGCGTCTACCGCAAGGACGGCATCGCGTACAAGGAATCGTGGCGCAAGGACGGCACCCGCGCGAATCTGTCGCTGCTGCTGCCCAACCGGATCCTGATCAAGGCGTCCGGCACGGTGTCCCGGGACGAACTCGAGCAGGCACTGCAACCGATCGTGCAACAGCTCGCCGCGCTGGAGCGCGCAGCGGATTGACGCCGGCCCGGATAGCGCCGCCACCGGCCAACCCGGCCCGCAGCGGCGTCAATCGGTGGTCAGCAGCAGGTCCGGGTCCGTGGCCCACTCGGCCAGCGAGGCGTCGTAGACTGACACGTTCTCCGCACCGAGGCGCACGAGATGGAACGCATCGGTGGTCGCCGTGATGCCGCCGGCGCAGTAACAGATCACCTGTCGGGCATCCAGCGCACCAACGGCACGGAATTTTTCGCGCAGCGCCTCCAGGGGCAGATAGGTCGCCGAAGCCGGGTCGATCAGTGAACCGGTCGGCACGTTGACGCTGCCCGGGATGTGGCCCGCGCGCCCGCCCCGACTGACCATGCCCGCGTGATCATGTTCGGGCAACGCATTGATCAGACAGACCCCCGGGTCGCCGAGCGCCTGCTGCACCGCCTGCTTGTTCACGAAGACACCGGCGCGCGGATGCGCCTCGAATGTCATCGTCGGATAGACACATTCCTCCTCCGACAGGGGTCGGCCCTCGCTGATCCACTGGCGAAAACCGCCGTCGAGCACGGCCGCGTCGTCGAAGCCCATCGCACGCAGCATCCACCAGACGCGGGTCGCCCAGATATTCATGCCGGTGTCGTAGAGCACGACGCGCGTACCCGGGCCGACACCAGCGCGACCCATGGCCTCGGCAAACTGCTCCGCCGGCGGCATCATCAGCGACATCGACGAATCAGGGTCGCTCAGTTCGCCGGCAATGTCGATCAGGCCGGCTCCGGGTACGTGCCCTTCGGCCCAGATGGCGCGCCCGGCGGCCATGCGCATGCCGGTCGGCGTCGGCAGGAAGGTCACCGAACAATCGAAGATGCGCAGCGCCGGATCGTCCAGGTGCGCCGCCAGCCAGCCGGTCGGGACCAGAGAGGGAAAGGAAGAATCGGTCATGGGAGCCGTGAACGCGGTGATGCACGGATTGCACCACGCGGGCGCGATTTTTGCCGTGATGCCGACAGCGCCAATGCGGTTTCCCCGGTGCATTGTCGACCGCGCCGGCCGCGCGGTCCGGACCAGACCGCGGCGCCATGCGGAACCGCGTCCGGCAGACCAGGCCCGCAGCGGCCAGCGCGTCATAATCGCTTTCTCGCAAACTTCGCCTGCATCCGCGCGATTCGCACCCGGCAGGCACACACCACCATCATGGACACCCTCATCAGGATCGGCATTGCCGGCTACGGCAACCTCGGACGCGGCGTCGAGGCGGCGATCAGCCGCAATCACGACATGACCCTCACGGGAATCTTCACGCGGCGCGATCCCGCCAGCGTGCGTCCGCTCGCGGCGGATGCGCCCGTCCACCGGCTTGCCGAACTCGACGGCTTCGCCGACCGGATCGACGTGCTCATCGTCTGCGGCGGCTCGAAGAGCGACCTGCCCGAACTCGGCCCGCAGCTCGCGGCCCGCTTCCACACCGTCGACAGTTTCGACACGCACGCACGCATTCCCTGGTATTTCGACGCGATGGACGCCGCCGCACGCCCGAACGGAAAGATCGCCATCATCGCGGTCGGCTGGGATCCGGGTCTTTTTTCGCTCGCGCGCCTGTACGGCGAAGCTGCCCTGCCCGGCGGTTCCACCTGGACTTTCTGGGGACGCGGCCTGAGCCAGGGCCATTCCGACGCGATCCGGCGCGTGCCCGGCGTGCGGGCCGCCGTCCAGTACACGATCCCCGTGGCCGAAGCGGTCGAACGCGTGCGTCGCGGCGAAGATCCGGTGCTGTCGACGCGCGAGAAGCACACGCGCGAATGCTGGGTGGTGCTGGAGGACGGCGCCGATGCGCAGGCCGTCGAACAGGCGATCCGCACGATGCCCGATTACTTCGCCGATTACGACACGACGGTGAATTTCATCGACGAGGCGACGCTGCGCCGCGACCACTCGCAGATGCCGCACGGCGGCTTCGTCATCCGCACCGGCGAGACCGGTCTGGACGATCCGGCCGTCACCCATTCCGCAGAGCGGAACCGGCACACGATGGAGTTCTCCCTCACCCTGGGCAGCAACCCGGAATTCACCGCCAGCGTCCTGGTCGCCCACGCCCGGGCCGCGGCACGCCTGGCACGGCGCGGCGAAAGCGGCGCACGCACGACGTTCGACATCGCCCCCGGGCTGCTCTCGCCGCGTTCCGCCGCACAGCTGCGCGCCGAATGGCTATGATCGGCCGTGCGTGAACCGCATTTCCGGCCTGCAAGGGCATGCACGACCTGGAGACGCTCCTCATGGCGATGACGCGCGAATACGCCGAAAACGAACCCTCGCTGGAAGAGGTGTGCTCGCTGCCCGGCGCCACGCTGCTCGAATTCGGCGCGCCCTGGTGCGGACACTGCGCACGCATGCAGCCGGCGCTCGCCGAGGCCTTCGCCGGCCGCGACGACGTGCGTCATCTGAAGATCGAGGATGGCCGCGGGCGGCCACTGGGCCGCAGTTACGGCGTCAAGCTCTGGCCGACGCTCATTTTCCTGCGCGACGGCCGCGAGCTGGCCCGTCTGGTGCGTCCGCGCGCCAGTGCCGACATCGTCACGGCATTCCGCCAGCAGGAGACCGGCTGACCCGTCGGCGTCCGGCGCATGGGGTCAGAGTCCCCGTGCAGCCATCATCCACGCCCGGCCCGGGCTCCCGACGTCCGGGCGGCTGACCGTCTTGCGCGTTCTCACCGACCGGTACGCACGATCTCGATCAGGGCGTCCAGCGCGTCGGTGACCGTGAAGATGCCGAGAAAATCGCCGCTGTCCTTGTTCACGAGCACGCTGCCGATCTTGCGCGCCGACATCTCGAAGGCGACTTCGTCCAGCGGCGTCGACGCGTTGACCGAGACCGGATCGCTGGCCATGATGTCGGCGACACGAATCTGGAGCTTGTGCTCGCTGCCGAGCCCCTGCGCAACACGCAGATCCCGGTCACTGACGATGCCCACCACGATGTCCTCCCGCAGGACCGGCAGATGGCGTATGTCGTATTCGCGCATCAGCAGCCGCGCCTCGTCGATCGACAGATCCCCGGGCACCGTGAC
>DAIUFU010000007.1:6363-16721 GCA_036844405.1 Burkholderiaceae bacterium | reverse complement strand
GAACTCCTCGACCGGCAGTTTCGATTTCATGCAGCATTCTCCTGAAGGGGCGTATCGGGGGATTATTGCCCGGATCGGGCCGCACCAGCCGGCATTCCCGGCGTTTCGTTGACCTGCGACAATCGGGACCGATGCAACGCCGCTACGCCTTCCCCATTGCCCTGCGCACCGGTGCCAACCGCTGGGATCTGCTGGCCGCAGTGATCGCGCTGGGCACCCTGGCGCTGATCGTGATTGCCGCACGCGACATGCAGGCGCCTCTGGTCGCACTCGAAGCCGATCCGGTCACGCTCGATCCGGCACGCCTGCCCGAATACGCGCTGCGCACGACGATCCGCATGCTGGTGGCGCTGGTCGCCTCGCTCCTGTTCTCGATGGCGGTCGGCACGCTGGCCGCGCGCAGTGCGCGGGCACGCTCGATCCTGCTGCCGCTGCTCGACGTCCTGCAGTCGGTGCCGGTGCTCGGCTACCTCTCGATCACGGTCGTGCTCTTTCTGCGCCTGTTCCCGGATTCGGTGCTCGGCCCGGAACTGGCGGCGATCTTCGCCATTTTCACCGGCCAGGTCTGGAACATGACCTTCAGCTTCTACCAGTCGCTGCGCACCGTGCCGGCCGAGCTGGTCGATGCCGCGCGCTCGATGCGCCTGTCGGCGTGGCAGCGCTACTGGCACCTGGACGTGCCGTTCGCCACCCCGGGCCTCGTGTGGAACGCGATGGTCTCGATGTCGGGCGGCTGGTTCTTCATCGTTGCCGCCGAGGCCATTGCCGTGGGCGCCTGGACGATTCCGCTGCCCGGCATCGGCTCGTACGTGGCGCTGGCCATCGCCGAACAGGATCTGGCCGCGATCGGCCTGGCGCTGGCGGCGATGCTGTTCGTCATCGCGCTGCACGACGTGTTCATGTTCCGGCCGCTCGTGGCCTGGTCCGACCAGTTTCGCGTCGGCGGCGGGCGCAGCGACGAGGCACCACACAGCGCGGTGCTTTCGACCTGGCGACGCACGCGGGTGCTGCGGGCGCTCGGCGCACGGCTGGCCCGGGGCGTACGCTCGGTTACCCTGGCCCGCCTCGAACCGTCGCGCCCGCGCGATCCGAAGCGCTCGGCGCTGGCCGGTTCCCTGCTGTATCGCGGCGCGCTCGTCGCGCTTGCCGTCGGCGGCACCGTCTTCGCCGCGCAGTTCCTGGTGTCGCTGAGCCTGGCCGAATGGTGGCACGCATTCGTGCTCGGCTGCCTCACGCTGGTGCGGGTGCTGGTCCTGACCGTCCTGTGTTCGGTGCTCTGGGTTCCGGTCGGCATCCTCATCGGATTGCGCCCGCGCTGGACCGCCCGCGTGCAACCGGTCGTCCAGTTTCTTGCGGCGATTCCGGCCAACCTGCTGTTTCCGCTCGTCGTCTACGTGATCGTGCGCTGGGATCTGAACCCGGAAATCTGGCTCAGCCCGCTGATCGTGCTCGGCGCGCAGTGGTACGTGCTGTTCAATGCAATCGCCGGCGCCAGCACGATCCCGCAGGATCTGCTCGACGCCGCACGCAACCTGCGCATCCGCGGCTGGCAGCGCTGGCGCCGGATCCTGCTGCCCGGAATCGCCCCCTACGCGGTGACCGGCGCACTGACCGCCTGGGGCGGAGCCTGGAATGCCACCATCGTCGCCGAGGTCGTGCACTGGGGCGACCGGACCCTGGTCGCCCAGGGGCTTGGTGCGTACATCACGCTGCATACCGAAGCCGGCGATTTTCCGCGCATCGCGCTCGGCGTGACGATGATGGCGATCTTCGTCGTCGCCTTCAACCGGCTGTTGTGGCGTCCGCTCTACGATGCCGCCGAGCGCCGCTTCCGCCTCGACTGAGCGCGGGCAAAGCCCCTGGCCGTCCGATCAGCCACCGGAGATTCCATGCAAGCCCAGACTGACGCACCGGCACGGTCCACCGAAGTGGTGCAGACCGATCCGCCACTGCTGCGCGCCTCCCGACTGTGCAAGAGCTTTCCGAAGGCCAGCGGCGAAGTCCTGGTGCTCGATCACATCGATCTCGAGATCCGTCGGGGCGAGATCGTCGGCCTGCTCGGGCGTTCGGGCTCGGGCAAGTCGACCCTGCTGCGCACGATCGCCGGATTGATCCCGCCCAGCGCGGGGGAAATCGTGTTCGACGGCCGTCCCGTCGACGGCCCGACGGCGGGCGTGGCGATGGTGTTCCAGAGCTTCGCGCTGTTCCCCTGGCTCACGGTGCTCGAGAACGTCGTGCTCGGCCTGCATGCACTCGGCGTCGACGCGCAGGCGGCACATCGGCGCGCGCTGGCGGCCATCGACCTGATCGGTCTGGACGGCTTCGAGAGTGCGTACCCGCGCGAGCTCTCGGGTGGCATGCAGCAGCGCGTCGGCTTTGCGCGCGCGCTGGTGGTCGAACCGAAGCTGCTGCTGATGGATGAAGCGTTCTCGGCGCTCGACGTGCTCACCGCCGAGACGCTGCGCACCGACTTCCTCGAATTGTGGATCGAGCGGCAACTGGGCATCGACGCCATCATCCTCGTGACGCACAACATCGAGGAAGCAATTTTCCTGTGCGACCGGGTGATCGTGCTGTCGGCCAACCCCGGGCGAATTGCCGCCGACGTGCCGATCGATCTGCCGCATCCGCGCGATCGCCTGTCGGCACCGTTCCAGCAGGCGGTAGAAGACATCTATGCCCTGCTGACGAAACGGGCGCCAACGCATATCCGCGGCGGCGAGCCTCCGATCACGCGCCATCTGCGCCACGTTCCGGTCGGCGAAATGGCGGGCCTGCTCGAAAGCGTCGTCACCGCCCCCTATGACGGCAACGCCGACCTGCCGGTGGTCGCCCACGCGCTGCATCTGGAACTGGACGAACTGCTGCCGGTGGTGGAGACCCTGCACATGCTCGGCTTTGCCGAAGTGGCTCACGGTGACATCGTGCTGGCCGACCCGGGCCGCGAATACGCCGATGCCGACACGCAGGAGCGCAAGGAGATCTTCCGTACGCAGGTCCTGCGTCATGTTCCGCTCGTCGGACACATCCGCGACGTGTTGCGCGCACGGCCGAACGGACGCGCGCCGCGCATCCGCTTCGAAGCCGAACTGGAAGATCACCTCACGCAGCAGTACGCGCGCGAGACACTCGATGCCGCGATCGAGTGGGGACGCTATGCCGAACTGTACGAATACGATGATTCGGCGCGCGAACTGCTGCTCGAACACCCGGCCACGGCGACGCCGTCAGACAGTCACGAGCGCGAACCCAGGAACGAGTGAAGTCATCAGCCGCGCCCTCCCTGCCCATCGGGAGTCCGGGCGCAACCGGTGACTTCACCCGGCTTCAGGTATAGAAAATCCCCTCGCCGGCAAGCTTCAGGCCAACGGATTCGCCCACCCGCAGATCGGCGTGTTCACTGCCTACGTCGAGACTGAGCTGTGTCTGTTCGGCCGCTTCCAGATCCAGCTGGCTGTGGTTGCCGTGAAACTGGATGTTGCGGATCCGGGCGGTCATGACCGCATCGTGCGCATCGGGCGCGACCAGAACCAGCTGATCCGAGCGGATCAGCAGCTTGCCGCGGCGCCCGTCGCCGAACGAGGTGCCGCAGCCGCAGTTTACGGTGCGCACCGGAACCAGACGGGTGACGGCGCTGGTGGCATGCCGTGAATCGTCCGCCAGATGCGCATCCACCAGCAGATTGTGTTCGCTCAGGAAGCGCGCGATCTCGGGGTTGCACGGGCTTCGGTACATGTCCTTCGGAGCATCGAGCTGCATCAGCCGGCCCTCGAGCATGATGCCGATCCGGTCGGCGCTGCTGAGCGCCTCGTGTCGATCGTGCGTGACGATGATCGCCGACGAGCGGCTGCGCCGCAGGATGTCGATGACGTCGCTGCGGATCTGTGCGCGCAGATGCTCGTCGAGCGCGCTGAACGGTTCGTCCAGCAGCATGATGCTGGGCTCGGGCGCCAGCGCCCGGGCCAGCGCAACGCGCTGCTGCTGCCCGCCCGAGATCTCGTGTGGACGTCGTTCGGCCAGTTCGCTGATGTCGGTGAGCTCCATGACCTCTTCGATGCGCCGGCGCTCGGCCGCGAGCCGGCCCTTGCCGTTGCCCAGTCCGTAGGCGATGTTGTGATACACGCTCATGTGCGGAAACAGCACCCCTTCCTGCAGCACGTAGCCCAGGTGCCGGTCGCGCGGCGGAACGAAACAGTCGTCGTCGAAAATCACGCGATCGGCAATGCGCAGGGAGCCGCTGTCGGCCACCTCGAAGCCGGCAATCAGCCGCAGCAGCGTCGTCTTGCCACAACCGGACGGACCGACCAGAAAGAGGATCTCGCCTTCCGCGAGATCGAGGCTGATGCCCTTGAGAACGTGCAGATCGCCGAAATACTTGTGGACGCCGCGCAACTCGAGCAGGTTGGCGGTCATCAGTTGAAGCCGTATTTTTTCAGCATGTAGACCGGTACACCGGAGAAAAGGATCAGCGCCACCGCATAGGGCGCCACGGCCGCATAGGCGCCTTCCGCCGTCAGTTCCCAGACCGATACCGCCATCGTCTGCACCGCCGTGGGCGTGAGCACCAGGGTCGCCGTGAGCTCCTTCATCAGGTTCAGGAACACCAGCGCGAAGGCCGCGGCCACGCCCGGCAGGATCGCCGGCACCAGCAGCGTGCGAAAGACGAAGGCGTCTGAGCGGCCAAGCGAGCGCCCGACGTTTTCCACCTGCGTCGGCACCAGGCGCAGCGACGCGCCGAGCGTCGTCTGCGCCATCGGGAGATACAGCATCAGATAGGCAATCAGCACCGGCACCAGGGTCTGGTAGATCGGGTAGGCATAGCGGATCGAAAAGAAGGTCAGCCCGAGCGCAATCACGATGCCGGGGACGGCGTGCAGCAGAAACGGCAGGCGTTCGACCCAGATCGTCAGCCAGCTGCGGTAGCGCACCGCGACCCAGACCAGCGGCATGGCAGCCAGGACCGACACCAGCGCGCCGCCCGAGGAAATGCCCAGCGACAGGCCCAGCGAGCGGAAGAACTGCATCCAGTGGAACGCGCTCTGCAGCGACGTCCCGACATAGATCCAGTAGCAGACCATGGCGACCGGCACGCCGATCCCGAGAATGAACATGGTGCCGAAGAACAACTGCGCCAGCACCTGCTGCGGGCGCGTGAGCGGTCGCTTTTCGGCCGGGCGGGACACGCCCGCGCCACCGCGCACCAGGCGCTCGCTGCCGCGGAACATCAGCTCCAGGCCGACGACGATCAGGCACAGCACGACCAGCACCAGCGACAGCAGCGCCGCCGACGCATTGTCGAAGGACATGTCGTATTCCTGGTAGATCGCCGTCGTGAAGGTCGAGTAATTGAGCATCGAGACCGCGCCGAACTCGATCAGCATGTGCAGCGCGATCAGCAGGAAGCTGTCGCCCAGCGCCGGGCGCAACTGCGGAAAGATCACGCGCCGGAACGTGAACGCCCGGCTCTTGCCCAGCGACAGGCTGACTTCCTCCAGCGAACGGTCCATGCGCCGCAGGACGGCCGACACCGGCAGAAACGCCAGCGGTGCCGACGTCATGGTCAGCACGAGCACGGACCCGGGCAGCCCCTCCACCCGGAAGGTCAGGCTGATCCAGCTGTAACTGGCGACGAAGGCCGGAATGCACAGCGGCAGCGTCGACGTCACGCGCCAGATCGACGCGCCCCATACCTTGTAGCGCTCGAGCAGAAATGCCGCCCCGGCACCGAGCAGCACGGCCAGCGCGGTTACCAGCACGAGCAGATAGACGGTGTTGCCGAAGAGCATCCAGACGCGCTCGCGAAACACGAGTTCGAGCGCGCGCTGCAGGCCCACATCCGACGAGCGGATGAAGATGTAGGCGAACGGGATCAGCATCGGCAGGCTGATCAGCACGACCAGCGCCGTCAGCCACAGCGGCGGCGTCTGGCGCCGGCGCGATCGCGTCGACGCCCGTGCACCGGCACGCCGCATCAGCGGGCGCCAGGAGCGCACCGCTACGGCTGGATATCGGGCCGATTGCTCATTCATCGTCGCAAGGCTGCTCCCGTCGGGCCATCGTCACCGGCCGGCGACGACTGCTCCCGCTGCACGGCTCACTTCAGGCCGGCCCGCTCCAGCAGTCGCGTGGCGTTCTGCTTGTCCTCGAAGGTGCTGGCGGACACGACCGGCGGATCGATTTCCGTGTACGGCACCATCTGGTAGGCAGACGTCACGTCGGCACGCAGCGGATACTCCGCGCGCACGCTGGAAAACACCTGCTGGCCCTCCCGGCTGACCACGAACCCGACGAATTTCATCGCCTCGTCCTGATGGCGGGAATGCTGCAGGACCGAAATGCTTGCGTAGGTCATCAACGCGCCCGGGTCCTTGTGCCCGACGAAGGCCAGCCGGCTCCGGACCTTGTCCACGCTGCCCGCCTCGCGCACCATGTTGTCCCAGTAGTAGTTGTTGATCAGCGCCAGCGGAATCTCGCCGCGCTCGACCGCCGACAGGGCCACGGCGTTCTTCGCATAGGCCTTCTGGTTTTCCTTCAGGCCCCGGAGCCAGTCCAGTGCCACGTCCGCGCTGCGAAGCTTGGTAATGGCGATCACCTGCTCCAGAAAGGCGCCCGAGGTCGGCACGTAGCCGACCTTGCCTTTCCACTGCGACGTGGCGTAGTCGAGCACCGAGTGCGCCAGTTCATCCTTGCCGATCAGATCGGGGCGGTAGACCACCACGCGCGCGCGCCCGCTGGTGGCGACCCAGTCGGCGCCCACCGCCCTGGGCACCGATTCGTAACCGGTCCCGCTGGTGGCGGCAATCACGTCCGCCGGCAGCCTGGCCAGCAGGCCCTTCTCCGACAGGGCGAGCTGCGGCGGAATCTGTTCGGCCCAGAAAACGTCCGCCGGGGTGCGCGTACCTTCCTCGACCAGTTGTCCGGCCATCTGCTCGCTGGAACCCAGCTTGATCGTCACCTTGATGCCGGTGGCCTCGGTGAACGCCTTCGCAACGGCTTCGGTGCCCACCTTGTGCTGGCCGCTGTAGATCGTGATGTCCGCCATGGCCGCCTGTGCGCCGAACAGGCCGAACGCCGCTACTGCCAGCCACTTGATGGAAATCGGCATGAATACTCCCTTTTGTGGAATCGCAACGATGCGTGATGACATCCGCGGACATGCCCGCACCGGGCGGCCGCATGCCGGGCCGCAATGTTACTACGAATCATTCGCATTCATCAGGCGCCCCGGCCCGCTTCCACAGACGAACCGAACGACCGTGCGCGATTCTGGAACCGGCTTGCTTCCGTGAAAATGATCCCCATCATGATCAGGAGTCTTCAGGTCCCGCGGCAGCGGCGCGAGCGGAGGAATCCGGGTCGTGTCGCGCACACGGCCTGACGTGCACCGGCCCGCAGGCGTGCCCGTCGACGTACGATACGGGGCCGAAGATGTTTTTCCGACGGACCGTGTCCGGTCATCACAGAGACAGTCGAGCCGATGAGAAAAAGCGACGATTCCCCCGAATGGATGTGGGCCGATGCACTGGCGGCGCTCGATCGCGTGGAACGGCTGCACAGCCGCTTCTTCCAGCCGATGCGTGCGACGACGCCCACCTGGGAGCCCCCGGTCGACGTACTTGAGAACGAGCGCGAAGTGCTGATCTACGTGGCACTGCCCGGCGTCGAAGCCGATGCCGTGCAGGCGGTGATCGACGGCCCGACCCTCGTGGTCAGCGGTCGGCGCACGCTGCCGCGATCACTCGGAACGGCGGTCATCCACCGCCTCGAACTGCCGCAGGGCCGCTTCCAGCGCCGCGTGCCGCTGCCGCCGGGGCACTATGCCGCAGCGCACGTCGAGAGTGACCTCGGCTGTCTCGTCATCCACCTGCAGAAAATGCCATGAGCGACATGGAACGGATCGAACCGCGTGAGCTGGAATCGGGTGCGCCCGGATCCACGACAGACCCGAGCGCACAGGCGTCCGGAATCCCGGAGCGGGAAACGGCGCCGGCTGCCGCCGGGCCGGAACTGCCCGTGCTGCCGCCCGAATTCATGATCATCGTCCCGGTGCGCGACACCGTCCTGTTTCCGGGCACGGTCTTTCCCATCGCCATCGGCCGCGAGACTTCGATCCTCGCGGCCCAGCAGGCGCTGCGCGAAGAACGGCCGATCGGCATCCTGATGCAGCGCGAGGCCGACACCGCGCAGCCCGGGCCGATCGACATGCACCGGATGGGCACCACCGCCAACATCCTGCGCTACGTCAACGTGCCGGACGGCGGTCATCACATCGTCGTGCAGGGCCTGCAGCGTTTTCGCGTCGTCGAGTTCGTGCGCGAGCACCCGTTTCTTGCGGCGCGGATTGCGCCGGTCGAAGACCCGGAACAGGTCGACACCGAAATCGAGGCACGGATGCTGCATCTGCGGCAGCAGGCAGTCGAAGCGCTGCAGTTGCTGCCGCAGGTCCCGCAGGAACTCGTCGCCGCCGTGCATGCGGCGCGTGCGCCGGGCGTGCTCGCCGATCTCGTGGCCGCCTATCTGGACGTCACGCGCGACGAGAAGCAGGAGCTGCTCGAGACAATCGATCTGCGCGCGCGCATCGACAAGGTCTCGGCCCTGCTCGCGCGGCGCATCGAGGTGATGCGGCTGACGCACGAGATCGGCCAGCGCACCAAGGCGAGCTTCGACGAGCGGCAGCGCCAGGCCGTCCTGCGTGAGCAGATGACATCGATCCAGCGCGAGCTGGGCGAAGGTGACGGCAAGACGCAGGAAGTCGAAGAGCTCACGAAGGCGATCGAAGAAGCGAAAATGCCGGCGGAGGCCGAGGAACAGGCACGCAAGGAACTGCGCCGTTACGAGCGCATGCCCGAGGGTGCACCCGAAGCGGGCATGGTGCGCACCTGGCTCGACTGGATGATCGAACTGCCCTGGGCCGAACCCGAGGTGCGCGAGATCGACATCGAAGCGGCCCGGCGCGTGCTCGACGAGGACCATTTCGGCCTGGAAAAGATCAAGAAACGCATCATCGAGTTTCTCGCGGTGCGCAAGCTCGCACCGCACGGCAAGGCGCCGATCCTGTGTTTCGTCGGCCCGCCCGGAGTCGGCAAGACCTCGCTCGGACAGTCGATTGCCCGCGCGATGAACCGGCCGTTCGCCCGCGTGAGCCTGGGCGGCGTGCACGACGAGGCCGAAATCCGCGGCCACCGGCGCACTTACATCGGTTCGATGCCGGGCAACATCATCCAGGCGATCCGCAAGGTGAAGGCGCGTGACTGCGTGCTCATGCTCGACGAAATCGACAAGATGGGCCGGGGCATCCAGGGCGACCCGTCGGCGGCCATGCTCGAGGTGCTCGACCCGGAACAGAACGCGACCTTTCGCGACAACTATCTCGGCGTGCCGTTCGATCTGAGCCGGATCGTCTTCATCGCCACGGCCAACATGCTCGAGACGATTCCCGGACCGCTGCGCGACCGCATGGAGATCATCGCGCTGGCGAGCTACACCGAGAACGAAAAGTTCGAGATCGCGCGCCGCTATCTGATCCGACGCCAGCTCGAAGCCAACGGGCTGCGGGACACCCAGGTCGCGCTGGACGACGATGCGATGCACCGGATCATTCGCGACTACACGCGCGAAGCCGGCGTGCGCAGCCTCGAACGCGAAGTCGGCCGGGTGTTGCGCCACGCCGCCGTACGCATTGCCGAGGGCTCGGCGACGAGCCTGCAGATCGGACCCGAAGAGATCGTCGAGATTCTCGGCCCGCCGCGCTTCGAGAACGAGGTGGCGATGCGCACCAGCACGCCGGGCGTGGCCACCGGGCTGGCCTGGACACCAGTCGGCGGCGACATCCTGTTCATCGAAGCGACGAGCATCCCCGGCAAGGGCGCGCTGATCCTCACCGGGCAGCTCGGCGACGTGATGCGCGAGAGCGCACAGGCGGCGCTGTCGATCGTCAAGCACCGCGCACGCGACTTCGGCATCGACGAAGAGCGCCTCGGCCGGATCGACATCCACGTCCACGTGCCGGCGGGCGCCACACCGAAGGACGGCCCGAGCGCGGGGGTGGCGATGTTCACGGCCCTCGTGTCGCTGCTGACCGGGCGCACGGTGCGCAGCGACACGGCCATGACCGGCGAGATCAGTCTGCGTGGCCTGGTGCTGCCGGTCGGCGGCATCAAGGAAAAAGTGGTGGCCGCCGCCGCGGCCGGCATCACGCGCGTGCTGTTGCCGGCACGCAACCGGCGCGATTTCGAGGACATTCCGGCCGACGCACGCGAGCGGCTCGAATTTGTCTGGCTGGAACGCGTCGACGAAGCGATCGAGGCCGCCCTGCAGCCGTCTGCGGCGGATGCCTGACCAGGCTTCGGACGGCTGAC
>DAIUFU010000007.1:0-6263 GCA_036844405.1 Burkholderiaceae bacterium | reverse complement strand
GATGCCCGTACCAGCGCCTCGACACTGCCGTCGCGCCGGTTGCGCACCCACCCGGCGACACCCTGCGCTCGCGCCCGGGCAACGAGAGACACCCGGAATCCCACACCCTGTACGCGCCCGCGAACGCGCAGCCGTTTCGTCACCTGCATCGTCTGGCGCTCACCCGATCAGGATTGCCGGTCCCGCGCTCGCTCATGATTCCTTGCGCATCAGCCGCCAATACTGGAACTTCATCGTCAGCGCGGCGCCGGCAATGATCGAAAAGAAACTGAGAAACGAGCCGACCGCCAGCGTGGACACCCCGGTCAGCCCCTGCCCGATCGTGCAGCCCAGCGCAGTGACGCCGCCGAAGCCCATCAGCACGGCACCCGCCAGATGACGCTTCAGATCGCTGGCGTCCGGAAAGCTCTCTTCGCGCCAGCTGCGGGTGATCAGCGCATAGAGCAGCGATCCGGCCACGATGCCGACCGTGATGGCGATGCCGAACGACACGTGCAGGCTGCGATCGGACCAGAACATCAGCAATTCGAGCGTGTTGGCGAACGGCGCCACGAGCGACAGTGACTCGGGACGGTTGCCGCGCGTGCCGACGAAGGCTTCCTCGAGCGTGTTCGGATCCTCGGCGATGAAGCCGACATGACCGGTCACGTACCAGCCGCCGACGATCGTCAGGCCGATCACGACGCCGCCCAGCCACAGATCGAGCGAATGCCCCTGCCGGTTGGCGAGCACGAAAGCGAGCAGCCCGCCGGCGATCAACGGCGGCAGCCAGCGTTCGACGAACGCCGTCGACCAGCCCGACGCACCCGCCAGCAATGCGGACAGATCCTGCGTCGCCGGCACGCGCACGACGACCGTATCGAGCGTCTCTACGCGCCAGACGGCGAACAGACCGCGCATCGTGATGTACGCCGAGACGGCGAGCACGATGAAGACGACCAGGGATTTCAGATTGCCGCCGCCGATGCGGATCAGTGTCTTGCTCGTACAGCCCGAAGCCAGCGTCATGCCGGCGCCGAAGAGCAGACCACCGACGAGATTCGACAGCCACAGGATGTCGGGCACCGTGTACATCGACCGGCGCGTGTCGACCAGCCCGTTGATCTGCAGCCACCAGGTGCCGAGCATGGCGACCGCGATCGCCAGCACCCACATCCGCATGCGCACCCAGTCGCCCATGTGGACGATGTCGGAGACAGCACCCATCGCGCAGAAATTCGTCTTGTTGCCGACGAAACCGAACACCGCCCCGAGCCCGAATCCGAGCCAGGCAATCAATGCAACGGTGGGAAGCCCGGTTTCCATCGACAGTGAAAATCAGTGTGGCCACCGGGTCATGACGGGTCGGCCTGCCATGCGCGCCCGCCCGGGCCGGCGCGCGGCCGATGGTTCGATGGTTTCAACTGCGCTCGGAACGTGTGAAGCGATCGGCCGTGGATGATTGCTTCACACGTTTTCAATGCCCGCCCAGGTTCGGGCGCGGCGCTTCGCGCAACTCGATGACCTCGGGATCGTCGCCGTGATCGACCAGCAGGCGACGCACACGATCCTGCCAGAGTGCACGGAATTCATTCGCATCCTCTTCGGTGGCCTGTCCCTGCAGGCACATGCTCATCAGCATCGAGCCGCGCGGATCGCCAGGCACCCGGTGCAGATGGGCGGCGACCTCGACCGCCGGCCCGTCCCGGTCGAGCCGCGAAAACCGCATCTCGCCGAAGCCGAGCGGCCGGTTGAAGAACAGGCGCTCGCGCCGCCTGTAGCGGCCGCCGATGCCGGGAAAACCGCTGTCCTCGGTCGCACCGGTGACATAGGTCGCCACGCCGGCAATCACGCCGGTGACACCGGCATCACGCGCTTCGGCCATCTCGACGACGATCTCGCCCCGGCGCGGCAACGCGTCACCATACAGGTGGCGCAGGGCCGCGCGCGTCATCAGGAATGCCGAGGCGACCGTCGGGCAGGAATGGCCCGCCATGCGCACGACGTCCCCGTACCCGTAGCGCAGCTTCCCGCCGTCGACGGCGCCGAGAAATTCGGCGAGCGGATCGTGCACGTCAAGAAACGGGGCGTCCTCGAAGAACGCGGGAAAGCGCTCCGGATTTCCGCCAGCAACGGACTGGGCAACAGACATGGTACGAGACCCCCGGCAAGAGCATGGAAAGATAAAATGGTACCGTGGCGTCCAGCCAGTGTTCGCGCAAGCCCGCCTCGTCTTCCGGGTATCCACCATCGCACCGACGACTGATCTGCCCCTGAATCCGTCCCGCCCGCTGGCCGGCGGCATGGCGCCGGAGATCGGCCGCACGCATGGCTACGCAGATGGTCATGCAAATGGCCGTGCCGCGCGTGCCGCCCCCGGAGTCGGGCGGTGAGCGAACCCACGGCGCGCCGCAAGTGGCTGCGCCGCCATTCATGGGGCATCGCGTTCGGCATCCTCGTGATCGCCGTGGCGGTGCTCGCGCTGCCGCGTCTGCTGTTCGGCCCCGTCATTCCGGCTGTCGCCGTCGTGCAGCGCGACTTCGTCCAGTCGGTCGTCGCCAGTGGCCGCGTGCAGACACCACACCGCGTCGAGATCGGCGCGCAACTGACCGGCCTGGTCGAACGGGTACCGGTGAGCGAAGGCCAGACGGTGCGCGCCGGCGAAGTCCTGATCGAACTCGATGCACGGGAACTGCGCGCCAGCCTGCAGCAGGCGCAGACCGCCGTACTGCAGGCGCGGGCGAAACTGCGCCAGTTGCACGAGGTCCAGGCGCCAGTGGCCGAACAGAACGTCCGCCAGGCGCAGACGACGCTCGATCACGCGCGTACGCAGCAGCACCGCAGCGAAGAACTGTTTGCCCGCGGTTTCATCGGCGCGGCGGCGCTCGATGATGCACGCAAGAACGTCGAACTGGCCGATGCGCAGTGGCGCGCGGCGCGCCGCCAGCTCGAATCGGCGCTGGCCGGTGGCAGCGAGGTCGCACTGGCCGAAACGGCGCTGGCGCAGGCGCGGGCCACGGCGGATGCGGCCCGCGTACGGTTTTCCTGGGCCACGATCACCGCGCCGGTCGCCGGCACGCTGATTGGTCGCGACGTCGAGCGGGGCGACATCGTCCAGCCCGGCAGAATCCTGATGACGCTGTCGCCGGCCGGCACGACGCAACTGGTGGTGCAGATCGACGAGAAGAATCTCGCGCTGCTCGAGATCGGCCAGCAGGCGATCGCATCGGCCGATGCCTGGCCCCGCGAGCGCTTCGCGGCGACCCTCACGTACATCAATCCGGGCGTGAACGCGCAGACCGGCGCCGTCGAGGTCAAGCTCGATGTCCCCGAGCCGCCGTCCGGCCTGCGCCAGGACATGACGGTATCGGTCGACATCGAGGTCAACCGCCGTGCCGACGCTCTGCTGGTGCCGGCGGACACGGTGCATCAGCCCGAAAGCCGTGCGCCCTGGGTCCTGCAGGTCGTCGACGGGCGCACGCGCCGGCAGGCCGTCGTCATCGGCCTGCGCAGCGACGGCTGGTACGAAGTCCTCGAGGGACTGCAGCGCGGCGATCTCGTCGTGCGCAACGAGACACCGGGCATCGACGCCGACATGCGGGTGCGCACCCGTGCGGCCCGCACGGGCGACGGCAGGCCATCCGGGCTGGCGCCGTCGCGGTGACAGACGGCGCCCGGGAAATGGAGCCGGCGCAACTGGCGCGCTGGGCTCCGTTCGAATGGATCGTCGCACTGCGCTTCCTGCGCGAGGGCCGCATGCAGACCGGCTTCATCATCGTCGGCGTGGCCATCGGCGTGGGCGTCATCGTCTTCATGTCGGCCCTGCTCAGCGGCCTGCAGTCGAACTTCATCCGGCGCGTGCTCAGCGCCCAGCCGCACATCCAGTTGCTGCCGCCCAAGGAGGTCTCCCGTCCCCAGCGCATGCCGACCGGAGACGCCGGGGCGGATCCGCGGGCGGCGGGTCTGTCGGCGGGCCCGCCGGCGAGCCTGCCGGGCGTGCCGGGAGTACAGTACGCGCCGATCGTGCAACCGCCGCTGCAGCGCCTGAAATCCATCGATCAGTGGCAGGCCATCGCCGCGCAGATCGGCGCCATGCCCGAAGTCGACGTCGTCACCCCGCAGGCCGCCGGTTCGGCGCTGGCCGTGCGCGGCAGCGCCAGTCGCGCGATCTCGGCCATCGGCATCGACCCCGGGCCTTATTTCCGCATCGTCGACATTCCGGACAAGATCGTCGCCGGCTCGATCCGCCTGGGCACGACCGACATCCTGATCGGTACCGAACTGGCCAGCGACCTGGGCGTCGGCGTGGGTGACAAGCTGCGCGTCTCCTCGGCGCTGGGCGCCGGCAACACCCTGACCGTCAGCGGCATCTTCGATCTCGGCAACAAGGGGGCCAACCAGCGCACGACCTATCTGGCACTGCACACGGCGCAAAGCCTGCTCGGGCTGCCCGGCGGCGTCACCGGCATCGACATCACCGTGCACGATGTCTATGCGGCCGAGCGCATCGCGCAGCGCATCACCGCCGCCACCGGCGTGCAGGCCGACAGCTGGATCAGCACCAACGCGCAGTTCTTCACCGCGATCAACGCCCAGCAGACGTCGAACACGGTCATCCGCTTTTTCGTCGCGCTGTCGGTGGCCTTCGGCATTGCCAGCGTGCTCGTGGTCTCGGTCGTGCAGCGCTCGCGCGAGATCGGCATCCTGCGCGCCATGGGCATCTCGCGCGGCCAGATCCTGCGCATGTTCCTGCTGCAGGGCGGGCTGCTCGGGCTGACCGGATCGCTGGCCGGTTCCGCGCTCGGAGTCCTGGCGCTGACCCTGTGGCAGCAGTTCGCCCGCAATGCCGACGGGACACCCTTGTTCCCGCTGGCGTTCGAGCCGTGGCTGTTCGTGATCACCTTCGTGCTGGCGACGCTCACCGGCCTGGCCTCGGCGGTGGCGCCGGCGCTGCGCGCCTCGCGTCTGGATCCGGTGGTGGCCATCCGTGGCTGACGCCGGCAACGACACCGCACGTGCGCATGCGTCCGGGAGCGGCGCATCGGCGGACGGCCCGGCGCCCACCGTCGTCGAACTGCGCGCCGTGCGCAAGTCGTTCAACGTCGGCACGCCGGTGGAAACCGAAGTGCTGCACGGCATCGACTTCATCCTGCGACGCGGGGAATTCTGCGCCGTCATGGGACCGTCCGGATCGGGCAAGAGCACGCTGCTCAACATCATCGGTCTGCTCGATCGCCCGAGCAGTGGAACGCTGTCGGTGTGCGGAGCGGAAACGACCCGGCTCGACGACGACGCGCTCACGCGCCTGCGTGGGCACAGCATCGGTTTCGTCTTCCAGTATCACCACCTGCTGTCGGCCTTCAGCGCCATCGAGAACGTCGTCCTGCCGATGCTCGGTGCTGCCGGCCACGCCGACGCAGCCATGTTCCGCCGCGCCGGACGCCTGCTCGAAGAGGTCGGTCTGCACGAATGGCGCCATCGGCCGGCCAATCGCCTGTCCGGCGGACAGCAGCAGCGCGTGGCGGTCGCGCGTGCGCTGGCAATGAACCCGCCCCTGCTGCTCGCCGACGAACCCACCGGAAACCTCGATACGCGCAGCGCCGATGCCGTGTTCGAGCTGTTTCGCCGCGTCAACCGCGAGGAAGGCACCGCCGTGCTCTTCGTCACGCACAATCCCGACCTCGCCAGCCGCTGCGACCGCACGATCGAAGTCGTCGATGGCCGGATCGTCGCGGTCCGCGACGAAGCGGGCTGACGACGACAGGCCGCCCGACACGCCTGTTCAGCCTGACGGGCCCGCCGTGGTCTCCCCGGCCGGTTCGGCGAGCAGGCGGCCGATCAGCGCGCCGAGCAACAGGTCCTCGACCTGGCCGAACGAATGCGAGCGCAGCCGGCCGGCGCGATCGATGACGATCAGCGTCGGCGTGCCGCGCATGCCCCAGGCGCGCATCGTCGTCGGCATGTCGCGGCCATCGGCCGACGGCGCATCCACGCCGACCGGAAAACCGATCCGGTATTCGTGCAGGAAGGCGGCCAGCGCCACCGGCGTCATCGCCTCATGGTGCTCGAAGACGGTGTGCAGGCCGACGACGACCAGATCGTCACCGGCGAAGCGGCGCTGCACCGCCTGCGCCTGCGGCAGCCCATGCGCGACGCAGCCGGGGCACAGCATCTGGAAAGCGTGCACGACGACGATGCGCCCGCGCAGGCTCTCGAGCGTGAGCGGCGCGGCCGTGTTGAACCACTGCGACACCGTCCACGGCGGCACCGGCATCGGCATTTCC